>NZ_JABBJJ010000076.1 GCF_012933655.1 Pyxidicoccus fallax | reverse complement strand
CCATCTGCGCCGCGCCCGTGATCATGTTCTTCACGTAGTCGGCGTGGCCCGGGCAGTCGACGTGCGCGTAGTGACGGTTCTTCGTCTGGTACTCCACGTGCGCGGTGGAGATGGTGATGCCGCGCTCACGCTCCTCCGGCGCCTTGTCGATCTGGTCGTACGCCATGAACGTGGCGCCACCGGACTTCGCCAGCACCTTGGTGATGGCGGCGGTCAGCGACGTCTTGCCGTGGTCCACGTGTCCGATCGTGCCGATGTTCACGTGGGGCTTGCTACGGTCGAACTTCTCCTTGGCCATGACCTCTCCTCGCGGGGCAGCCGGTCAGCGACCCGGCGCGTTTCAAAATCCGGAAAACAACTGCGAAGGTGCTGCGTCCTGCTCCAAACCTGCAGCAACGTCAACTGAAATCGCCCGGCCGGACTGCCGCCAGGCGGCCCGAGTCACCGGTTGAGCGCCGACTTCGGCGCGGGTGCGTAGTGACTGAACTGCATGGTGTACGTCGCCCTTCCCTGACTGCGGCTGCGCAGGTCCGTGGAGTAGCCGAACATGGCCGCCAGGGGCACCTGCGCCTGGATGGCCTGCACCCGGCCGGCCCGGGGCACCATGCCCAGCACCTTCCCGCGGCGGCCGTTCAGGTCTCCGATGACGTCGCCCATGAAGTCCTCGGGGGTGAGGATCTCGCAGCTCATGATGGGCTCGAGCAGCACCGGGGCGGCGTTGCGCACGGCGTCCTTGAAGGCCATCGAGCCGGCGATCTTGAACGCCATCTCGCTCGAGTCCACCTCATGCATGGAGCCGTCGTAGGCCTCCACCTTCACGTCCACCATGGGGTAGCCCGCCACGGGGCCGTTCTGCATGGCCTCGGCGGCACCCTCCCTCACCGCCTCGACGAACTCCTTCGTCACCACGCCGCCGGTGATCTTGTTCTCGAACGAGAAGCCCTTGCCCGGCTCGTTGGGCATCACGCGCAGCCAGATGTGGCCGTACTGGCCCTTGCCTCCCGTCTGGCGGATGAACTTTCCCTCCTGCTCCACCTGGGTGGTGATGGTCTCCCGGTACGCCACCTGGGGCTTGCCGATGTTGGCGTCGACCTTGAACTCGCGCAGGAGGCGGTCGACGATGATTTCCAGGTGCAGCTCGCCCATGCCGGCGATGATGGTCTGCCCCGTCTCCTCGTTGGTCCTCACGCGGAAGGACGGGTCCTCCATGGCCAGGCGCTGCAGCGACTGGATGATCTTGTCCTGGTCCGCCGTCGACTTCGGCTCGATCGCGATGTCGATGACCGGCTCGGGGAACTCCATGCGCTCCAGGACGATGGGCTGCTTGTCGTCGCAGAGCGTGTCGCCGGTGGTCGCCAGCTTGAGGCCCACCACCGCGCAGATGTCGCCGGCGAAGCACTCGGTGAGCTCGTCCTTCTTGTCCGCGCGCATCTGCACCAGGCGGCTGACGCGCTCGCGCTTGCCCTTCACCGAGTTCCACACCGCCGTGCCCGCCTCCAGGCGGCCGGAGTAGACGCGGAGGAACGTCAGCGTCTGCGACTGGAACGCGGGGTCGTTCATGATCTTGAACGCCAGCGCGCTGAACGGAGCGTCGTCCCGCGTCTCGCGGATGGCGTCCTCGCCCTTGGGCGTCTTGCCGTGCACGGGCGGGATTTCCAGCGGGCTGGGCAGGTAGTCAATCACCGCGTCCAGGAGCGGCTGCACGCCCTTGTGGCGGAACGCCGAGCCGCAGAACACGGGGAACAGCTTCAGCCCCACACAGCCCTTGCGGATGGCGCCGCGAATCTCGTCCTCGGTCAGCTCCTGGCCCTCCAGGAACTTCTCCGTGAGCGCGTCGTCCTGCTCGGCCGCGGCCTCGAGCAGCTCGCCCCGGGCGGCCTCCGCCGCCTCGCGGAACTCCTCGGGGATGTCCACCTCGTCGTAGCGGCTGCCCTGCTCCGAGTCGTGGAACACCAGCGCCTTCATCTTCACCAGGTCGATGACGCCGCGGAGCTTGTCCTCCGCGCCCAGCGGCAGCTGCATCCGCACCGCGCGCGCGCCCAGCTTCTCCTTGATGGTGCCCACGGACATCTCGAAGTCCGCGCCCACCCGGTCCATCTTGTTGATGAAGCAGATGCGGGGGACCTTGTACTTGTCCGCCTGGCGCCACACCGTCTCGGACTGCGGCTCCACGCCGTTGACGCCGTCGAACACGGCGATGGCGCCGTCGAGCACGCGCAGCGAGCGCTCCACCTCGATGGTGAAGTCCACGTGTCCCGGCGTGTCGATGATGTTGACGCGGTAGCGCTGGTCGCGCCGCTGCCAGAAGGCGGTGATGGCGGCGGACGTAATCGTGATGCCGCGCTCGCGCTCCTGGACCATCCAGTCGGTGGTGGTGTTCCCCTCGTGCACCTCGCCCATCCGGTGGATGGCGCCGGTGTAGAAGAGGATGCGCTCCGTGGTCGTCGTCTTGCCGGCATCGATGTGCGCCATGATGCCGATGTTGCGGTAGCGCTCGAGGGGATGCTCACGGGCCATGACTCAATACCTTTCCAGGGGAGGCGGGCGGGCCTTCAGGCCTTCTCACCCAACCGGCCGGACGATTTCAGAGAACCTGCTTCACCTAACAAAACCGCCCGGATGCAGCATCTGCATCCGGGCGGCAACCGCGAAGCCTCGAAGGCCTACCAGCGGTAGTGAGCGAAGGCCTTGTTGGCCTCCGCCATCTTGTGCGTGTCTTCACGCTTCTTCACCGCGTTGCCGCGGTTGTTGGCGGCGTCCATGATCTCGCCGGCCAGCTTCTCCTGCATGGTCTTCTCACCACGCGCCTTGGCGTAGCTGATGATCCAGCGCATGCCGAGGGCGACGCGGCGGTCCTGACGGACCTCGACGGGGACCTGGTAGGTGGCGCCACCGACGCGGCGGCTCTTCACCTCGAGGACCGGCTTGACGTTGTCGAGGGCCTTCTTGAAGGTCTTGAGGGGGTCTTCCTTCGCGCGCTCCTCGATGAGGGCGAAGGCGCCGTAGCACACGCCCTCCGCGATGGACTTCTTCCCCTTCCGCATCAGGTCGTTGACGAACTTGGTGACGAGCCGGTCCTGGAACTTCGGATCCGGGAGAATCTTGCGCTTGGCGACTACGCGACGGCGAGGCATCTCTTCTCTCTTCCCTTACGCCCCACTCCCACTTGGAGAGTCTTCAACGGGGCTTCATGAACCGCTGTGAGGAACTGCCCAGGGACGCTCCCCAGGGTGCGGGGCGAGGCGTCCGACGAAACTTCCAGAAACGAAGGTGGTCCGCGTGACGAGCGATCAGCTCGGACGCTTGGCGCCGTACTTGGAGCGGCTCTGCTTGCGGCCCGCCACACCCACGGAGTCCAGCGTGCCACGGACGATGTGGTAGCGGACGCCCGGGAGGTCCTTCACACGGCCACCGCGGATCATCACCACCGAGTGCTCCTGGAGGTTGTGACCCACGCCGGGGATGTAGGACGTGACCTCGATCCCGTTGGTCAGACGAACACGGGCCACCTTGCGGAGGGCCGAGTTCGGCTTCTTCGGGGTCGTCGTGTACACGCGGGTGCACACGCCACGCTTCTGGGGAGACTCCTTGAGCGCGGGGCTCTTGCCCTTGATGACGAGCTTCTCGCGGCCCTTGCGAACCAGCTGGCTGATGGTCGGCAACTGATACCTCTTCTTCGGGTTTGGCCGCCGCCTGGACACACCAAGCGGCGCATATCTACCTACAGGACTACGGAAAGGGCCGCGAGTATAGGAAGGGACCCCTCCGTGTCAAGCACGGCCTGACCTTTGCCTATGAACCGGCAGAGGTCCATGGGTCCATTCCCCAGGACTCACCGCCCCGGAACACGGCTGGTCTACAGCGGGGCGCGGCTCTACTCCGGGTGCGGTTAGAAGTCGAGGACCATCACGATGGCGTCCTCGCCCTCGTCCACGTAGTAGTTCGGCCGGATGCCCACCGGGCGGAAGCCCAGCGAGCGGTAGAGCTGGATGGCCGGCTCGTTGCTCCGGCGGACCTCCAGGGTGGCGAGCGTGCAGCGGCGGGCCTTGCCCCGGGCGAGCACCTCGTCCATGACGGCCCGGGCCACTCCACGCCGCCGGTGCGCGGGCGCGGTGGCAACGTTGAGCACGTGCACCTCGTCGTGGACGATCCAGAAGATGGCCAGCCCCAGGAGCACGGGACTCCCCTGCCCCGGCACCTCCTCCTCCACGAGGAGGATGGTGGACCACTCGTGCTGGAGCTCGCGCTGGAGCAGCTCCGGCGACCAGGGGTTCTTGAAGGCCTGCTTCTCCAGCGCCATCACCGCCGGCAGGTCCTCCACCATCATCTGCCGGATGCTGAAACCGTGCTTCGGCCCCGGCGGCGAATCCTCGCGCATCCGCCTCATCGCCGCGCCTCCCGCGTGAAGGGGGCCACGCGACGCACCTGCGCCGAGGCCCTCACCTGCGCCAGCTCCTCCGCCGCCAGCGTCCCGTAACGCTCCCGCACCAGCTTCTCCCGAATGGCGGCCCGCACCGACTCGTAGCCCTGCGGGTACTCGCTCGCGTGCTGCTCGTAGTAGCGGCGGACCTCGGTCTCACCCACCTGGGCCCGAAGCCGGATGCGGCTGTCCAGGATGCGCTCGGCCCTCAAGCCCCGGGCCAGCACGGCCTCCAGTTCCTCCTGGGACACGGCGTGCGCGGCGAGGAAGCGACGCAGCGCGGCCTCTCCGCCCACGCGCTGCTGGAACGTGGCCAGCCGCGCCCCCACCTCGGCGGGCTCGGCGGGGAACGCCTGGAGGCGGTCCGCGTTGAGCACCTGGACGCGCTGGTTGATGATGAAGTCCAGGGCGTTGCGGAGCGTGTCCTCGTCGAGCGGGACGTCCAGGGCCTGCACGCCCCCTCGCTGCACGAGCGCCACCCGGGCCTCGAACCGCAGCTCGCTCAGGGTGAGCACCTGCCCCTCGACGACGGCGACCACACGGTCGACGACCCGGCCCTCGGCCTCGGGGGGAGGCTCGGCCCGGGCCCCGAACACGGGCACGAGCAGGAGCCAGCCCGCCAGCCACAGGGTACCCGCTCCAGCCTGGCGCGGCGCTGACATGGCCTCCCTCATCTTCCGGCGACTTTATACATCCCCCGCCAACCGGACACTCCGTGCTGGCGCGCTCCCACCGGCTGGTTACGTTCAGTCAGGTACATCAGGGCGGGAACAAATGGCGGATGACTATTACCAGATTCTTGGCGTGGACCGGACGGCCTCCGCGGAGGACGTGAAGAAGGCCTACCGCAAGCTCGCGCGCAAGTATCACCCGGACGTCAACCCCGGGAACAAGGCCGCCGAGGACAAGTTCAAGCAGGTCAGCTCGGCCTTCGAGGTGCTGTCGGACCCGAAGAAGCGCAAGCTGTACGACGAGTTCGGTCCCGACGCGGAGAAGATCGGCTTCGACGAGAAGAAGGCGGAGGCGTACCGCGCCTACCGGTCCTCGGCCGCGAGCGGTGGCGCGGGGGGCATCCCCTTTGGCGCCGAGGGCTTCGACCTGGGCGACCTCTTCAACGACCTCTTCGGCGGGCGCGGCGGCGCGGGCGGAGTGGACCCCAACGACTTCTTCGGCGCCCGGCGGGGCCGGAGCGCGGGCCCGGAACGGGGTGAAGACCTGACGGCCCGCGTCCAGCTCTCCCTCGGGGAGGCCGTGGCGGGCACCGAGCGCACCCTCTCCATCAGCCGGCCGGGGCGCTGCTCGGCGTGCAGCGGCCGGGGCGACTCCGGACGCATGGGCACCTGTCCCACCTGCGGTGGCTCGGGGCGCTCGCGCCGGGCGGGTCTGTTCGGCGGCAACGGGGTGTGCCCGAACTGCCAGGGCACCGGGCGGGCCCTGGAGCCCTGCCCCCAGTGCGGCGGCACCGGTGTCAAGGAGGAGGCCACCCGGCTGACGGTGAAGATTCCGGCGGGCGTGAGCACGGGCTCCAAGGTGCGGCTGGCCGGCCAGGGCGCCGCAGGCTCCCGGGGCGGCCCTCCGGGCGATCTCTACATCGAGACCGATGTCACCGAGCACCCGCTGGTGCGCCGCGAGGGGGACGACCTGCACATCGACCTGCCGGTGACGGTGCCCGAGGCGCTCCTGGGCGCCGACGTGCGCGTGCCGACCTTCCAGGGCGAGGTGACGGTGAAGGTGCCCCCCGGCTCGCAGTCCGGCCGGCGCATGCGGCTGAAGGGGCGCGGGGTGCCCTCCCTGAAGGGCGGCGCGCCGGGCGACCTCTACCTGCACCTCCAGGTGAAGGTGCCCGAGGAGGCCACCGCCGAGGCCCGGGCGGCCGCCGAGGCGCTCTCCCGGGCGTACCGGGGCGATGTCCGCCGCGAGCTGACGCTCTGACCCTAATGTCTCTTGTCCCGGGCGCCGCCCCGTCATAGACGGCGCCTCCACCCTCCACGCTCTTTCGCAGGAAACGGAGCAGACGCGCACATGGGCCTCTTCGACATCTTCACGGGCGGCTCGGGCCCCGACAAAGCCCTCAAGCTCAAGCCCAAGGTGACCCAGAAGTACGGGGACCCGGCGACGCGGCAGAAGGCCATCGAGCAGCTCGGGGAGATGCGCATCCCCGAGGCCGTGGGCGTGCTGCTCAGCCGCTTCACCATCACCGTGGACCCGCTCACCACGGACGCGGACGAGAAGGAGCGCACGTTCGACCTCATCAAGGGCTTCGGCCAGGACGCCGTGCCCCCCATCGTCGACTTCCTGCGCACCAGCGAGCAGGCCGCGTCCTGGGCCCTGCGCCTGCTGGGCGACCTCATCCCCGAGGACCAGGTCATCGCCACCTGCGTGAGCGCGCTCCAGCACCTGTCCGCGTACTACACGCGCAACCCGGAGAAGAAGGTCGTCCTGCTCCACCACCTCACCGGCAAGCAGGACCCGCGCATCCCCCCGGCCGTCATGCCCTTCCTGGAGGACATGGGGGATGACGTGAAGATCGCCGCGCTCAAGGCGCTCGGCACCTTCAAGTACGAGCCGGCGCGCGAGCCCATGCTGAAGCTGCTCACCGCCGACGACACGGCCCGCCGCGTCCAGACGGCCGCCCTGGCCGCCATCGCCGAGGCGGGCTTCAGCGTGGACGGCTACCACGAGAAGGTGCAGCCGCTCCTCGTGGAGCCGTACGCCCTGGGTCCGGACGGACGCCTCCAACGCCGGGCCTGAGGCCGGGCTGTCGGACAGGCGACACGGCCACTGTCCTCCGGAAGGCCTCTTCAGCGGGGGCCGTTCCCACGCGCGCGGAACATGAAGCAGGATTCAAACGTGCGCTCGAAGAAGAAGGGGACGCTGGCCGAGGTCGTGCCGCTGCGTCCCGTCGCGAAGAAGCCCGCCCGGCGGGCGGTGAAGCCAGCCCCGGCGGTGGATACGGACACCGCCAGCCGTGCCCTCCTCGAGATGGCGCGGCACCTGACGGACAACGCGGGGCCCACCGAGGCCCTGCGCTCCCACCTGCAGACCATCCACGCGCTCTTGAAGCCGAAGGTCTGCTACGTGGCCCGCCACTTCCCCTCCCGCGAGCAGCTCCACGTCGAGCACGTGCGCGGCCGCTATGACGACCGCGTCACCGCCGCCGTCCCGGGCGAGGGCGTGGTGGGACGCGCCTTCTCCCAGAAAGCGCTCCTGCGTGAGGGCGACACCGTGGCCGTGCCGCTGGAGGGCCCCCAGGGCGTCACCGGCGTGTTGGTGGTGCTTGGCGCGCGGCGCGAGCCCTCGGACACCCTGCTCCAGTCGCTGGCCGCCCAGCTCACCGCCGCCTACGAGGTGGCGCGCCTGCGCGACGACAGCGCCCGCCGCAACAAGGACCTGCAGACGGCCATCGCCGGCCTCAAGAGCCTGGAGCAGAACCGCGAGGAGCTGCTCGGCAACGTCTCGCATGACTTGAAGAACCCGCTCACCACCATCAAGTCCTACCTGGCCATGATGGGGCGCGAGAAGCTGGGGCCCCTGACGGACTCCCAGCGCCGCGCGGTGCAGATCTGCGACCGGAACTCGGACCGCATGCTGCGCATGGTGAATGACTTGCTGCTCATGTCCCGGCTCCAGTCCGGGAAGATGCAGCTCAACCAGCGCCCCTTCGGCCTCAAGGCCGTGGCGGAAGAGGTGGTGCGGGGCCTGGGCGCGCTCGCGGAGCACTGCAAGGTGCGGGTCATCATCCCGCCCTGCTCCGAGGTCTTCGTGCGCGGCGACCGTGAGCGCATCGCGGAAGCCATCCACAACCTCGTGGAGAACGGCATCCACCACAGCGAGGCGGACGACACCGTCGAGGTGCGCGTGTCCGCCGAGGACGGGCTCGCCACGCTCACGGTGAAGGACAGCGGCCCGGGCATGTCCGCCGAGGCGCTGGAGCACGTGTTCGACGCCTTCTACCGGGCGCAGCCAGGCATGCCGCGTCCGCCGGGCGCGGGCCTGGGGCTGCCGCTGGTGGGCAAGATTGTCGCCCTGCACGGTGGGCGCATGGAGTCCTCCAGCGTGCTCGGCGAGGGAAGCACCTTCCAGATGGTGCTTCCCATGTTCGCTGGCGCCGTGGCCGCGCCGGACATCGCGCAGACGGCGCCCAAGTCCGGCGGCATCCTCCTCGTGGAGGACGACGCCGACTGCCGCGAGGTCCTCCAGCAGGTGCTGGAGCAGGAGGGCTACCGGGTGATGGCCACGTCGGGGGCCTCGGAGGCGCGCTCCATCCTCTCCCACATCCGCCCGGCCATGGTGCTGCTGGACCTGCGGCTGAGCGAGGAGGACGGACGCTCCGTGCTGCGCTTCATCCGCGGCAACGAGTCGCTCGCCGACATCGTCGTGTACATCATCTCGGGTGCCAGCGAGGTGGCGTCCCTCACTTCGGGCGAGGGCCTGGAGCGCATCGATGGCTTCTTCGAGAAGCCGCTCCAGTTGCCCAAGCTGCTGGACACCGTGGCCGCGGTGGTGCGCCCCAGCCGCCGGGCACCAGCCGTACCCTGAGTGACGGAAGAAACTCGGGCGCGAACAAGGGTGGCCGGAAGCCACCCTGGATTGTCTAGTATCCCGCGCGTTCCCATGAGTTCCTCCGTCTACTCCCGATACCGAGCCGCATTCGCCCAGGCGCTCGCCAGCGCCCTGGGCATGCCGGCCTCCGAGGTCGAGGCCCAGGTCAAGCCGGCCGAGCCCGCCCATGGCGACCTGAGCTTCGCCACCTTCCCGCTGGCCAAGGCCCAGAAGAAGGCGCCGCCCGCCATCGCCGCCGGGCTCGCCCAGGCGCTCAGCGTGCCGGGCCTGGAAATCAAGGCGGTGGGCCCCTACGTCAACGCCCGCTTCACTCCCCTGCCCTTCACGTCGGAGGTCATCGACGCGGCGCGCTCGGCGGGGCTGGCGTACGGCGGCGACGCGGACCTCGGGCGCGGGAAGACGGTGGTCATCGACTACTCGTCGCCCAACATCGCCAAGCCCATTGGCTTCCACCACATCCGCACCACGTTCCTCGGGCACTGCATCGCCAACATCTACCGGGCGCTGGGCTGGCGGGTGGAAGGCATCAACTACCTGGGCGACTGGGGCAAGCAGTTCGGCCTCGTGGCGGTGGGCTTCCAGGAGTACGGAGACCCGGCGCGCATCGACGACATGGCGCACCTCGTGGAGGTGTACGTCAAGGCCAACAAGCGCGCCGAGGCGGAGCCCGCCTTCGACGAGAAGGCCCGCGAGTTCTTCCGCCGCATGGAGGCCGGTGACACCAAGGCGCTCGAGCTGTGGAACCAGTTCCGAGAGACGAGCCTCAAGGGCTTCCGTGCCATCTACGCCCGCATGGGCATCCACTTCGAGCACATCGAGGGCGAGAGCCGCTACCAGGGGAAGATGGACGCGGTCATCGACCAGATTGCCCAGAAGCCCGGCGTGAAGGAGTCACAGGGCGCGCTGGTGGTGGACCTGCCCTACGCGGAGAACGAGCCGCCCATCCTCCTGAAGAAGAACGACGGCAGCACGCTGTACGCCACGAGGGATCTGGCCGCGGCGCAGGACCGGTACGAGCGCTTCCACTTCGACAAGTCGCTGTACGTCGTGGCGCAGGACCAGGCGCTCCACTTCCGGCAGGTGTTCCGCACGCTGAAGGAGATGGGCCTGCCCTGGGCGGACCGCGCGGTGCACGTGGCCTTCGGCCGCATCCACGGCATGAGCACGCGCAAGGGCCAGGTGGTGCAGCTCAACGACGTGCTGGACGAGGCGAAGGAGCGCGCCTCCGCCAAGGTGCGGGAGAACATCGAGGACGGCCGCATCCAGACGGGCGACGCGGACCAGCTCTCCGAGCAGATTGGCCTGGGCGCCATCGTCTTCGGCGACCTCAAGCACAAGCGCGCCAGCGACTACACCTTCGACTGGGACGAGGTGCTCAGCTTCGAGGGCCACACCGGCCCGTATCTCCAGTACGCGCACGCGCGCACCGTCAACGTGCTGCGCAAGGGCGGCGGCGCTCCCACGGCGTACGACGCGGCCCTGCTGACGCTCCCCGAGGAGCAGGCCCTGCTGCGCGAGCTCATGCGCCTGCCCGAGGTGGTGCGCGACGCGGCCGAGCAGTACGAGCCGAGCCTCATCGCGCGGCTGCTGCTGGACTTGGCCGCCGCCTTCAGCCGCTACTACACGCTGGGCAATCAGGAACGCGACAAACGCATCGTCCTGGAGGGCAATGACGCGCTGCGCGCGGCGAGGCTCGCCCTCACGGACGCGACCCGGGTTACGCTCGCCGCGGGCCTGACGCTGCTGGGCATTCCGACGCCGGACAACATGTAGCCGGGGGGCTCTCGTGGATACCGTGCTGACTCAGACTGGGAATCAGGGAGAGGCCTCGCTGAAGGAGGAGTTCGGCCCCATGGGCCGGGCGCTCGGGGCCCGCTACCTGGACGGGGTGCACTTCGCGCCCGAGACGGAAGACGAGCTGCGCTCGCTGCACGCGCGGGGCTTCGTGGTGCACGTCATGCGCACCACCGCGTGGGTGAACTTCCTGTACCTGGCGTGGGCCATGGTGCGCCGCTCGCTGCCGCCCGTGCGCGCGGTGGTGAACCTGCGGCCGTGGTTCACCCGCCCGTGGCGGCAGACGAAGCACCGTGGCGACTACGCGGAGCGCTTCGAGTACGCGCGCAAGAATGGCGGCAGCGGGCTCATCTTCCTGCGCCGCACCGCGCTCCTGCATCCGTCCGGCAAGGAGACGCGGGAGGACCCCTTCCCCGCCCTCGTGGCCATGGCGCGCCAGTCCGACCGGCCCGTGTACCTGGTGCCGGAGCTGTTCGTCTGGGAGAAGCGCCCGGCGCGCCTCAAGCCCAACTGGGTGGACATCGTGTTCGGCAGCCCCGAGGCCCCGGGCTTCCTGCACTCGATGCTGGCCTTCTTCCGCAACTACAAGCGCGCGCAGTTCCGCATCGGCGAGCCCGTGGACCTGCGGCGCTTCGTGGAGCAGAACCCGCGCGACTCGGACGAGGTGCTGGCGCGCAAGGTGCGCGGCGCCCTCCACGTCCACCTGGCCCGCGAGACGCGCGCGGTGTTCGGGCCGCCCGTGAAGCCCGCGACGCGCGTCATCGACGAGACGCTGCGCGACAGGCAGCTGCGCAAGGCGCTGGACGAGGTCGCGGCCGAGACGGGCCGCAAGCCGGAGAGCGTGCTGCGCGAGGCGCGGCGCAACCTGGAGGCCATCGCCGCGCGGCCCAGCCCCACCACGCTGGCGTTCATCTCGCCCGTGCTGGAGTGGGTGTTCAACCGCATCTACGACGGCATGCACGTGGACGAGGCGGGCCTGCACCGCGCCCTCAAGGAGGCGGGCCGCGCCCCCATCGTCCTGTGCCCCAGCCACAAGAGCCACGTGGACTACCTGGTGATGAGCTGGGTGCTGTGGAACCGCGGCTTCTCCGTGCCGCTGGTGGCCGCGGGCGCCAACCTCTCCTTCTGGCCGCTGGGCCCCCTCTTCCGCCGCTGCGGCGCCTTCTTCCTGCGCCGCTCGTTCAAGGGCGACAAGGTCTACGCCGCGTCCTTCAAGGCCTACGTGCGCAAGCTGGTGCACGACGGCATCCACCAGGAGTTCTTCCCCGAGGGCGGCCGCTCGCGCACGGGCAAGCTGCTGACGCCCAAGCTGGGCATGTTCACCTGGCAGGTGGAGTCCGTGCTGGAGGGCGCGCGCAACGATTTGCTCTTCGTGCCGGTGTCCATCGACTACGAGAAGGTCGTGGAGTCCGGCAGCTACTCGAAGGAGCTGGCCGGCGGGGAGAAGAAGCCGGAGGACCTCAAGGCCCTGTTGAGCACGCCCAAGGTGCTGGCGGCCCGCTACGGGCGCATCCACCTGAGCTTCGACGAGCCCATCTCGCTCCAGCAGTTCATGAAGGCGCGCGGGCTCAACCCCGAAGAGCCGGTGACGGACGAGCAGAAGAAGAGCCTCGTGCGCGCGCTGGGCAACCGGGTGATGTACGGCATCAGCAAGGTGTCCACGGTGACGCCGCACGCGCTGGTCAGCACCGCGCTGCTGGCGCACCGCCGGCGCGGCATCGGCCAGCGGGAGCTGGCGGACCGCATCGGCATCCTTCGCCGCATCGCCCTGGAGGACGGCGCCCCGCTGTCCGTGGAGCTGCGCAACGCGCCGAGCAACCCCGAGTCGCTGGGCCCCATCCAGGAGGCCATGCGCACCTTCATCGGCGACGAGATGGTGCGCACGCAGGAGGCGCGCGGCGAGGTCATCTACCAGGTGGAGGACTCGCGCCGCCCGGAGATGTCCTTCTACAAGAACACGCTGATGAACCTGGTGGCCGCGCGCAGCCTCGTGGCCAACGCGATGCTGGCCAGCGGCACCCCCGCCCCGTACGACACGGTGAAGGCGCGCGCGCTGTTCCTGTCGCGCCTCTTCAAGGTGGAGTTCATCTACCGCGTAGGCACCACCTTCGACTCCATCTTCGCCGACACCGTGGAGCGGCTGGTGCGCATGGGCATCCTCATGCACCAGGGTGACACGCTGACGCTGGCGCCCGAGGCCCACGCCCGTCCGGACCTGGAGTTCCTGGCGGACCTGCTGCGCGACTACCTGGAGACGTACCTGCTGGCCGCCCTCACGCTGCAGGACGTGGCCACGGGCGTGGCCGAGGACCGCAAGAGCTTCATCAAGCTGGCCCTGGAGACGGGCCGCGCCGAGTACCACGCGGGCCGCATCACCGCCGCCGAGTCCCTGGCCAAGGTGACGCTGGAGAACGCGGTGGCGTACCTCCAGGACCAGAAGTTCCTCGCCGAGAAGGACAAGAAGCTCGAGCTCGGGCCAGCCGCGCAGGACGCCGCGGCACGCCAGCAGCTCGTCGAGGACATCCGCGAGTACCTCAAGCGGGCGTGAGGCCCGCGGCTCAGGGACCGGAAGGAAGCTCCGCCACGTCCGCCGCGCCGTGCGCGCCAGGATGAAGGACGTCGAGATGCCGACAGTGTAGATAGAAGGCTGAAGTGCGGGCAGTTCAGCCTTCGCGGCAAGGAGACCCACCGGTGGAAGATTCCGCGCCCAGCGCCTCACCCCCGCCCGAGCCAGCCGCTCGGGTCCGGAGGACGAACCGGCGCACGCTGGCCCTGGGTGGAGCGACGCTCGCGCTGGCGCTCTTCATGACCGTGGGCGGCTTCGCGCAGTTCATCAACCCCGCCTTCGGCATCTGGTTCACGGAGCTGTTCGTCTTCCTGGCGCTGGGCTGGGTGATGCTGCGCTATGCCGGATGGCGGCCCGCCGTGTTCACGGGGCTCATGCCCGTGCGCCGCCTGCCCCTGCTCTTCGGCTTCCTGCTGGGCGTGGCGAACTTCTTCGCGCTGGTGGTGCCCATCCAGTACGCGGCCCAGCTCATCGCGCCCGAATGGCTGACGGAGATGTTCGACGGCTCGCGCCTGTTCGAGGAACAGACGACGGTGGAGCTGGTCCTCATCCTCACGGGCGTGACGGTGGCGGCGCCCCTGTGTGAGGAGTTCTTCTTCCGGGGCATCTTCCAGAAAGGCCTGACGCCCCGGCCCCCGGCCTCTCCGACACGGACGCTGGTGGTGTCCGCCGTGGTGTTCAGCGCGTTCCACCTGGACCCGGTGGGCTTCGCGGCCCGCGTGGAGCTGGGGCTGCTCTTCGGGTGGCTCTACCTGCGCACCGGCTCGCTGTGGCCCAGCATCGGCGCGCACGCGGCCAACAACTTCGTGTCCTCCGCCCTCTTCCTCGCGGCGAGGGCCATGGGCCAGGACGCCACCGACGAGCAGACGGACCCGCGCGCGGTGCTCGCGCTGGCGGCCCTGGGCTGGGTGGGGCTGATGGGGCTGATGACCGCCGCGCGCCACTTCCCCTCGGTCTGGGGCCCCGGGGCCGCCCAGGCGTCGGACCAGGAGGCGCGCGAGTCGGGCCCTCCCGTCCCCCTGGTGAGGCTGCTGCTGCCCTGGGTGGTGGGAGCCACGGTGTCGCTGGGCGTGCTGGGGGCCGTGGACGCGCGCGGCATCTCCCTCAACTTCCACGACGCGGAGCACCCGCTGCCCGCGCTGGAGAAGGACGCGGCCCCCGCGCTCCACGCGGAGCGCAAGGCGCTCAACTCGCTCCGCGCCGCCGCGCGCCGGGGAGAGGCGCCCATGGAGGCCTACTACGAGGAGCGTCAGCGGCAGATTCAAGCGCACCGCCGGGCCCTGGGCCTGCCGAAGAAGCAGCCCTGACCCGGCGGCACCCCGCCCGCCCGCTCAGACGAAGCGGTACGAGCTGACGTGGAACACGGGGCCCACCATGGCGCTGGTGAGCATGTCCCGGTCCACGTGGCCCTCGGCCTCGATGCGCTGGCCGTCCTTCTTGATCTTCCGGTCACCGCCAGCGAGTTGGTACGTGGTGCCGTCGTCTCCCTCCAGCACCCAGACGCCCGTCTCGATGTCGCGGAAGACGACGCGGCCGGTGAGCTTCATGCGTCCTCCTTCTTGAGCATCGCCCGGGCGATGACGAGGCACATGACGGTGTTGAAGCCCAGCCACGGCTTCGCCAGGAAGGTGAAGGGCATCCACGCCAGCGCCGGAGCCCCCGCCCACGCCGAGTAGGCCAGGAAGCCCGCGAAGCCGAGCGCCAGGCCGCCGGTGGCCGCGCGCAGCCCCCGCCACTTGATGGCCGGCAGCGACAGCACGAGCGGGATG
The DNA here is from genome assembly GCF_012933655.1 of Pyxidicoccus fallax. Taxonomy (GTDB): domain Bacteria; phylum Myxococcota; class Myxococcia; order Myxococcales; family Myxococcaceae; genus Myxococcus; species Myxococcus fallax. The sequence goes on along the minus strand of NZ_JABBJJ010000076.1, from coordinate 27,297 downwards.
AGCGCGCTGTAGAAGAGCGGGCTCACCGTCTTGCCACGCCCGAAGATGATGCGCTCCCAGTCGGGGATGGGCAGCGAGGCCACCTGCACCACCTCGCCCGCCGCGCCGTCCGCGCCGCCGAACCAGTTGCGCAGGAAGAAGGCTCCCACCGTGGACAGCAGCAGCGGCACCAGGAAGGCCGGCTTCAGCAGCACGTTGAAGTAGCCCGGCCGCGCACGCCCGCGCAGCGTCAGCAGGATGAAGGCCAGCAGCGCCAGCGCCCAGTACAGCGGAGGCCACTGCGACAGGCCCCCGCGCACCGCCGCCAGCGACGCCTCCGCGTTCAGCAGGCCATGGCCGTACTGCTCGCTCCACGCCTGGTCCGCCACCTTCTTCGCGCCCGCGTACAGCGCCTTCTCCACCTCGTCCGGCCCCTTGGCGCCGGCCGCGTACAGCATCGCGGCCACCGCGGCCACGTGCGGGGTGGCCATGCTCGTGCCCTGGTACGACGCGTAGACGGAGCGCGCGGGGTCCCTCGGGTCGATGGTGTTCTGGAGCACGCCGCCCTGGTCGCCGCGGCGCTTGTCACCGCCCGGCGCGGCGATATCCAGCTCCTTGCCGTAGGACGAGTACGGCGCCAGCGTGCCGTCCGGCCCCACCGCCGACACCGCCACCGCGCCCGGGTAGGCCGCGGGGAACTCCACGCGGGCCCGGCCGCCGTTGCCGGCCGCCGCCACCACGGTGACGCCCTTCTTGCGCGCGTACTCCACCGCGCTGGCCATCACCTGCGAGTACCCACCACCGCCCAGGGACATGTTGATGACGTTGGCGCCCTTGTCCGCCGCGAAGCGGATGGCGTCCGCGATGTCCGCCGTGGTGCCGCCACCGAAGTGGTTGAGCACCTTCACCGGCATCAGCGTCGCCTCGAAGGCCACGCCCGCCACGCCTTCCTTGTTGTTGGTGGCCTGGGCGATGGTGCCCGCCACGTGCGTGCCGTGCCCGTGGTCGTCGTTGGCGTGCTCGTCGTCGTTCACGAAGTCGAAGCCCTTCACGAACTTCACGCCCTTCAGGTCCGGCACCTGCTTGAAGTCGTCGTAGTCCTCGTACGCGATGCCGGTGTCGAGCACCGCCACCACCACGCCCTTGCCCCGGTTGCGCTCCCAGGCCTTGGGCATGTCGATCATCTTCAGGTTCCACTGCTCGGCGTAGCGCGGGTCGTTCGGCGTGAAGCTGGCGCGGACCTCCATCAGCGGCTCGGCGGCCTCCACGGCCGGGTGCTGACGGATGCGCGCGAGCACGCCCTCCACGTCGTCCACGCCCACCGCCAGGGTGAGGGCCTCGTCGGCGCTCTCCACGGAGTTGAGCTCCAGGTCGACGCCCCAGTCCGCCTCCCAGGCGTCGAACTCCGCCTTGGTCGTGCCGTCCTTGAAGTCGACGACGATGGCGCCTTCCACCACGTCCGCGGGGTCCAAGGAGAGCACGTCCGCGGACTCCGCCCCGGCCACGGGTGGCTCCTGCTCACGCGAGGGGGATGCGCACGCGGTCGCCAGCGTCACGGCCAGTACCGCGCCACCCAGGGTCCTTCGCACCATCCGCATCGGCCTACTCCTTGGGAACAGGGCTCTTCAAAAGACCCCTACGAACGAACGGCGGAACGATTGGGTCTGCACCCACAGTCTGCTTCCCCCCTCTCCCTGCGTGCAAGGCGGCGGGGGTGAAGAAACGTCAAGAAGTCCATGGGGTTGCATGGGCATCCGTCATCCGCCGGAGAGCCGGCGCAGCCAGGCGGCCACGGCCCGTCCCACCTGGGGGAGGTTGCGCTGGAAGGTCGGGCCGGCATCGTCGATGACCTCTAAATCGCCCCCCGCCTGGACGATAGCGGCCGACACCTTCGCGCGCGGCAGGCGGGCGTCCTCCTCGCCCTGCACCACCAGGAGCGGACACGTCACCCGGGACAGCACCTCCGGGGCGATGTCCGCCGGCGCGACGAGGCAGAGGCCTCCCACCGAGGCGTATTTCGCCTGGAGCGCCAGGGCCACCTGGGAGCCGCCGTGGAACGAGGCCACCGCCGCCGCCGAGGCGCCCGTGTTCTCCATCAACATCCGCATGGCCGCCTCGGCGTCCTCCAGGAGCGCCAGGTCCTTGCCCCGCTGGCCCTGGCTGGCCCCCACGCCCCGGTGGTTGAAGCGCAGCGTGGGGAAGCCCGCGTTGGCCGCCGCCCACACCAGCTCCGCGGCGATGACGTGGTCCATGCCGCCCCCCTCGTCCGGCCGGGGCGGAATCACCAGCAACGGCGGCGCCTTCGTCCCCCGGTGCCAGGTACCCTCCATCACCTCGCGGCCCACGGGGACCAGGGTGGCGCGCTCCAGGAACTGACCTTTCTGGACCATGCTCCCACCTTAATGCCTCGGGTGGACGGCGGCCTCCCCGTCCGTGAGCCTCCGGACACCCCTCCACGCGGTTCGGGCACGTGGGCGGCGCCTTCACCGGCGCCCGGGGGCACTATGGCCCGAGGAAGTCCGTCATCTCGCGCACCACCTGCTCGGGATGGGTCAGCCACAGGTAGTGTTCCGCGCCCTCCAGTCCCACGACCTTCGAGCCGGGCAGCTTCCGGATGGCTTCCTGGGGCGCGAGCAGCAGTTGGCTCAGTCGAGGGAAGACGGCGCGCACCTTCTCCTGCTCGGCCGGGGACATCAGCTCCAGGCCCGTGAAGGCCTCTTCTCTCCGGGTACCTTCGTACGCCACGTACAGGGAGAGCACGGGCACGCGCAGCGAGGAGAAGTCCAGCGAGGCCCTGCCCTCGCGGATCCGCCTCAGGGCCCCGGGCCACCTGCGCTCGCCCAGCAAGCGCCCGGTCGTGGCATCGAACACGTGGGCCTGCTCGATTTCCTCCTCGGGAAAGCGCCCACCCACTTCGCGCGCCACCGCCGCCGACACGGCGGCGCGCGACGCCTGGTCCTCGGGGGCGGGCTCCGGCACTGGCGGAGACGGCAGGTCCTTCAGCAGGTCATCCACCTCCGCGTGCGCATAGGCCGCGTCGAGGTAGATGAGCTTCTCGACGCGCTGGGGGAAGTGGAGGCCCACCCAGGTGAGCTCCCCCCCGGCGATGGAGTGGCCGGCGAGCGTCGCCCTCTCGATTCCCAGGCCGTCGAGTGCATGGATGACATCCGCCCCCAGCGTGGCGGTGTCGTAGCCCTGCTCGGGCCAGCTCGACGCGCCAAACCCTCTCCGCGTGAGGGCCCAGACATGCCGCTGGGACGTGAGGCGCGGCGCGAGCTCGTCGAAGACATGGCCGGTGTTGCCCAGCCCCGCCAGGAACACGAGCGCCGGCCCTCGTCCGCCGAAGTCGAGGACCTCGAGCTCGACACCGTCGGCGACGGTGACCCGCCTCACCTGGTGCACGCTTCCGGTACCGGAGGGCGTTGAACCGGACCCGGGCGTCTTCGCCGCACAGGCACACAGCATCACACCGCCCAGGAGCACGAGCTTGCGCATGAGCGCCGAGTATAGGGCACATGGGGGCCCTTCTGATGACGTCCTGCGTCACCCTGGAATCTTCGCCCCCCACGCAACTTTCGCGGGTTCCAGGTGAGAATGCGGAAACGGAGTCCGAAGTCCTCCCTCGCGCCCTTCTTCCGCAGGAGCCCCCACCATGAGCCTCATCGATCGCAACCGGACCCTCCTCCCGAAGGTCGGCACTGGGACGCAGACCCCCGTTGCCAAGGCCCCGACGGGGACGGCGCAGGCCGCGAACACGGTGAAGGCCCCCGTGCCCCAGCAGCCCGGCAGGGTGGCGGACGGCTTCGACACCCAGAACGCGAAGGCCACCAACACCGTGGCCGGCGTGTTCACCGCGCCGAAGGGCGCGAAGGACAAGGCCTACGACGGCAAGCTGGTGGGCGCGGGGGGCCAGACGTTCGAGCCCGGCACGCCGCTGAGCCAGCTCCCCGCCGTTACCCCGCGCGACAACCCCAACGCGAAGGCCACGGTCATCTACGTCAACGGCATCGCCACGGACAAGAACGGCCAGTCCGGAGAGCTGCAGGCCATCGCGGACCGCACGGGCATGAAGGCCATCGGCATCCACAACGCCACCGAGGGCATCGTCTCCGACCTGTTCCAGACCGTGAAGGACAAGCTGGACAAGGGCCACAACCCCGCCGTGGACACGCTGGCGGACACCCTCTACTCCGAGCTGAAGGCGGGCCGGGACGTGCACCTGATGGGCTACAGCCACGGCGGGCTCATCACCTCGCGCGCGCTCAACGACGTGGCGAAGCGGCTGCGCATCGAAGATGGGATGTCCAAGGCGGACGTCGAGAAGACGATGAGCCGCCTCAACGTGGAGACGTTCGGCGCGGCCGCCTGCAAGTACCCGGACGGCCCCAAGTACGTGCACTACGTCAACGACAAGGACATCGTCCCCACCCTCTTCGGCCTGGGCGGCAGCGGCAAGAGCCCGATGGACTTCCTGCGCGACGCGGGCAAGGGCGCCCAGGTGCACTACTTCTCCGAGAAGAACATGTTCAGCGGCGCGCACGCGCTGGCCGATACGTACATGAAGCACCGCGTGCCCTTCGACGAGGCCCGCGCCGGCCGCTTCTGAGCGGCGGGACGTGCGTGCTAAACAGGCCCCATGAAGATCGACGAGGCGCAGTGGCTGGTGCAGTCCTTCATGCGGGCCCACGGCGAGAATCTGAGCCCGGGCCTCAACCCCCAGGGCTTCGGCGGCGCCGCCATCGGTGACGCGCAGCTCTACTTCGAGTTCGTCCCCAATACGGGCGAGCTGAAGTGCAGCGCCCTCATCTACCGCTTCCGCGACGCGCCCCGTCCCGGCGTGCTCGAGGGCTTCCGCGAGGAGGAGAAGGCGGGCACCGACACCGGCGGCGGCGCGGTGGACTTCGAGCAGGAGAGCAAGAGCCTCTTCCTCAGCCGCACGTACACGGCGGCCCCGTCCAACGAGGCCTTCAAGGACGACATGACGCGGCTGATGAACGCGAGCCTCGCCTGGGGCGAGGGCGTGTTCGACCGCGTCGCCGACAAGGTGAACGCCGGAAAGAAGTGACGCGAAGGCCCGGGTGCGCGGTGTCCGCCCCCGGGCCCGTGTCCACGGGCTACACCGACTGCAGCACGTAGAACTTGAGGTACTTCCCTTCCGGGAACTGCAGGCGCACGGGGTGGTCCGGCGGCTGGTAGCGCTCCTCGACGAGCGCCAGGTCCACGCCGGCCTTGAAGCTCGCCTCGCGCACCGCGCCCATGAAGTCCCCCGGGCTCACGCGCGCCGAGCACGACGCCGTGGCCAGCAGGCCCCCCGGGCGGAGGATGCCCAGCGCCTGCCGGTTGAGGGACGCGTAGCCGTCGATGGCCGCCTGCACCGCGCGCTGGCTCTTCGCGAAGGCCGGCGGGTCCAGGATGATGAGGTCGAAGGTGCGGCCCTCTTCCTTGAAGGACTGGATGATCTTGAAGACATCCGCCGCCAGGAAGTCGTACTTCTCCGCCGGCAGCCCGTTGCGCGTGAAGTTCTCACGGGCCAGGGCGATGGCGTCCGGGTCCAGGTCCACGCTGAACACGCTGTTGGCCCCGCCCAGCGCCGCGTTGACGGAGAAGCCGCCGCTGAAGCTGAAGCAGTTGAGCACGTCCCGGCCCTTCGCCAGCCGGCGGATGAGGTAGCGGTTCTCCCGCTGGTCCAGGAAGAAGCCCGTCTTCTGTCCGCGCCACGCGTCCACGAGGAAGGTGGCCCCGCGCTCGCGGATGGGAATCTGCTCCGGCGCCTCCTGGCCGAAGAGCATCTTCCCGGAGCCGCGGCCCTCGTCCTCGTCCACGTCGTCGCGGCCCACCTCGTCGCGGCCGAGGATGCCCTTCAGCCCCGGCACGCCCGCCTTCAGCGCCTCCAGGATGAGCGGCCGGTACGGCGTCAGGCCCGCCGAGTACAGCTTCATGACGGCCCAGCCCGCGTAGAGGTCCACCACCACGCCTGGCAGGCCGTCCCCCTCGCCGTGAATCAGGCGGTAGCTGTCCGTGTCGGTCAGGTCGATGAGGGACTGGCGCTCGGCCAGCGCCTGCCGCACCCGCCGGGTGATGAAGGCGGCGTCCACCGTCTCGCGCGGGTCCCGCGTCAGCACGCGCACGGCGATGGCGGAGTGCGGGTCGTAGTACCCGCGCGCCACGAACTTCCCATTCTCCGTCAGGTCCACCACGCAGCCGGGCGGAATCTTGGGGACATGCTCCAGGGCCTTGCGGAACACCCACGGGTGCCCCGCGCGCAGGTGGCGTCCCAGTCCCCGCGCCAGCTCCAGCTTCACGACATTCACGGTGTCACTCCTCACAAGCCCAGGCGGCCCCGACGGGCGAGGATGGCGCGCGCCAGCTCCTCGAAGCCCCGTCCCTCCGCCGCCCGGGTGATGAAGGCCGGCGGCGCGTCAATCCGGTCCAGCACGGACCTCACGTTGGCCACGCCGACGCCCAGTGCAAATGCTGCGAACATCGGGGCGTCGTTGAAAGAATCCCCCGAGTACACGTACCGCCCGTCCCCCGGCTCCAACCGCTCGCCCCACGCCACCTTCGCGAAGCGCCGCGTGGCGCTCAGCTTGTCGAAGCGGCCCAGCCAGCAGTTGACGTGCACCGACGAGCGCACCGCCGTCACCCCGCGCGCCGTCAGCAGCGCCTCGATGCGCGAGGCCCCCGCGTCTCCCAGCCGGGCCTCCTCGTTGTAGTCCACGGCCAGGTCCACCTCGGTGTACGCGCTGTCCAGCGACAGCCGCGCCCCGGGCACCTGCCGCAGCACCCGCGCCACCTCGGCCTGGAGCCGCTTGCGGTTGGCCGCCCGCTCGGCGGGCCCCTCCGCGTACACCTTCCGCAGCCGCCCGTGCTTCCCGCGCAGGAAGAACAGGCCCCCGTTCTCCACGATGACGCCGTCCACGGGGAGCTGCCGCGCCCAGGCCTCGCCCCACCCCGCCGGCCGCCCGCTCACCAGCACCACGCGCAGGCCGGAGGCGGACAGGCGCTCGAGCGCCCGCACCGTGTCCGCGCGCAGCCGGTGCCCCGTGGTGAGGGTGCCGTCCACGTCCGTGAAGACGCCCTCCACGCGGGACAGGTCCGCCTCGCGCAGCGGGCGCGGCGCCACCACCTTGCTGGGGGCCGCCATCACATCACGTCCAGCGAGGCCAGCAGCCCCTGGAAGTTCTCGATGGTGTTCTTCAGCTCGGGCGCGGGCAGCTGGCCAATCTGCAGCTTGCGCGCCTTGCGCAGGAAGGCGTCCAGGTCCCCGTCCCGGCCGTAGAGGGACTGGGCGCTGCTGGCGGCCTCCGCCAGCGCGCGGGCGGCGCCCGGCACGTCCGAGCCCACCAGCGACAGGGCCCGCTCCAGCCGCACACCACAGGAGGCCCACACCTCGCGGTCATGGATGATGAGCACCTGCCGCAGATTCACCGCGGACAGGCCGCGCACGAAGTCGTCGAGCTGCTCCACCACCGCCACCAGCTCCGCCCGGGAGGGGCTGGGCAGGATGGCCAGCCGGCCCACCTCGGCGCGCATCTCCACGATGTGGCGCTTGTCCTGCGCGCGCAGGTTCCGGTACGCGGCGGTGCGGCCGAAGGCGTCCAGCTCCGTCTGGAGCTGCTGCGCGTTCCACTGGACGTCCTCGGGCTCGGCCTCGCGCACCTTCTTCAGCCGCGCGGCGATGATGCGGGCCAGGTCCGAGGTGATGGCGCGCACCGTGACGGCGGCCTTCACCTCGGCCTCGTAGCCGGGCACCACCTGGGCGCGCGTCACCTCGCCGAAGGTGCTCACCGACTCGAACACGAGGTTGCTCATCTGCTCGCGGAAGCGGGCGCGGAAGCGCTGGATTTCCGAGAGCAGCGTCCACCGGTCGCTCACCACGGACGGGTTGCGCATGGACTCGCCCAGCTGGGTGACGCCCTGGGCGATCTGCTGCATGGCCTCGTGGAGCACGCCGGTCGGCTCCGCCACGCCGCCGGGGAACTCCTCGCGGATGACGTTGAGCAGCGCGTTCACGTCCATCACCGTGTCGCGGATGACGGGCGCCATCTCCTCCCACAGCGACAGGTCCGGGGACGAGTCCACGACGGGCGTCTCGTACTTCACCAGGTCCATGTCGCTCAGCCGGGCGATGGCCTGGGCCGCGGCGGCGTACACCTTGCGCAGCCGGCCGGCGACCGCCCGGTCGGGGACGGACTTCAGGATTTCTTCGAGCCTCGGCGACAGCGAGGCCTGCGGGGTCTCTGCGGCTTCGGACACGGGAGGTACTCTACTAGCGCTCGACTTCCGCGCGGGGGAGTTCTAGCACTCGGTTTCAGGCGGGACCGCCTCTTGGGGAGCGCTACGGGATGATCCAGGTCTGTCTGCTGAAGGACGGTCAGTTGCTGACTGGGGGGGAGGAACTCCTCGCGGAAGAGGGACGGAAGTGGATCGACGTGCAGCAACCGACCGAGGAGGTCCTGCTCCGGCTGGCGGAGCGGTTCGGCCTTCACAAGCTGGCCGTGGAGGACTGCCTTCACCTGGATCAGCGGCCCAAGCTGGAGGAATACCCCAACCACCAGTTCATCGTCCTCCAGGGATTCACCGCCGCCAGCAAGGACGTCTGTGATCTGACGCTCCACGAGCACCACTTCTTCCTGGCCAGCGACTGGCTCATCAGCGTCCACGAGTTCCCCTTCGCGGGGCTGGACGCGGTGATGAGGCGCGTGAGGGACGACCCGAAGGCGACCCTGGGGCGGGGCACGGACTTCATCCTCTACATGCTGGCGGACGGACTGGTGGACGCGCAGTTCCCCATCCTGGATGTCTTCAGCGACGAGCTGGAGGACCTGGAGGTCGCCATCTTCGACAAGGTGGAGCCCACCCAGCTGCAGCGCATCTTCGAGATGAAGCGGATGCTGGTGACGTTCCGCCGGGTGCTGTCCCCCCAGCGGGATGTGGTGGGCATGCTGTCCCGGCGGGGGATGACGAACATCGAGGACCGGACGACGCTCTACTTCCGCGACGTGTATGACCACCTGGTGCGGCTGTACGAGCAGATCGACGCGGGCCGGGACATCGTGGGCAACGTGATGGACGGCTACCTGTCCATGGTGGCCAACAAGACGAACGACATCACCAAGCAGCTCACCATCTTCTCCACCCTCTTCCTGCCCCTGTCGTTCATCGTCGGGTTCTTCGGGCAGAACTTCGAGGTGCTGTCGTCCAGGGGTTACTACTACGCCATGTGGGTGACGATCATCGGGTTCCCGGCGGCGCTCATCCTGTGGTTCAAGCACAAGCGCTGGCTCTGACGTCGCACGGAGGCGAACGATGCTGACGGTGTCCGTGGATGGAATCCCCCTGCACTACCGCGACGTGGGCCAGGGGCCCCCGGTGCTGCTGCTGCACGCCTTCCCGCTCAGCGGTGACGCGTTCGACAAGCAGGTGAAGGCACTGTCGGGGCGCTACCGCTTCATCATCCCGGACCACCGGGGCTTCGGGCAGAGCAAGGTGGGCAGCGGGCCCACGGAGATGTCACTGCTCGCCCGGGACGCGCTGTCGCTACTGGACGCCCTGAAGCTGGACCGCGTGGTGGTGGGCGGCGTGTCCATGGGCGGCTACGCGGCCATGGCGCTCTTGCGCGAGGACGCGGGCCGGGTGGCGGGGCTGGTGCTGGTGGACACCCAGGCGGGCGCGGACGACGCGGCCGGCAAGGAGCGCCGCGAGGCGTCCGCCCAGGAGGCGCTGGAGAAGGGCGTGGAGCCCCTCATCCAGACGCTCCTGCCCAAGCTCGTGGCTTCCGGGCCGGACTCGCCGGTGGGGCGCGAGGTGGCGGCGCTGATGCGCACGGCCTCGCGCGAGGGCATCGCCGCGGCCCAGCGCGGCATGGCGCTGCGGCCGGACGGCAAGGACATCCTGGCGCGCTACGCGGGCCCCGCGCTGGTGGTGGTGGGCGAGCACGACGCCATCACCCCGCTGGAGAAGGCCAAGGCCATGGTGGACCTCATCTCCGGCGCGAGGCTGGAGGTGATTCCCGGCGCCGCGCACCTGCCCAATCAGGAGCAGCCGGAGCGGTTCAACGCGGTGCTGGATGGCTTCCTGTCGTCCCTCCAGCCGGGGGCGTGAGCCTCAGCGGCCGCGCGCCTGCCGCCGCGTGGCCGCCTCCAACACGTGCTCCTTGAGGAGGTAGCCGAAGCCGGCGTTGCGCAGGCGGAGCACCAGGTCATCCCGCGTGGCGCCGAGGCGCTCCGCCGTGGCGTCCAGCTTCCAGCCGGACAGGGCCAGTTGCTGGAGGAGGTACGCCCGCCGCGTCTGCGCCGCGGAGAGGCGGTACGTCTTGAGGTAGTCCAGCGTGCCGTCCTCGTGGACGATGGCTTCGCCGACGTGGTTCTCCTGCGAGGGGACGAGGCCCGTCCGGAAGCGCTGGAGGAGGAAGGGGCCGGCGTCGTAGACGCGCTCGGACGCCACCTCCACGCCGAAGAGGCCGCCCGCCATGAAGGCGTGGAAGTCCGCCCAGTCGCGCCGCATGCGCGTCACTTCCGTGCGCAGGTCTTCCAGGCTGGCGATGCGCTTGTCGTCCAGGGACAGCCCCAGCTCCGGCGCGTCACCGAGGAAGCCGTACTGGAGGAGCAGCTCGCCGTAGAAGTCCTCCAGCAGCGTGCGGTGCAGCGCGCGGTAGTCCTCCGGGTGCGCGACGATGAAGGCGGACAGGAGCACGTCGGCGTTGAAGAGCAGCATGCCCACCTGCCGCTCGTGGAGCTCGAAGGTGCGCAGCGCGCCGTCCAGGGCCGAGCTGGCCCAGCCCGGCACGGAGGTCTCGATGCGCGGGTCCAGCCCTTGCGACAGCGCCTCGCGCGAGTACTCGGCCCAGGCCACGTCCGGACCGCCGAACTGCAGGGCCAGGAAGCCCTCCATGGCCACGTGCAGCGGCAGCATCCGCAGCTGCTGCTTGTCCTCGCGGCGCACCATGCGGTGCAGGAGGCGCACGGAGAACGGCCCCACCTTCACCCGCTTCCCGTCCCGCACCTGGAGCTGCGTGCCGTAGATGGCGTCGGACTGGCGAGGGCCCCACGTCATCACCAGCCCGTGGGGAATGTACGAGACGTACTTGAGGCCGGTCACCGTCAGCTCGCCGCTCAGCGTCACCACGGACAGGGCGTCGTCGTACGTCCGCCGCGCGAAGCGCAGGTCTTCTCGCGGGCTGTCTCGCAGCACGGGCACCAGCCGGAGGCCACCCCACACCTGCGAGGGCGCCAGCCGCAGCCCGGAGAGCTCCAGCTTCTTCAGCAGTCGCGCGTCGCCCATCACTCGCCCTCCTCCGCCGCCGGGGACGTCCCGGGGGCTTCGCTCCGCCGCCGGCGGGCGTCTCGCTCCAGCCACTGCCGCACGCGGGCGGACAGGTAGCGCTCCAGCTCCGCCAGCGCGGCCGCGCCCTCGGCGAAGCGCGCGAAGCCCAGCACCGTGGGCAGGTCCTCCGCGTCGCGCACGCCCACGGTGGGCACGGCCGTCCCGAAGGAGCGCGGCGCGTACTCCTCCGCGTCGAACACCGGGTTGACGTGCACCAACGCGGTGCGGCGCTCCGGGTCCAGCTTCGTCCGGAAGACGCGCGTCAGCTCGGCCACCGCCTTGGGCGGGTCGTTGTCGTGGCCGTCCGACACGATGACCACCAGGTCCGCGCCCCAGGCCAGTGCGTCCAGTAGCGGCGTGGCGATGTCCGTCTGCCCCCGCGCGCCCACGAGGACGGCGTCCTCCACCGGCGTCGTCCAGAAGGCGCGGTAGTCGCGGGACGCGGCGGACAGCAGGTAGTGCGCGGCCAGTGCCACGCCCAGCGGCCGGCGGCGCTTCTCCAGCGAGCCGGAGGCGGAGTAGCTGTTGTCCAGCACCGCCGCCACCCGGCCCAGCGACACGGGCGCCCGCTCCAACACGCGTGCCGCGGCCCGCGCCAGCGCCGTGTGCAATGCCTCGCGCCGCTCGCGCCGGGCCTCCGGCTTCAGCGCCAACGCGTACAGGGCCAGCTTCGTCAGCGAGGCCCGCTCCAGGTCCACCGGCGGCGCCTGGCCGCTGTCGCGCGCGGCGGACTCCTGCAGGCGCAGGCGCTCCGCCGCGGTGAGGCGCGGCTCGATGCGCTGGAGGAACACGTCCCTGGGAATGCCGTGCCTCGCCGCGAGCCCCTCGGCCACGGTGTACGGCAGCGCATAGACGGCTTCCTGCGTGTAGTGGGCCTGGCGGAACGCCTCCAGCAGGGGCTGCGTGTACGTCCGCTTCTTCCAGCCGTGGATGAGGAACGGGCCCAGCTCGCCGGGCAGCTTCACGTGCCCGTGAACCACCGCCGCGCGCAGCTTGGAGCGGTACTTCACCGCGTCGAAGGCCAGGTCCGCGCGCCCCGCCAAATACTCACGGGCAATCGCGCGGGCGCGGCGGTTGTTGATGCGCCGCGCGCGCAGCGACTCCAGGACGCGCCAGGCGCGGGGCGGCGGCAGCGCGCGGAGCGTGGCGGCGATGAGGGCGCCCTCCTCCCTCCGGTCCTCCTCCGCGGCGGGGCTTCCGGCCGCCAGCAGGTTGAGGATGATTTGCGCCTGGTTGAAGTGGTTGATGCCGGCCGCGAGCGTGCGCGCGTAGAGGCGGCGGTAGTTGCCCAGGATGTACTGGTGCAGGAACTCGATGGAGACGGACTGGCCTCGCGCGTCGCCGTAGAACTCGCGCTGCCCGGTGCAGGAGAAGCACGCGTTGACGAACATGACCAGGTCCTCGCGGGCGACCTGGTCGATGCGGACCTGCGTGACGGCTGCCATCGCTCGCACTGCCTCCCCAAGGCTTCCGGCATGAGACGGAAGCGCCGCTCGGGGAAGAGGGATACGACCAGCGGGTCAGGCTCCAAAGGCTTGAATCGGAAGTCGCATCGGAGTCCCGCGAGCGGCACTCCCACGCTACCACACGCCCGGAGCGGCGGATTCCTGACGGCTCAGGGCTGACAGGTCACCTGGTCACCCGTCACCGAGCACGCGGAGCAGGTGGCCGTCTCCTCCAGCACGCCCTGCCGGCACTCCAGGACGGCCAGCCCATCCGGGCGGCACAGCCCCCGCCCCTCGGCGCTGGAGGCACAGGCGTCACCGGCCCGGTTGTTCGACGTGTCACAGCGCACGGCGTCGTCCGTCTCGCGGCAGCCGAGCGGCCCGCGGCAGGGGACCTCGCGCCAGACACCATTGCGGCACTCCAGGGCGAGGACCTCCTCCTGGCAGACGAAACCGCTCCCCTCACAACTGTCTCCCGCGCTCTGGCCGCAGCCGGCGAGGAGGAAGGAACCAACAAGGGACGCGGCGACGAAGAGAGAGCGTGTCATGGGCTCCGGCCAATATTTCGAGCGTCCCGCTCCCGGTCAACCACCCAGTGTCTCCTGGAAGAAACGCCGGAAGTTTCCACCCATGACACGTTCCACCCATGACTCCGGATGCCGTCGTAACAGCGCTGCGGTGAGCAGATGCAGGTCCGTGACGTCCCTCATCCCCTTGGGCAGGGGCACCATGCCGTCATAGTCGGAGCCCAGACCCACGCCGCCCTCGCCCATGACGTCCACGGCGTGCTCGATGTGGCGGACCACGTCGTCCACGGAGTCCCCGCCCAGGTACACGGGGGCGAAGATGATGCCCACCACCCCGCCCCGGTCCGCGATGCGGCGCAGGGCCTCGTCGGTGAGGTTGCGCCAGCCGCCGCCCGCCGCCCGCACGCCCGTGTGTGAACAGAAGAACCGCACGGTGGGGTGAGCCAGCAGGTCCTCCAGCGTGCGCTCCGACGCGTGGGCCACGTCCACGCTGAGTCCCAGCCGGGCCATCTCCTCCATCACCTCGTGTCCCAGCGGCGTCAGCCCGCGGTTGCCCATCATCGGGAACGAGGAGCCGCCCAGGTCGTTGTTGGACAGGTGGGTGAGCCCCATGAAGCGCACACCGCGCCGGTGCAATTCCGCCAGCCGCTCCACCCGGCCTTCGATGGCGTGGCCCCCTTCGATGCCCAGCACCGCCGACAGCCGGCCGTGAGCGAGGTTGTCCTCCAGCGCCGCCCCGGTGGTGGTGACGCGCACCGCGTCCCCGGAGGCCTGACAGAACGCGTCCATGCGCTCGATCTGCCAGAGGGCGCGCGTCCACTCGCTCGCGCGGGCCTCGCGGGGCCACCCGCGCCACGCGGCGAACACCGGGAAGCCGCCGATGAAGGGGAAGCCCCGCGTGACGATGGTGAAGCACTGCAGCTTCATCCCCGCCTCCTTCAGGCGGGGGAAGTCCACATGGCCCTCCTCGGAGCGGGCACACAGGTCGCGGTTCCACATGAGGGAGTCCGCGTGTCCGTCCGCGATGCACCAGCGCTGATGGAACTCTTTCACGTCGACCATGCGCGGCAGTCTGCCCGGCCCGGAGCGCGAGACAAGCGCAACCCACGCTCCGGAAGCCAATGCCCGACACCGCGCCCGCTCACGGCTCCACGGGAGCGGCCGGCTGGGGGGCCTCTTCCGGCCGGGGGACGTCCTCCCACCGCAACACGTCCGCGCCCCGGCGGCGCGAGCGGGCGTCACGCCGCACCTGGGCCGCCTCGCGCTCCGCCTCGCGGGGCCCGTAGGTGTAGCCCATTCCGGCCAGCACGCCGCGCAGCGCGTCCCGCAGCTCCAGCCCCGACTGGAATCGCTCCGCGGGCTCGCGCCGCAACAGCCGCCCGAGGATGGCGCGCATGGCCCCGGACAGCCCCCGGGTGGCGTGCTCCACGTGCGCCGGGGTGAGGCAGGCCATGCGCGCCGCCATCATGGGCGCGGGCAGCCAGCTGGGCACCTCCGCGAGGAGCGACTCCGCCTCCGGCAGGGGCCCCGTGGCCAGCGCGGCGCGTTCCACGTCCTCCAGGTCCAACAGGTGCAGCCCGGTGAGCAGCTCCAGCAGCACCACGCCCAGGGAGAACAAGTCCGAGCGCCCGTCCAGGGGGCGCCGCAGGAGCGCCTCCGGGGAGGCATACGCGAGGTCTCCCCGGACGACATGGCCCTCCGTGCCCACGCGGCCCGGCAGCTTCGCCCACGCCATGGCGAAGTCCGCCAGCTTCACGCGGCCGTGCACGTCCAGGCGCAGCGTGCGCGGGGACACGTCCCGGTGGACGATGCCCAGGGGCTGCCCCCGCCCGTCCTCCAGGGTGTGCGCGTGGTGGAGCGCGTCCGCCACCTCCGAGCCCACGTAGGCGGCGAAGGCCTCCGAGAAGGGCCTGCGCCGCAGCGCCGCGAAGCTGGTGAGCGTCTCCAGGCTGTGGCCCTCCACGTACTCCATCACCAGGTGCGGCGAGCCCTCGTGCACGCGCACCAGGAACACCTGGGCGATGGCGGGGTGGCTCAGCCGCATCAGCAGCTTCACCTCCTCGCGCAGGCGCGCGCGCCCCCGCTCGTCCCCGGAGTCCTGCAGCCGCTTGATGACCACCAGGTCACCGGGCATCCCCGCGTAGTGCCGGCGCGCCAGCAGCATCTCCCCCGGTCCCCGGGGCCCGAGGAAGCGCACCAGCTCATAGGCCGTGGCTCCGGCGGTGAAGAGGATGAAGGGCTTCGAAGTGGGGTGCTCCGGGTGGTGGGTGGGCATAAGCCTCCTGGGGGGGAAGTCCTCCCCTGGGTTGGGAAGGCGTGAGAAAACCTCACGGGTTCCTCCTACCACCCACGTCCGACACACCCTCCCGACCTCCCAGCACGGACTCAGGAAAAAAAGGGAACGGCCCCCGCCGGAGCGGGAGCCGTCCGAGCCGGCCCGCGAGGAAACGGACCGACCACTGCTCCGTGCGGACTACTGCTTCTTCTGCGCCGGCTGGGTGACGGTCAGCTCGCGGACCACCATGTCCTTGCCCTCCATGACGTAGGAGGCGCGGACCTGGCTGCCCTCGGTGAGGTCATCCAGCTTCACCGGCGCGTTGTTCTGCATGATGCGGGTCTGGTCGTTGGTCTTCAGCTTGAGCTGCTTGTTGCTGGTGGTGTCGACCACCGTCAGCGAGTCCCCGCCCGTGGAGAGCACGCGGCCGTTGACGCTCGTGGCCGCCGCGGCAGCGCCGGCCGTGCCGGAGCCACCCTGCGCCGAGTCCTCGCGCAACTCCTCCTGCTGCTCGCGCTGATTCTCGGCGAGCTCCTCCTGCTGCCCACGCTGCGCCTCGGCGAGGTCCTTCTCCTCCTCGCGGACGTCCTGCTGGGCGCTGGCGATGTCTTCCTGCGCGTTGCGCTGGGCGCTGGCGATGTCCTCCTGCGCGTTCTGCTGCGCGCTGGCCGTCTCTTCACGAGCGCTCTGCGTGGCCTCCGCCGTCTCGCGCTGGGCCTCCTGCTGGGCCTCGGCGACGTCTCGGCGCTCGGACTCGACGTTGTTCTGCTTGCACCCGGAGACCAGGGCCAGACCCGCCACCGCGGTAACCGCCATCATGAGCTTGCGCATGTCGTCCTGCTCCTTTTCCAGTAGGCCAGGAGTTCGTTTCCCCCGGCGTTGGGTTGAAAGTGGATCCCGCCCTGGACCTTGAACAGGGCTTGGCAGGGACGCGGGACGACATAGGGGCTCCATCCCAGACTCGGAGCGCCCGGCCGGCAGCCTGCTTGGTGGGGAAGAATGGAAAGGCACGCACCGGCAGTGGGAACGCGGTTTCCCACTTCCTGGCTCCGGGTTCTTCCGCACCACTGCGACGCGGCGGACGCTTCCAGTGGAGAGCGCGTTGACAGCGCGAGGTGCCCCTTATAGTCCGTGTTCCGATTTCAGATTCACCGATTGAATCTGACCAGGAACTACAGGAGCCACGACGCCGTGCAGGTCCAGGTCAACGGAGAGACGCGCGAGGTGCCGGAGGGCATGACCCTCGCGTCGCTGCTGGAGTCGCTCCAGGTGGGCGGTCCCGGCGTGGCCGTGGAGGTCAACGAACAGGTCGTGCGCCGCGCTCGCCACCCCGAGCACCGCCTCCAGGCCGGCGACCGCGTGGAGATCGTCACCTTCGTCGGTGGCGGCTAGGAGATTGCCATGAGCATCCAGGACAAGCCCTTCACCATCGCCGGAGTCACCTTCGGCTCACGCCTCATCCTCGGCACCGGGAAGTACCCCAGCCACGAGGTGATGAAGCGCTGCCACGAGTCCTCAGGCACCGAGATGGTGACCGTGGCGGTGCGCCGCCTGGACCTGAAGGCCACGGGCGAAGCGTCGCTGATGAACTGGATCGACCGCAACCGCCTGCGGCTGCTGCCCAACACGGCCCTCTGCTACACGGCGGACGACGCGGTGCGCACCTGCCGGCTCGCCGAGGAGCTGGGCATGAGCAAGTGGGTGAAGCTCGAGGTGCTCGGCGACGAGAAGACGCTCTACCCGGACGTCGAGGAGACGGTGAAGGCCGCGCGCATCCTGGTGAAGGAGGGCTTCACCGTGCTGCCCTACACCAGCGACGACCCCATCACCGCGCGCAAGCTGGAGGACGCGGGCTGCGCGGCGGTGATGCCGCTGGCCGCCCCCATCGGCAGCGGCCTGGGCATCCGCAATCCGCACAACATCCGCCTCATCCTGGAGACGGTGAAGGTGCCCGTCATCGTCGACGCGGGCGTGGGCACCGCCTCCGACGCGGCCATCGCCATGGAGCTCGGCGTGGACGCCATCCTCATGAACACGGCCATCGCCGGGGCCAAGGACCCGGTCCGCATGGCGGTGGCCATGAAGAAGGCTGTCGAGGCCGGCCGCGACGCGTACCTCGCCGGCCGCATTCCCCGGAAGGCCTACGGCTCGGCGTCCAGCCCCATCGACGGGCTCGTCCACCAGTAGTCCCGGGAGCCACCGTGGTGGCGCCGCCCGCCCTGCCCCGGCTCGTCGTCATCACCGACTGGCGCCTGCCGCCCGAGCGGCTGCTGGGCGCGCTCGGCCGGGTACTGGAGGCCGGCCCCGAGGTGGCCGTGCAGCACCGCCACCCCGAGGCCACCGGGCGCCGCTTCCTGGAAGAGGCCCGCCTGCTCGCGGACCTGTGCCGCGAGCGCGGCAACCCGCTGTTCGTCAATGGCCGCCTGGACGTCGCGCTGCTCGTCGGCGCGCACCTGCACCTGCCCGCCCGGGGGCCCACGCCCGAGGACGTGCGCCCCCACCTGCCCGCCGGGCGGCTCGTCAGCGTGGCCGTCCATGACCTGGAGGAGGCGCGGGCCGCGCGTGGGGCGGACCTGGCGCTGGTGAGCCCGGTGTTCGCTCCCGGCTCCAAGCCCGGGGACACGCGGCCCCAGCTCGGCCCCGAGGGCTTCCGTGCCCTGGCGGCCGCCCTGCCCTGTCCCGCGCTGGCGCTCGGCGGCATCACTCCCCAGCGGGCGGGAGAGGTCCGAGGCGCGGCGGGCTTCGCGGTCATCTCGGCGGTGCTGGACGCGGACGACCCGGCGGCCGCGGCGCGGGCTATGCTGCGCGCACCGTGAGCCCCACCCCCGCCGTCCCCGAGCTTCGCCCCCTCGCCATGGGCGAGATGATCGACCGGGCCGCCACCTTCTGGCGTGCCCACCTCAAGCCGCTGTTCGTGATGAGCTTCGGCTTCTCGCTGGTGAACTACATCGTGACGAAGGTCGCGATGCTCACCACCCAGCGGCTGGCCCCGCTGCTCTACACGGGGGATGCGCAGTCCCGCGGGCAGATGGACCCGACCCAGCTCATGGGCCAGGCCGGCGTGGCCATGGCGCTGTGGGGCGTGCTCTTCGTGTTCCTCTTCTGGAGCTACTGGCTCGCCACCATGACGGCGTCGAAGTACGTGGTGTCCGTCCACCTCGGCGAGCCCGTGGGCCCGGCGGACGCCCTGCGCCGCGCCTTCTCCCGCGTGGTGCCGATGACGGGCGCGTATGTCATCTCGATGGGCTGGTCGACGCTCGTCACCGTGCTGTGCCTCGTGCCGGGGGCCCTCTTCGGCGGCCTCGCCTTCGCCGCGGCCGTCAACGGCTCCAACGTCATGGGCGCCGCCCTCGGAATCATCGCGGCGCTGCTCGCGGGCCTCGGCGCCATCGCCGCGATGCTCTGGTACTTCCTGCGCTTCATGCTGCTCCCGCCGGTGATGGCGACCGAAGACGTGGGCGCGTGGGAGGCCTTCCGCCGCTCCGGGGCGCTGCTGTCCGGCCGCGTGGAGCCGGGCTTCCTGGGCCGCGTGGTGGTGCGCGCCATGATTCTCTACACCGTGATGAGCCTCATCCTCATCTCGGTGCAGCTCGTGTCTCAGATTCCCTCGTGGGTGGTGATGGCGCAGTACGGCAGCCCCTTCGACGCGGCGACGATGTCGCGCACGCCGCAGTACGTGCTGGTGCCGGTGGAGCTGCTGCAGGTGTTCGTGCAGGCGGGCCTCACGCCCATCTACTTCGTCTTCTGCTCCCTCTTCTATCTGGACATGCGCGTGCGCCGGGAGGCGCTCGACCTGGAGCGGCGGATGGAAGCGCCGCCCGCCTCGCCCCAGGCCGCCTGACGCCCCCCCGCACCGAGAGGACGCCGTGCCTGGCCTGTCTTTGCTGATGCTGCTCGCCGCCCTGCCCTGCGCCGAGCGCGAGTCCACCACCCGGCTGATGGAGGAGACGGCCACGTCCCGTCCCTCGGAGCTCCCCTCGGTGGTGGACGGGCTGGCCGCGCGCCTGGGCGGAATGCCGCTGCCCCCCGCCGATGAGGACGCCTCCGCGTCCGAGCGCGCGAAGCAGGTGGCCGCGTTCCTGGAGCGCTCCTGCGCGCTCCAGGCGGAGGCCGAGAGGACCGCCTCCGAGGCGCTGCCTCCGAGCGAACCGGAGCGGCTCCGCGCCATCCTCGACCGGCCGGAGTTCTCCCGCGCGCGGCAGCGCCACGGGGACCTGCTGAAGCGGCTGATGCGCGAGCTGGAGTCCTGGCTGGAGGGGCTCTTCGAGTCGAGCGGGGCCCAGGGCTTCGCGGTGGCCACGCGCGCGCTGATTCTGGGACTGGCCCTGGCGGTGGTGCTGTGGGGCGTGCTGACGCTGAGCGCGCGCCGCCGGCGGAAGGCCACCGCCGTCAGCGCGGCGCCCCTGGCCAACGCGCCGCTGGTGCTGGACTCGCCGGGCGAGCACCTGCGCCGCGCGAGGGAGGCCCTGACGACGGACGCGCGCGAGGCCATCCGCGAGGGGTTGCTGGGCATGCTGTCCGCGCTGGAGCAGCGGCGGCTGGCGCGCCCGGACCGCGTGAAGACGAACCGCGAGCTGGCGGCGGAGCTGCCGGGCCGGGGCGCCCCCGCGCCGGTGGTGAGCGAGGTGGAGCGGCTGGTGGGCTGGTATGACCGGGCCTTCTACTCGCTGGCCCCGGTGCCCGCGGACGAGGCGGCGCGCTTCGTGGCGGCGGTGGAGAGCCTGAACGGCACGCTGGCGGTGGAGGCTCCCCGGTGAAGAACCTCCGGACGTCGCTCGTCTTCGGCGTGCTCATCGCGCTGGCCCTCGCGGTGGGGCTCGCCACGCGCGAGGAGGCACCGGAGTCCCTGGTGCCCACCGTGGAGAACACCGGCCCGCAGGGCCTCCGTGCCCTCTACCTCTACCTGCGCGAGGGCGGCCGCGCCGTGGACGCGCACACCACCTCGCTGGAGTCGCTCGCCCTGGCCACGCGCACGCTGGTGGTGGCCGCTCCGCAGGGACAGCCGGTGTCGAAGGAGGAAGTCGCCGCGCTGGAGCACTTCGTGCGCGGCGGCGGCACGCTGGTGTACCTGTCCCCGCGCGAGCTGGGGCAGCACCAGGCGGCGCTGGAGGACTGGTTGAGGCTGGAGTCGGGCCCGCTGATGCCGGCCAGCAACCGGGGCCTGGACTCGAACCTCGCGGACGCGGGCGGCACCACGCTGGACGTGTGGATTGCCTCCGGGCCGCTGCGAGGTCTGTCCGCGCTGCGTGTGTCCCGAGACAGGGGCGTGCGCATGGGCCACGAGGACGCCGTGCCCCTGGCGGGCCTGGGCGGCGCGACGGCGGTGTGGCGCTGGCCGCTCGGCTCGGGCGAGGTGTACGTGCTCGCGGGCGCGGACCTCGCTGAGAACCGCCGCCTGGAGCTGGTGGACAACCTGCGCTTCTGGGATGCCCTCTCCGCGCGGGGCCCGCTGGTGTTCGACGAGTTCCACCACCAGCTCGCGCCACCGCCGCCCCTGTCGCGCGGCATCTGGGTCTTCGTGGCGCAGGTGCTGGCCGTGGGGCTGCTCTATACCGTGTCCCGGGGCACGCGCTTCGGCGCGCCCCGCCCGCTGCGCGTGGAACGCCACCGCTCCACGCGGGAGTACGTGCGCGGCATGGGCTGGCTGATGCGCCGCGCGAAGGTGGAGCGCGAACTCCTGCCGGAGCTGGACCGCTCGCTGCGCCAGCTCATGCAGGAGCGGCTCGGCATCCCCCTCACCCTCTCCGACGCGGATGCCGCGCGCCTGATGGAGCGAGGGGGCAACGACTACCTGGACGCGAAGGCGGACCTCACGAAGACGCACGCGCAGCCGGCCATCCGTCCGGCCGACTACGCGCGCGTGGTGCGCCGCTACGCCCACCTGGAGCGCCTCGTGACGGGGCGCGCCTAGAGCTGCTTGCCGGCGGCCGTCATGGCCACGCCGACGTGGTGGCGGATCTCCTCGACGCGCGCGTCCCAGCTCTCGCTGAAGATCTTCTCCGCGCGCTCACGGCTGGGGCCAGGCCCCTCCGCGAGGCACTCGTCCACCTTGCGCACGAAGTCCTCGGTGTCCGAGGCGATCTTGCACAGCCCCACCTTGCGGACCTCGGGCAGGTCCGTGGACACCACCGGCAGGCCCGCGGCGAGGTACTCGCGCACCTTCAGCGGGTTGGCGTTCAGCGTCAGCTCGCTGACCTTGAAGGGCATGAGCGCCACGTCGAAGGCCTTGCTGTAGCCGGGCAGGTCCGCGTACGGCTTGCGGCCCAGCAGGTGGATGTTGGGCTCCTTGCGCAGGGCCGAGTCATCGCAGTCCGGCGTCGTCTTGCCGATGATGACCACCGAGCCCTCCGGATGGGCGCGCGCGGTGGCGATGATGGCCTCCTGGTCCACCCAGTCCGCCACCAGCCCGAAGAAGCCGATGATGGGCTTGGGCAGGTTCGCGATGTCCGCGGGGATGGGCGTGGCCGGGTCGCACGCCTTCACGAAGTGCGTGAAGTCCGTGCCGTGCCGCACCAGCACCGTGCGCGGGTTGAGCTTCGACTTGTTGTCCCGCAGCCGCTCGGCGGAGGTGATGCAGAGGTCCGCGCGGCGCAGCAGCCGCTCCTCCAGCTCCGCGATGTGACGGCCGTTGGTGTCGCTGAAGGCGGAGAACTCGTCCACGCAGTGGTAGACGACGAACTCCTCGCCCAGCGTGCCGGACACCGGCGCGGAAGCGGGCAGGAAGCTCCAGGAGATGGGCCGCTTGAAGTTCAGCTGCTTCATGGCCCGAAGCACCTGGAGCCGCAAGAGGTGCCGGTTGGCGTTGCGCACCAGCTCCGAGCCGTAGAAGGGAATCGCCAGGGGCGACAGCACGAAGAGGTTGGGCAGCACCTCCTTGATGCCCTCGGTGAACTTCTCCAGCTTGTTGATGATGCGCCTGGCGTCGTGCGCGTTGGCGCGCGGCGCGCGGTTGCCGATGCTGTTCACCCACAGGATGCGGTTGTCCCGGGCGAGGATCTTCATGATGTGGACCTTGGACAGCGGGTCCCCATCCCAGTCGTTGGAGAACACCACCAGGTCGCGTCCGCGAAGCGCCCGGCGCGCCAGGTCCATGTCATCACTGCGCCGCATGTCTCGTCTCTCCCGTGTCGAAATCTTCGTGTGACTGCTTGGAAGGGTTGGCCGTGCCGGCCAGCTCCGCGTAGAGCGCGAGCAGTTCCGGCCCCGCGTCCACCGAGGGATGCAGCGACGGCCCCGCCGCCACGGCCTCGGTGACGGCGCGGGCGAGGTCCTCCGCGTCGCCCGCCGCGAACACCCGTGTCCCCTCGGGCCGGGCGCAGACGTCGCTCGCCACGCACGGCACGCCCAGGGCCAGGGCCTCGCGGACGGAGATGGAGTCCCCGTCATGGGTGGTGGGCCGCAGGAAGGCGTCGCTGCGGGCGATCAGCCCCAGCGCCGCGGAGTGCTCCAGCTCCCCGAGCACCTCCAGGTTCCCCGCCACGTGCAAATCACGCACGTCGCGGAGGAACTCCTCCGAGTCCGTTCCCGGGCCGAACAGCGCGAGCCCCACATGGGGGTTCGCCTCCGCCAGCCGCCGCAGCGCGCGGAAGGCCAGCTTGCGCCCGTACACCGGCGACGGGTGGTGCGCCATGGCCAGCAGCGGCTTGCGCCGGGCGCGCGCCGCGTCCACCACGGCGGGCACCGGGCCCGGCCGCACCTGCGAGGCGCAGAAGGCCGGCAGGACGACGACCTTCTCCTCGGGCACGCCGCAGCTCAGCAGCGCATCCCTCACCGCCCCGGACACGGCCACCACGCGCGCGTAGCCGGCCAGCGCCACGCGAGCGAAGTTGCGCCGTGCACCCGAGGCCGCGAGATAGTCCGGCAACAACCCCGAGTGCAGCGTGATGACGCGAGACGCCCGGAGACCCGGCATCCCGCCCACCATGCCCGCCAGCACCCACGACTTCGGGTTGTTGCCGCTGGTGTGGACGTGCACCGTCCACCCCGAGGAGAGGAACCCCGCCAGCCGGAGGCCGAAGTGCGTGGGGCTTCGCATCGGAAGGACGTCCGGAGCCGGCCGGCCGCCCTTTCCAATGTCCAGCACCCTGGCTTCGACCCCGCAGCCGCGCAGGTAACCGTGAAGCTGTTGTACATGGATGGCCACACCGCCGTAGGGCGGCGGGTAGTCCCCGACGAGGAGCACTTTCATCCGTTTCCCCCGTCTACTGCCGCATGGAGGCCGCGGGAGGCACGGCCGTCAGGTGCGCGCGCTGGGGCAGCAGCCCCATCTCCCGCTGATAGGTCGTGAGCGGATCCGGGTCCTCGCGGATCACCTTCGCCGGGACACCGGCCACCACCGCGCCGGGCGCCACGTCCTTGAGCACCACCGCGTTGGCGCCAATCACCGCGAAGTCGCCAATGCGGATGTTGCCCAGAATCTTCGCCCCCGCGCCGATGCGCACGTAGTCACCGATGACGGGCGCGCCCTCCAGCCCCGAGCGCCCGCCGATGGTCACCTGCTGCGAGATGAGGCAGTTCTTCCCCACCTTCGCCGCCTTGTGGATGACCACGCCGATGCCGCCGTAGCCCAGCTGCGTCCCCTCGCCAATCTCGGCATCCTCGGGGATGTACGAGCTGTGCAGATAGTAGATGGCCTTGCGCAGAATCGCCGGCAGCAGGGGAATTCCCCGCTTCTTCAGCCCGCGCGCGAGCCGGTAGAACGTCATCGCGTCGACACCCATCACGCCTCCCTCACCCCATTTCCCGACGGCCAGGAAACTAGGTACCCCACCGTGGGGAGGGAAGTGCTCCCCACGCGTCAGCTACACGACGCTCACGCTGCTCTTCCGGGAACGCAGTCCCCCGATCACGCTCAGCGGCTTCACACCCGTGGCATGCAGCGCCACCAGGTACACCGTCAGGAACAACACCCCGGCCGAGGCCAGCGGCAGCACGCGCCAGAAGAAGCCCTCCGGCAGGTGACTGAAGGCGGCCTGCGCGGCGGATCGCAGCAGGAAGACGCCCACCGCGGCGGAAGCGGCGGCCAGTGAGCCCTTGCCCAGCTCCCGCCATGGGATGACGTCCATCACCCCCAGCTTGAGCCGGGGCGTGGACAGCGCCGCGGGCACCCTCGCCAGCAGCGTCGCCTTGCCCACCACCTCCGCCACCGCCCACGAGCCGATGCCTCCCATCAGCCCCAGGTACTTCACGCCCAGCCACACGAGCGGCACCGTCACCGCCGCCTTCACCGCGTACGAAACGAAGATGGCGCGCGTCTCCCCCCGGGCGCGCAGCGTCCCATCCATGGGGAGGATGGACAGCACCACGCCCAGCACGCTCACCCGGAAGATGGGGACCGCGGGCAGGAACTTCTCGCCGAACATCGCCGCGATGAACTCCGGCGCCGCCGCGAAGAGGAACGCCGCGAAGGGCAGGAAGACGTAGGCCAGCTTCCCCGCCGCCTCGCGGAAGGCCTCCACGCCCTCCTCCAGGCGGCCCTCGCGCTCCAGCTCGCCCAGGCGCACCATCAGCACCTCGCTGGTGGGCGAATAGAGCAGGTCCACGATGGGGAGCTGGAAGCAGCCCACGCGGTAGAGCGCGTACAGCGCCGGCGCCACCGCGCCCGCCACCGCGAACAGGTGCGCGTTCTGTTGGGGAATGGCCAGCAGCATCGCCGCGCCGAAGGGCGCCGCGTACGCCAGCTGCTCGCGGAAGAGCGCGCGGCTCACCAGCGGACCGGAGACGCCGCGCAGCGACACCACCCACGTGGCCACGTAGCGCAGCGCCGTGAAGGCCGCCACCGCCACCATCATCCCGTACAGGGACGCGCCCAAGAGCGGCGGTATCACCATCACCCCCGCGCGCACCGCGTCGGACACCAGGTACACGACGGCGGACGCGCGTGTGCGCCCCTGCGCGGTGAGGGACAGCTCCAGCGGGAGGCTCCCCAGCAGGAAGGCCGTGTACGCGGCCAACGGCAGCCGGTACCCGGCCAGCGCCGGGTTGGAGAACCAGCCCGCCACGTACCCCAGCAGCCCGTACACGCCCGCCGCGCCCAGCAGGCCCGCGGCGGTCATGAACAGCATCGTCTGCCCGAGGTACGGCCGCTTCACCTCCGCGCGAGGCAGGAAGTAGTAGAGGCTCTGCGCCACGCCGAACGGCAGCACGTAGTAGAGCGTCGTGGCGATGAGGAAGAGCTGGTAGTACGTGCCGTACTCGTCCAGGTGCAGCACCCGGGCGAGCACGAGGGGAATGGACAGCGTCAGCCCGGCGGTGAACAGCCGGGCCAACACCAGGGGACCGGCGCGCCCGAGGAACGAACCCCCGGACGCGGCCGGTGTGGGACTTCCGCTCACGGAACCTCCTTCACCGTCGACACTGCTTCATCGCTCAGCACGTTCGCCGCCACCGCGGGCGCGGGCACCTCCGCGCTCGGGACGATGACGGGGTTCGGCTCGGCCGGGCTGGCCACCGCCTCGCTCACCACCAGCTCGTTCACCGCCGTGCCGCCGCGGGTGATGTGGGGCCGCTTGCCCGGCACCGGGTGGTTCATGCCCAGCACGCCGAAGCAGTCGTCGAACTGGCAGGCGGTGAGGGACGACGAGTAGTCGCCCGTCATGCCCAGGCTGAAGTTCTCCCACAGCACCTTGCGCTTGAGGGTGAACGGGTCGCCACCGATGCGGTTGGGGAAGTCCTCCGTGGTGACGCCCGAGCGGAAGCCGTTGGACGACAGCACGCGGATGATTTCGTCCGAGTACCAGCCGTTGCAGTACGCGAAGTCGCGCACGGTGATGCCCACCTCGCGCTCGATGGTGTGCTTGGACTCGAGGATTTCACGCTCGACGACTTCCGTCGGCTCCAGCGTGAGCACGGTGTGGCCCAGCGTGTGGGCGCCGAACTCGAAGCCGTCGCGCGCCATGCGGCGCACCTCTTCCCAGTTCATGACGTCACCCTGCTCCGGCACCAGGTCCTCGCCGCCGCCGAGCTGCTTCTCCAGCGCGTCGATGATGTCCGTCAGCGTGCGCGCGGGGTGGTCGCCGATGAAGTCGTCCAGCGCGGCCGACACCGTCTTCTGTCCGGAGAGGATGGGCCCCAGCAGCTCCAGCGACGGCGCGGGCAGCGTGTCGTAGACGGGCCGGTAGCGCCGCTCCTGGATGCGCCGCAGCAGGTGGAAGAGCCGGTCGTGGTTGAAGCGCTTCTCGGTCCCGATGAAGGCCGTGGGCAGATAGGTGATGGCCGGCACGCCCATCTGCTTGAGGACCGGGTAGGCGTACCGGTACACATCCCGGTAGCCGTCGTCGAAGGTGATGACGCACAGGTCCTTCTTCGCCACCCGCCGCCCCGCCATGACGTCCACCGCGTCACCGATGGAGGTCAGCTCGAAGCCCGCCGCGTGGGCCTCCTCCAGGTGACGCCGGAACGTCTCCTGGGAGATGAGCAGCCCGGGGATGGAGCGCTGCAGCTCCCCCGTGAAGTCGCTCACCACGCGGTGGTAGCTGACGATGAGGATGCGCCGCCCACCCGACTGCGAGCGGCGGTACGCCGCCATCGCCTTGCGCAGTCCGCTGTAGTGCATCACTCCCGCCGCCGCCGCCTTGACTGCTCTCCGAAGCACCTTGCCCGTCGCCATCACGCCCTCCGCGCGGAGCAGAAACCACCTGCCCGCTCCCTCCCCATGGGGAGCACCCTCGCCGCGCATGTGCAGGGGGAATGCCATGCCGAAGCTAGGCACTCGCGTGGCCAGTACAGAGGGCGGGCCCATCAGGGC
>NZ_JABBJJ010000768.1 GCF_012933655.1 Pyxidicoccus fallax | reverse complement strand
TTATTAACTCATTGTTTTTATAGTGCTGAGTCGTTACCGACTCTATGACGACTCGCCGGGGACTCTATGACGACTCGTCATAGAGTCGGATCTATATAAATAAAATTTAAAAAACGAAATTTCAGGAAAGTAAACTACTGATATTAAATATAAATCTGCAAAATTTTAATTTTGCGTAGTGTGTGGGTATTTTTAGTGGTGAGGAGCGTTCAGAAATCCGGCGATTTTTTGGAAGGTTCAGGAACTCCCCGGGATGGCCGGAGAGGAAAACGGAAGCATGACGGGGTCAGGATTTTTTCCAGAATTTCCACCATGGCGCCGGGGATTCAGTTAATTTTGCCTGGTGATTTTCAAGAAGGAGCATGGCCTGTTTCAGGCTGTCAATGTGCGAATCCTTGGACAAAAGTAAGGTGTTCAGGTGTTCAATCTCCTGTTTC
Organism: Pyxidicoccus fallax; assembly: GCF_012933655.1. Lineage (GTDB taxonomy): Bacteria > Myxococcota > Myxococcia > Myxococcales > Myxococcaceae > Myxococcus > Myxococcus fallax. Next base: position 49 of record NZ_JABBJJ010000768.1, on the reverse strand, counting down.
AGATGACGAATCACCTGTTCACTCTGGTCAGCCTGTCTCTTATACTCAT
>NZ_JABBJJ010000767.1 GCF_012933655.1 Pyxidicoccus fallax | reverse complement strand
CGTCCCACCCGCCGAGTCGCCCGCTCCGCTGGCGCCCCCGCCACTCTCCGTGTCCACCGCCTTCGCTCCGCCCGTCACCGGCTGAAACCCCGGCCGGGCGCGTCCTTCCGTGAATTTGACCCGCCTCGGGGGGGGGCGTACCTTGCCCTCCATGCCGACGCTACAGGCCGCAACACGGACTCGTGTTGCCCGCTGCGTCCGCGCCCGAGGATTGCCAAGCCATGCGTGACGCCCACCGGATGAAGGAGAAGTTCGACGTCTCCCTGGACAACCGGCAGATCGTCAGCCTGCTGATCGCCGGCATCGTCGTCATGGGCGCCGTCTTCGTGCTGGGCGTCGTCGTGGGCAAGAAGCTGGCGGGCAACGCCCAGACGGCCACCGCGCCGGACCTGCTCTCCGCGCTCGACGCCAACGCCGAGGCGCTGCAGAACGTGCAGCAGAAGGACGCGCAGCTCACCTTCCAGGACGAGCTGACCCGCAAGGCCGCCTCCGAGC
>NZ_JABBJJ010000766.1 GCF_012933655.1 Pyxidicoccus fallax | reverse complement strand
CACCCTGCCCGTCCCGGACACCCTGCCCCGCCTCCGCGCCGCCGTGCGTGCTTACGACGACCACGTCCTCGCCCGGCTGGCCGCGGAGCCGCATCTGGAGCCCGTCGCCTCCGCCCTCGCTCGCCTGCCCGAGTCCCTCCGCGCCCGCGGCGTCGCCTTCCTCGCCTCCCGCATCCTCACCCGGCTCGGCTTCACGGCCGGCACCGCGCTGAGCCCCGCCCTCGCGCGGCGCGTGCTGGACCGTCCTCCCACGGAGCTGCTCCAGGCCGGCTACACCGCCCTGCGCGAGTCCGGCACCGACGCCGTGCTGGAGCGGCTCGCCGAGGGCTACGAGGCCCTGGCCAGCGCCGCCCGCCGCGCGCAGGCCCTCCTGGGCGACGCGGAGGCCTTCACCCTCGAGAACCTGGAGCACCTCCAGGGCAAGGCCCAGCGCATGGCCCTGGAGCAGGCCGTCGAGGCCGCCGAGGCCCTGTCCCGCTCCCTGCCCCCGAAGCTCCGCGCGCGCCCCGTCTCCACCGGCC
>NZ_JABBJJ010000765.1 GCF_012933655.1 Pyxidicoccus fallax | reverse complement strand
AACCTCCTTCAGCGAAGTCGGGTCAGGGCCTGACGAGCGACGTCATGGAAGGAGTCCTGCGGCAGCGGAGTGAAAGCCGGGCTGCACAACGTCGCGCCTGATTCAGCCAGGACGTCGTAAGGCCCCGCGGGCGGAGGTATTCGCCCGCCTCGGCACCGGCGTCCCCCTCCGCCGTCAGCGCCGTCCAGAGCACCCGCCCATGGGATTGATTTTCTCCCCAGATGAGCCCTTCACCCACCCGCACGCTTCCCGGTGCCAGCGCTCCCCACGCGCTCTCCGTGCGCCAGCACCTCCCGCGGCGACTGACGTGTCCGACCGCCCAACGCCTCCAGCCGCGGCGAGTCCGGATGCCAGTGCACGAAGGTGAAGTGGAAGCGCTTCCGCGTCGCGCACCACGCCAGGTGCCTCTCCGGACGCGCCAGCTCCCTCTCGAAGTCCCCCAGGCGATTCGGCGGATGTCGCCCTCGGCCTCCTGGCGCACCTGCTGGGCGCAGCCCGCCTTGCTGTCATGGCGCCGGAAGCAGCTGCCCACCGACATCCTCCCC
>NZ_JABBJJ010000764.1 GCF_012933655.1 Pyxidicoccus fallax | reverse complement strand
GCACTTCGGTGCGAGTAGGCGATGCCAGGAGCGCTTCGGTGCTCCGTCAGGTCAACCAGGTCAACGTTTCCGAGTCACAATCTGACTCTCTGCTTCGGGCTTGCTGTTTGGTTTTGAAGGACCGAGTCCACGCGACTCGGCTCTTTGAAAGAGAAGGACGCTGTACGGGTTTCCGACGCGTAGCCCCCTGGGCCTATAGCTCAGCTGGCTAGAGCGCGCGCCTGATAAGCGCGAGGTCGGTGGTTCAAGTCCACCTAGGCCCACCACTTTCCCTTCGCCCATGGGGCAGGGACGTGGTTGACGCGCGACCAGCATGGTAGAATGGCGAAATTTCCGGGGCTGTAGCTCAGCTGGGAGAGCGCCAGCTTTGCAAGCTGGATGTCGTCGGTTCGATCCCGATCAGCTCCACAAGTTTTCCCAGTCGTCGCGGGAAGCGTTCTTTGACAAGTGCATACGAAGGGTAAGTTCAATTTCTGCTGAGAGAAGTTCTCGCAGAGGCTGATTTGCCGGGTGTGAGGAGGCCGGGAGGCTTCAACACATCCAGAGCGCAAACCAGCATC
>NZ_JABBJJ010000763.1 GCF_012933655.1 Pyxidicoccus fallax | reverse complement strand
GACGGCGTGCACTGCAGGTGGGTGATGGCGTGCTGGCGCACGGCGCGCGGCAGCCAGTCGGGACTCAGGGTGTCGGCCTGCAGCAGGACGCGGAAGCCACGCGCCAGCGTCCAGAGCAGCTCGAGGACGGAGATGTCGAAGGACAGGCGGGTGACGGCCAGCCAGGCGGCGTGAGGGGGCCGCGCGAGGTGGGCGTCCATGCCGGTGAAGAAGTTGGAGACGGTGCGGTGGGGCACCTGGACACCCTTGGGGCGGCCGGTGGAACCCGAGGTGAAGAGGACGTAGGCCAGCGAGTCCGGGGTGGCCAGCGGCGCGGGCGCGTGCGTGGGCAGCGCGCGCAGCGACGCGTCGTCCAGGGACACCACGCGAGCGCCCAGCGTCTCCGGCAGTCGGGCCAGCAGCGAGGGCTGGGCCACGAGGACGGCGGGACGCGCGTCCTCGAGCATCCACGCCAGACGCTCGCGAGGGTAGGACGGGTCGAGAGGGACGTAGGCGCCGCCAGCCTTGAGGATGGCGAACAGGCCCACCACCAGCTCCAGGGAGCGCTCGGCGCACAGGCC
>NZ_JABBJJ010000762.1 GCF_012933655.1 Pyxidicoccus fallax | reverse complement strand
CGTCGGCCAGCCGCCGCACCTGGTCCCCCGTGCGGTACAGGCGCTCTCCGGGCGTCGAGGCGAAGGGGTCGGGAATGAAGCGCTCGGCCGTCAGCTCCGGCCGGCCGAGGTAGCCGCGCACCACGCCAGCACCGCCGATGAACAGCTCCCCGGGCACGCCCACCGGCAGCGGCCGCAGGTGCGAGTCGAGGACGTACAGGCGGGTATTGGCAATGGGCCGGCCCAGGCTGACGACGGAAGGCTGGGCGGGCAGGGCGAAGCAGGAGGACCAGACGGTGGTTTCCGTCGGCCCGTACATATTGAGCACGGAGGGCACGCGCTCGCGCAGCTGGCGGGCCACCTCCAGCGGCAGGGCCTCACCACCAACGAGCAGCTGCTGGAGTGAGCGCAGGGCCTCGGCACTGGCGGAGTCGAGAAGCAGGGCGCGCGCCAGAGACGGCGTGCACTGCAGGTGGGTGATGGCGTGCTGGCGCACGGCGCGCGGCAGCCAGTCGGGACTCAGGGTGTCGGCCTGCAGCAGGACGCGGAAGCCACGCGCCAGCGTCCAGAGCAGCTCGAGGA
>NZ_JABBJJ010000761.1 GCF_012933655.1 Pyxidicoccus fallax | reverse complement strand
CGTCGGCAGCGTCAGCTGTGTATAAGAGACAGCGGCGGGGGCCGGCGTGGCGGGAGGGGCGTTGAGCCGCTCACGCAGCTCCTTTCCGGCGGCGAAGGACAGCGTCCGGCGCTCCGGCACGGCGACGCTCTGGCCCGTCTTCGGGTTGCGGCCCGTGCGCGCGCGGCGGGTGCGGACGGAGAAGACGCCGAAGCCGCGCAGCTCGATGCGCTTGCCGGCCACCAGCGCCTGGCACATGCAGTCGAAGACGGCGTGGACGATGGCCTCCACCTCGCGCCGGGGGACATGCGGAGCGCGCGCCGCGATGCGCTCGATGAGCTCACTCCTCGTCATCGCACACCTCCCTGGAGGGGACGAAAGACTCTACAGAAGCCGACCCCGCGAGGACAAACCACCCACCCTCCAGGGCGAGCGCTGCCCCTGACGGCCCCGGGTGCTAGGGTGCCGCCCCCTCGCGAACGGGAAGGAACACCAGATGAAGACGCACCGGGTACGGAGGAGCTGGCGGGTGGAGGTCCTGTGGGTGCTGGGCGCCGTGCTCTGGACGCTCCTGCTGCCGGCCTGCTCCGCCACCCGCGCGGCCTCTCCC
>NZ_JABBJJ010000760.1 GCF_012933655.1 Pyxidicoccus fallax | reverse complement strand
GGGTTAGGAGGTAGGGCGTGGCCGTCGCCTTCTTCGACCTCGACAAGACGCTCATCTCCGTCAACTCCGGCTCGCTGTGGGTCCGCCGCGAGCTGGAGTTGGGGCACATCACCCGGCTGCAGGCGCTGCGCGCCAGCCTGTGGATTGCCCGCTACCACCTGGGTTTCGTCTCCATGCAGGACGCGGTGGCGCGCGCCATCGCCCAGCTGGCGGGCTCACTCGCGAGGCCCATCCAGGAGCGCACCGCCCTGTTCTACGAGGAGATGGTGCGCCCCCTGTACCGCCCCGGCGCGCGGCTGGCGCTGGAGGAGCACCGCCGCGCGGGGGACCGGCTCGTCCTGCTGACGTCCTCGTCGGGCTACTTGTCGGAGCTGGTGGCGCGGGAGCTGCGGCTGGACGCCGTGCTGTGCAACCGCTTCGAGGTGGACGGCGAGGGCCGGCACACCGGCCGTCCGCTGGGCGTCATCTGCTTCGGCGAGGGCAAGCGCACCCTCGCGGAGGCCTACTCGCGCGAGGCCGGCGTGCCGTTGTCGGCGTGCGCCTTCTACACGGACTCGTACTCGGACCTGCCGGTGATGGAGGTGGTGGGG
>NZ_JABBJJ010000759.1 GCF_012933655.1 Pyxidicoccus fallax | reverse complement strand
GTCCGGGCCGAAGTGCCCGTGGCCCTGTGCGTGGAGCGCTCGCTGGACACGGTGGTCGGCATCCTCGGCATCCTCAAGGCCGGCGGCGCCTACGTCCCCATGGACCCGAGCTACCCCGTCGAGCGCCTCACCTACATGCTGCGTGACTGCGCCGCTCCGGTCCTCGTCACCACCGAGGCCATCGCCGACACCCTGCCCTCCGGCGGTGAGCAGCTCGTCCTGCTCGACTCGGACTCGGCCCTGCTGGCCCGCCAGCCCGTGACGGCCCCCGACGCGCGCGTCTTCGCCGACGGCCTCGCCTACATCATCTACACCTCCGGCAGCACCGGCCGGCCCAAGGGCACGCTGCTTCAGCACCGCGGCCTGTGCAACACCGCGCTGACCGCCGCCCGCGAGCACGGCTTCCACGCGGCCAGCCGCGTGCTCCAGTACGCCGCCTTCGGCTTCGATGCCTCCATCGCCGAAATCTTCGGCACGCTGATGGCCGGCGCCACGCTGGTGCTCGCGCCCCGTGAGCGGTTGATGCCCGGTGCGCCCCTGCGTGCCCTGCTGCGCGACGAGTCCATCACCGCCGTCACCCTGACGCCCTCCGTGCTGGCGCAGATGACTCC
>NZ_JABBJJ010000075.1 GCF_012933655.1 Pyxidicoccus fallax | reverse complement strand
AGGCAGGAGAGGGCCCTGGGGGCGGCCAGGGTCGAAGGGGTCCGCGGTTCCGGGGCCCAACACACGCGATGTGAACCCGCGCACCTCGCGTGCTCGGCGCCTCCCCGCGGCCATTGCGGAGGCGCGGAGGGATGCACTCCCTGAAGGCATCCGCGCTCCGTTGGCTGGAATCTCCTTCCGGCCCGAGCGGTGACGATGTCGTCAGGCGGCGTTGACGGAAGGAGTGGCTCATGAATCGGTGGGGACTCGTCGGGCTGATGGCACTGGCGGCATGCGCGCCGGAGAACACTCTGTACACGGAGGCCCAGGGAGGCGCCTGTCCGGGTGTCACCGCGGGCGCGCTCACGGACGAGGCACGGGCGCTGACCGCGCCGAGCCTGCCCCTGGACGACGGGCGGGAGCCGTTCATCATCCGCTACCGGGATGACGGCGTGTCGGCCGCCTCGCGCGTGCGCCAGTTCGGCGGCCAGGTGACGGCCACCTTCCGCAGCGTGCCCGCGGTGGCCGCGCGCCTGTCGTCCCGGGAGCGGGAGGCGCTGGCGAAGGACCCGAGCGTCGAGAGCATCGAGCCGGACCAGGTGTGGCACTCGCTGGGCGCGGCCACGGCACCGGCGTTGTCGTTCGCGTCCGCGGCGGCGCGGGGCCGCATCCCCGGTGGATATGCCGGTGGCCTGCGGCAGGTGCAGGCCAACGAGGTCTGGGACCTGGACGAGGACGGCCAGCCGGACCCGGGGCGGCCCACGGGCGCGGGCACGCGGGTGTGCATCATCGACAGCGGCCTGGACATGGAGCACCCGTCGCTGCGGCAAGCGGTGGTGGCCAGCTGGGACTTCCTGGACGGCGACACGAACACCAGTGACGGCGTCCTCGGCGCGTGGGGCTCCGGCCACGGCACGCACGTGGCGGGCATCGTCGCGGCGCGGCCGGGCGCGCCCATCAAGGGCATGGAGACGGGAAGCCTGGTGGGCGTGGCGCCCGGCACGGAGCTCGTCATCGCCCGGGTGCTGGACCTGAACGGCCGCACGCAGATGAGCATCGTGCTGGCGGCGCTGGAGTACTGCTCGGCCAAGAAGGCGAAGGTGGCCTCGCTGTCGCTGGGCGGGGGCTTCGCCTCGAAGACGACGCTGGAGGCGTTCCAGGCGGCGTACGACAGCGGGATGCTGGTGGTGGCCGCGTCGGGCAATGACGGTGGACAGGTGGTGTCCTATCCCGCGTCGGACCCGTCCGTGCTGGCGGTGGGCGCGGTGGACGACCAGGGCCGGCGGGCGGACTTCTCCTCCGGCGGGCACGAGCTGGCGCTGGTGGCGCCGGGCGTGGACGTGCTGTCCCTCTTCCCGCGCGGCCTGGGCGGCAGGTCCGAGGTGTTGGAGCTGGACGCGAACGAGACGCAGCTCATGTCGCGCCCGCTGCAGTACAGCCCCGCGGGCACCAAGGTGGCCCCGCTGGTGGACTGCGGCGCGGGTGACTCGCTGGAGTCGTGCAAGGACAGCACGTGCAGCGGCTTCATCGCCTACGTGCGGCCGGGCTTCCTCCCCATCGAGCAGGTCATGGTCAACGTGATGAAGCAGGGCGCGCAGGCCGTCATCATCGGCAACGAGGTGGTGGAGGGCGGCCTGGAAATCTTCTCCCTGCCCCGGCGCGGCCGGTGGGTGCCGGCCGTCACCATCAACCAGGCGGGCGGCACGATGTTGGACCGGGTGCTCGGGTACAACGTGCGCGTCCACGTGGAGCCGACGGACTACACGCACATGTCCGGCACCTCCATGTCCACGCCGTACGTCGTCGGTGTGGCCGCGCTGCTGTTCAGCGCCCACCCGTCCGCCACGCCCGCGCAGGTGCGCGAGGCGCTGGTGAGCACCGCGAGGGACCTGGGCCCCGTCGGCCACGACGAGGGCTACGGCCACGGCATGGTGCAGGCCCGCCGGGCGCTGGAGTCCCTGTCGTACCTGCCGTGAGTGACGGGTGCCTCGCCGGCCGTCCTCCGTCCTCCGCCATCCGATGACGGAGGGCGCGGCCGCCCCGTCCCGCGGGGTGGGGAGGACGGGCTCGGGAGTGGAGGCAGCGCCCCCATCCGGACGTTGCCGGGCCTTCCCCCGCGCTTCACGTTGCCTTTCGGACGCGGCGAAAGGAGTCCGACATGAAGCGATACGTGCTCGGCGGAGCATGCGTGGTGGCGCTCTGGGGGAGCGCGACGTGGGCCCAGGGTGACAACCCGCAGTCCATGGAGCTGGAGACGGTGGAGTTCGACACCCGGGAAAACCAGGCCGACACGGGCGTCTACGCCCTGATAGGCGGCGGCGCGGAGGGCCACACCGGGCAGCTCGCCCCCGCCGTCAACCCCGGCTTCTCGTACGGGGCCACGGTGGGCGTCAAGCCCAACCCCTTCCTCGGTCTCGAGGTGGGCTACACCGGCGGCGTCAGCGACCTCGACCCGGGTGACGGCGGCATCTCCGGTGGCGCGGACCTGGTGCGCAACGGCGGCCAGGCCGTCATCGTGGGCCACTTCACCGACACGAAGATGCAGCCCTACGTGATGACGGGCATCGGCATCGACAACTACAACATCCGCAGCGACAGGCTGGGGGACCCGCTGGGCTACGACGACGACACCAGCGGCTTCGTGCCCGCGGGCCTGGGCCTGCGCTACCAGGTGGGCAGTCTCATCACCGCCGACGCGCGCGTGAACTACAACTTCCTCTTCGGCCAGGACTTCGCGCCCTCCACGCTGGACCCGGGCGCGGGAGACGGCCGCTACAACGTGACGCTGTCGCTGGGAGGCACCTACTGAAGAGGCGCGCCCTCCACGCGCCATGACGGCGGGCGCCCGGGAAGCGTGTGCTCCGGGCGCCCCACCCTTCTCACCTCTTCACCGGCGCGAGGCGGGCCACACGCCCGCTTCCCGCGCCAGCGCTCGGGACACCTCAGGCGGGGCGGTCAATCTGCAGGCGCGCCGCGGCCCACGTCCCCTGGAGCCACTTGGGGAGCTGGTGCTCGATTTTCTGCGCCTCCGCCTCGACAATCTGCGTGTGCAGCGCGGCGAACACGCCATGCAGCACGAGCCGCACGTTCTCCGGCTCGGCGTTCAGGTGGTTGGCCACCATGAGGTAGAAGTCGTCGCGGTCCATCTTCGCGGGCTCCTCGCCCCGGTGCCGGTGACAGGCGCCCAGCATGGGCCGCACGTCCGGCGGAAGCTGGTCCCTCAGGTGCTGCACCAGCCCTCCGGGGAGCTCCTCCGTCAGCGCGCAGAAGACCGCCTCGGCGGCCTGCTCCGCGTCGTAGTCCGGAATCTGCGCCGACACTTTGTCCAGAAACGATTTCCGGTCCGTCCCCACGCCCAGCCCCGACCAGGACTGGGTTTGATCCTGCTTCTGCATCGACATGCGCGTCTCCTCTCCTTGCTCCTTCACCGTGAGGGCGCTCCGAGTGGCTCGCAGCAGACGGCGGACCATCGTCCCGGCCGCACGCTCCTCGGTCCCCCCACGCGGCCCCTCGCCGGTGTTCGCGATTCCGGAAATGGGATTCACGCATTCCCGATTCCGGGACTCGGAGACCGGCATCACGCGGCGCGGCATGTCTGTCTTTGATTGCACCGATGAACCCGGCTGATTTCCGGTACAGCCGGTGTCTCCAGGGATAGACACAGCGTCGGAAACTCCCCGGAATTCCAGGCGAATTCACCAATTCACGTCACAAAAAAGCCATGCGAAATGGGTGGAATGAATTCCCATCGCAATTGTATGTGGCGCGCGCCGTAGGTCGCCCGAGCGGTGACCGAGCCGCCTTCTCATTACCCCACGAATTGAGGAATTCATGTATCGCATTGCCGTTGCCGCCCTCGTCCTTGCCGCCACCGGTTGCGCCACCACGGGCGGCGGTGGAAGCCGCGAGGGCAACGCCACCGTCGCCGGCGTGGTCCGGCTGCCCCAGAGCGGGCTGCAGCTCGACGGCGCCTGCGACCAGGTCCGGGTGGTGGTGTCGTCGCCGGGCAACCCGTCGGACGCGCTGGGCAGCGCCATGGTGAGGACGAGCCGCGGCGGCCGCTGCTCGTTCACCGTGTCGAGCCTGCCGAGCAACACGGACCTGCAGGTGGGCGTCGCGGTGGACGGTGGCCTGAAGTGCGAGAACGGCGCCACGCCCACCATCACCCCGGAGCCCTCCCCGGTGAAGCTGGGCGACTACGCCACCGTCAACCGCGACTTCACGCTGAGCTGCGGGGCCTGAGCACGGAGCGCGCGTCTCCTCTTCTCTTCAGAAGCTGAGAGGGGGCGTGGGGATTGCTTCGCGGCGGTGGGGACGCGAAGCTTCCAGGCTCCGGTCACGGGGCGGCGGGATGTATCGCCGCCCCGCGACGTGAAGAAGGATGACCTGGTGAAGACTCCGCACCGCTTGCGCGCCTCCGTGCTCGCCCTGGCCCTGGGTGGGTTGGGGCTGGCGTGTGACACCGAAGAGGCGTTCCCGAACGTCGACGAACTGGACCAACTCCGCAGCCTGCACACCCAGACGCGACAGCCGCCGAAGGACCCGACGAACCGGGTGGACGGCGTGGCGCGGGCGGAGCAGCTGGGAGACCTGCTCTTCCACGACGCGGGGCTGTCGCGCTGCGGGACGGTGTCGTGCCAGAGCTGCCACGGCGGCGAGGGCCGCACGGTGGACACGGCGCTGGCGGAGGGCTGCGACGGCAAGCGCACGCTGCGCAACCCGCCCACGGTGTTGAACGCGGCCTACAACCGCTGGTTCATGTGGGACGGGCGCGCGGACCGGCTCTGGTCTCAAGCCATCCTGCCGCTCTTGAACCCGGACGAGATGAACTCGGACGCGCAGGTGGTGGCCGCGCGGCTGCAATCGGTGGAGTCCTACCGGACGGAGTACCAGGCCCTCTTCGGACGGGAGCCGGCGGCCGAGTCCGGCGACGTGCTGCTGGCCAACGTGGGCAAGGTGCTGGCGGCGTACCAGCGGACGCTGGTGAAGGTGGACGCGCCCTTCGACGAGGACGTGCGGCGCTTCCTCGCGGCGGTGGACGCGGGCACGGCGGAGGAGGACCCGGCGTACCTCGGGCTGAAGACCTTCGTGCGCAAGGGCCAGTGCATCGTCTGCCACAAGGGCCCGTCGCTGAGCGACGACCTGTTCCACAACATCGGCGTGGAGGACACCGGGCCGGGCTCGGGCGGACAGTGGGCGTCGCTGGAGGGACTGCTGGGCTGGTCGTTCAACGCCGAGGGCCGCTACAGCGACGCGCCGTCCGGCTCGGATGCCCTGCGGCTGCGCGCGCTGCGGACGCAGGCGAAGCAGCTGGAGCTGGAGGGCGCGTTCCGCACCCCGTCGCTGCGCAACGTGGCGCTGACGGCGCCGTACATGCACACCGGGGCGCAGGCCACGCTGGAGGAGGTCATCGACTTCTACAACGAGGGGGGTGACGCCGCCGGCACCTTCGTGGGCCAGAAGACGGAGACCCTCGTCCCGCTCGAGCTGACCGACGCGGAGAAGCGGGCGCTCGTGGACCTGCTGAAGTCGATGACGGGCCGGGAGGACTGAGCTCCCAGGTGTGGGGCTCCCTCCTGGTGGTGGGAGCCCCGCCCGTGACGCTCGAGGCCTTCAGCGCACCACGTGGAAGGCCGTCTGGCGCTTCCAGGCCCAGTGCACCTTGCCCTCGGCGTCGATGGTGATGTCCTCCTCCTGCGCCGAGCGCACGCGCTGCCCGTTCCACTCGGACACGGGGCTCGTGGCCTGCAGCTCGATGGAGTACCACATGTTCGGCATCACCTTGTGGTCACCGTTGCCGGGGACTCCCTCCTGCCGGTCCCAGAGGCCCACCATCGCGCCCGCGCCGTGGCCGTGCAGGCCGATGGGGTGCGAGTAGATGGTGCCGTCGATGCCCTCGGCCTTCATCCGCTCGCGCGAGACGCGCAGGACCTCATTGCCCGTGCGCCCGGGGCGCAGCTCCTCGAAGACGATGTCCTGGAGGCGGTTGGACACCTTGAGCGCGGCCTTGATTCCCTCGGGCACGTCCGTCTCGCCCTCGCGCAGCACGTAGCCCATGTGCTGCGTGTCGGTGTTCAGCCGCAGCGCGGTGATGCCGTAGTCGCAATGCAGCACGTCGCCACGCTGGATGACGGGGTCCTCGCCGAGCTGCGCCTCGGTGACGCCCTGGCGCTGCAGGTCCACGGAGGGATGGAACCACGTGTCCAGGCCCAGGTCCGCCAGCCGCTGGCGCATCCACCACTCCACGTCGCTCGTACGCGTCACGCCGGGGGTGATGACGTTGTTGGAGAAGGCCTGCTCGATGATGTTCCACACGAGCTTCGTCAGGTCCTCGTAGAAGCGGACCTCGTCCGGGCCGCGCCAGGCGATGAGGTCCACGGGCAGGCCTCCCGAGGGCTTGAAGCGCTTCACCCAGTCGGGGCCGAGCGCCTCGGCCATGCCCTCGTACTCGCCGTGGGTGAGGCCGTCGGCGAAGGCGAAGGTGCGCGACACGTTGATGCCGATGACCTTCGGATTGCGCTCCTCCAGCACCTGCTTGAGGACGAGCCACTGCTCGGGGCCCCACAGCTCCGCCTCGCGGCTGACGCCGCCGCCGTCCACCTGGCGCTGCGCGCGGCGGGGCGTGAAGACGCCTCCCTGCGAGCCGCCGCCGAGCGCCAGCCGCTCGACGCCCTTCTCCGGGCCGCGGTCGTGGAACACGTAGATGGTGCGGCGGCGGGCGGCGTACGTGGTGGGGGCGGACAGCGCGGTGAAGACGGGGTCCTCGTTGTACTCGCGCATGGGCACCACCCACATCTCGATGCCGTACTGGCGCATGAGCTGCGGCAGGGCCTTCTCCATGCGCTCGTTGAGCCACGCCTGCTGGCGCTGGGCCTGCTCACGCAGGGTGCCGAAGGGGCGCTCCGGCGGCGAGACGCGGGTGGCGGTGACGGCCATCGCCTCGCCCTGCGTCGGAGTCGGAGCGGGCGCGGTGGCACAGGCGGTGGACAGCAGCAACGGCGCGAGGAGACGGGTCCGGGTTCGCATGGGCGCGCAGTCTGTCACGCACCGGCGCGGCATGCCGCTGCGACGTGCACGGCGGGCGCGCGACACCTCATGAAGCCTCTGCCTGAACGGCACTCCCCGTCAGCGCGGAACTCACGGAGCGCCCACGCACGCGGCATCGTTCTCGCCGCACATCGCGACCACGCGCGCTTCGTCGACGGGTCGCTGGCAGCTGCTCGCGAGCGACGCCTCCAGCTCTGCGACGAGGGTGCGCATGCACTGCACACAGCCTGACTTCGCGCCCGCGGCGGCGCGGTCCAGCTCGGGCCCCGCCGCCGCGTAGTATTCGCGGATGGCCGCCACGCATTCCGCATGGGGCGTCGTGCTCCCGGAGCAGGTCTCCGCGTACGTGCACCGGGCCTCGGCCGTGCGCTCCGACAGCTCCGCGTACGTGAGCCCGGTCTCCTCCGTCCCCGCGCAGCCCGCGAGCAACCCGGCCACCATCAGCATTCCCATCAGCCGTCTCATGCCCCGCATCTGACCCGGACGCGGCGCCGCCGTCACCCGCGACGCCGCGTGCCCGTCCGCCCGCTCCATTCGGGTGGCGCCGTCATCCGCGCGATGCGGCGTGACTGCCCGCCCACACGGCACCGCCATCCTCCGCGACGCCGCGTGCCCGTCCACCCGCTCCGCGCGCGTGCCCTCCTCATGGAGCACGAGCGGCGCCGCCATGCTCCGCGACGCCGCGTGCCCGCCTGCTCACTCCGCGCTCGTGCCCTCCGCGCGGCACTCCCCGGCTGCGCAGACGTCGCCCGCGCACGGTCCACAGTCGAGCGTCCCGCCGCACCCATCCGGCACCACCCCGCACCGGCCGTCTCGCGCCGAGCACACCGCCGGCACACAGCCGCCCGGCACGTAGCGCTCGCTCGTGGTCAGCATGCCCGCCGCCTCGTTCTCACCGCCCATCACCAGCACCGCGCCGTCCGGCAACACCACCGCCCCGGTCTTCCCGCGCGGCTCCGCCAGCGTGTGCGCCGAGGCCCACGTCCCCGTCGCCGGGTCGAAGCGCTCCACCGACGCGAGCGCCCCCGTCGTGTAGTGCTCACCGCCCATCACCAGCACCGTGCCGTCCGGCAGCACCACCGCCGCGTGGTGCTCGCGAGCCACCGCCGGCGCCGCCACCAGCGTCCACTCGCCCGTCTCCGGCGAGTACACCTCCGCCGTGCTCGCCGCGCGCGCCGTCGTGCCGCCCATCACCAGCACGCGCCCATCTGGCAGCAGCGTCACCGTGTGCGCCAGCCGGTGCGTTCCCGCCGCGCCGCCCGCCGGCCCCGCCTTCTCCCAGCGCCCCGTGGCCGGGTCATACAGCTCCGCCTGCAGGCCGCTCGCGAAGAGCGCCTTGCCGTTGGCCAGCAGCACCGCCGAGCGCGAGCCACCCCGCGCGAAGCCCGGCGCCTCCGCCGCGCTCCACGTGCCCGTCACCGGGTCGAACAGCTCCGCCGTGCGCAGCGGCCGCCGGTCCACGTCCGTGCCGCCCGCCACCAGCACGCGCCCATCCGCCAGCCTCACCGCCGCAGGGTCGTTGCGCGCCTCGGCCATCGGCGCCACCTGCGACCACACGCCCTTCGCCGGGTCGTACACCTCCGCGCTCGCGAGCGCTCCCATGGCCACGCCGTGCGTGCCGCCCACCGCGAGCACGCGCCCGTCCGCGAGCCGCACCGCCGCGTGGTTGCGCCGCGGCGTGTGCAGGGCCCCCGTCACACGCCACGTTCCCGACGCGGGCTCGAACAGCTCACAGCTCGCGAGCGTGCGATTCCCGTCGTGCCCGCCCACCGCGAGCACGCGCCCGTCCGCGAGCGCGACGAAGGGCAGCAGCTTGCGCGGCGTCGTCAACGCCAGCGGCTGTGCCACCGTGCCCGTGTCGCCCTCCTCGGTCCGCGGACCGGAGCTGCACGAGAACACCAGCACGAAGAGCGCTACCGTGACGCAGGATGTCGAAAACCGTTGCATGAGCCCACCCGAAAGGCTGGTCGGAGAGGGCTCGTGTAGCCTGACGGTCTGACATCGCCGGGCTATCCCACCTGAATGATTCCCGACGCTTACCCCGCCCCGCGGGTCAGAATTCCCGAAAACCGGGAGCGTGACGGGGGGCGCGCCGGAAGGGCCCTGGCGCCCCGCGTCACTCAGTGCCGGGCGGGCCCGGCGTCCAGGTCGGCGGCGGCATTCACGGGCTCGGCATCCATGCTCCCGTGGCGGCGCGGCGGCAGGGCTCCGCCGTCGTCATCCTCCTCCAGCGTGAGCAGCGGATGGTCCGCGTTCGCCAGGTACACGTCCTGCCCGGTGATGAAGTCCACGTCGCTGTACTCGACGAGGTAGTCGCGCCGCGGAATGGGGACGAGTCCCTGCTCCAGCTCGAAGTGGATGTCACCCACCGCGGCCACCCGTCCCACCACGCGCCCGTCCGCGGTCCGCACCGTCATTCCCTCGCGCACCTCCCCTACCTGAACCATCTGGGCCTCCTCGTGCTCACGGTGCCCGGACCATCCGGGCCCTCGTAGGAGGAACAGTGCGGGCTCGGGGAGCGGACGGCACTCATGGGGTGGCGGCCGGAGGAGCGCTCGACCGGGCGTCCTGCTCCGGAGCCCGGCGACGTGACGTCCCCCTTCCCTCCGCGCCGCGCGGTCGCCACCGTGAGAAGTCCCCTGGGCCGAGGGTGGCGGGTGGCCGAGCGATGCCCGCGACGCGGGCCTCGGAGCAGGAGGCGGGGCGCCACGCCTTCACGATGCGGTGCCGGAGAGGGAGCCGGCGTCGGGTGGACTCGCGCGCGGAGCCCGCGTCTCCAGGCGTGGCTAACGTTCGCCGCAGGAGGTGCCCCATGTTGTTGGAACTGTCGGCGGTGGAGGCGCGCGAGCTGAAGCAGGCGCTCGAGTCGGCGCTGCGCGTGCTCCTGGACGAAATCGCGCATGCGGATCAACGCGCGTATCGCGACATGCTGCGCGAGCGGTACGACCGGATGGACCAGCTCAACCGGCGACTGGAGATGTCGCTCGAAGGCAACCAGGTGTACGCCTGACCATGGCCAGGGTGGCTCGATGATTCCGGACTCCATCATCCAGTATCTCCAACGCCACCAAATCCCCTTCGAGCGCCGGCCACACCTGCGAGCCATCACCGCGCAGGCGCTCGCGGCGACGCTGCACGTCAGCGGCTTCCAGGTGGCGAAGACGGTCATCCTCCACGCGCAGGACCGGCTGTGGCTGTGCGTGACGAGCGCGCCGGACACGCTCGACCTGGGGCGCGTCTCGGAGATGCTCGGCGTCAGGCGCCTGCGGCTGGCGGAGGAGTCCGAGTTCGCCGAGCTCTTCCCCGAGTGCGAGGTGGGCGCCGAGCCCCCCTTCGGCCAGCTCTACGGGCTGCCCGTGCTGGTGGACGAGCACCTGCGCCAGGCTGAGCGGCTGTGGTTCCGCGCGGGCTCACACGCGGAGGCCATCGAGCTGGCGTTCGAGGACTTCATCGCCTTGGAGGAGCCGCTGCTCGGCCACATCGTCCGGGACCGCCCCGGCGAGCGGGCGCATGCGCCCATGGAGATGCACGGTTAGAATGCTCTCATGCTCAAGCAGACCTCTCCCCCCTGAGCCGTACTCGCTGCTCAACGACGTTGGACGGCGGTCCTGCTGGCCGTCGTCTTCACGGATGAACTCGCCACGGGCGTGGTGCCCTCGGGCGCGCCCGAACTGCTGAGTGCCTTCGACCTGACGCCCGCGCGGGCGGCGGGTTGGACCCTGTTCGCCTATCAGGTGCTCGGCGCCCTGCTCGAGCCACCGCTGCTGGCCATGGCCCATGGCCGGCGCGAGCGCCCCATGCGGGTGGCGGGGCTGGCCGTGCTGGCGCTCACCACCCTGGCGGCGGCGCTCGCGCCCTCGTACTGGCTGCTGCTCGCGGCCTTGATGCTCTACGGCCCGGCGAGCGGCGTCGGAGTGAACCTCGCCCAGGCGGCGCTCGTCTCCGCGAACCCCGAGCGGAGCGAGGCCGTGCTCGCGCGCTGGACATTCCTGGGCTACGCCGGAGACCTGCTCGCTCCCGCCGCCGTGGCCCTCTCGGTGGCCCTGGGCTTCGGCTGGCGAGGCGCGCTGTTCGCGGTGGGCCTGGTCGCGCTGGCGCAGGCCGTGGCCGCCTCACGTGTGACGGGTGGCGCCGAGCACGGCCCGGGTGAAGACGAGGAAACCGAAGCCCCTCTGCGAGAGGCCCTGCGCGCGGCCCTGCGCTGCCGGCCGCTGCTGGCCTGGTCCGCCGTCACGGTGCTGTGCGGCCTGCTCGACGAGCTGCTCGTCGGCTTCGGCGCCATCTGGATGACCGAGCGGCTGGGAGCCGATGCCACCGAGCGGGCCGCCATCCTCTCCGCGTGGGTGGTGGGAGGACTGCTCGGCTCGGCGCTCCTGGAGCGCTTCGCCTCGCGCTTCCGTCCCTCCACGCTGCTGGCCGTGTCGGGGCTGGGATGCGCCGTCGCCTATTCCGTGTGGCTGATGCTGGCGAGCACCTGGGTCACCAGCGCGCTCATGCTCGGATTGACGGGGATGTTCTCCGCGGCCCACTACCCGCTGCTGCGGGCACGGGCGTTCGCCGCCATGCCGGACCGGCCCCACATCGTGCTCGCGACGGGCTCCCTGCTCGGCTCGCTGGACATGACGTTGCCGCTCCTCATCGGCGTGGTGGCGGATGGTCCGGGCATCTTCGCGGCCATGCTCATGCTGCTCGCCCAGCCCGTGGGAGTGGCGCTCTCGGCGGTCGCGGCGCGCCGGAGCGAGCGGAGATAGCCCCCACCGGGCTCACATCGCCCGGCCCGACGTTGCGTCGAAGCGCCGCAGCCGGGCCGCGTCGTAGCGCAGCCACACGGGCGCGCCGGTGGGCGCATGGAAGTCTCCGGGTGCTCGCGCCACCATGCGCTCTCCGGCCACCTCCACCGTCACCCAGCTCTCCGCGCCCATGGGCTCCACGAGGTACACGCGGCCCTCCAGGGTGCCAGCCGGCGCGGGACCCTGTCCCACGTGCAGGTGCTCCGGACGCAGGCCGAGCACCACGTTCCCCTCCGGCTGGGCCAGCGTCGCCGGCTTCACCAGGTTGATGCGCGGCGAGCCGAAGAAGCCCGCGACGAACAGGTTCGCGGGCGCGTCGTACAGCTCGCGCGGCGGCGCCACCTGCTGCACCTCGCCCTGGTTCATCACCACCACGCGGTCCGACAGCGTCATCGCCTCGGCCTGGTCGTGGGTGACGTAGATGAACGTGGCCTTGAGCTGCTCGTGCAGCTTCTTGATTTCCCCGCGCATCTGCGTGCGCAGCGCCGCGTCCAGGTTGGACAGCGGCTCGTCGAACAGGAACACCTTCGGCCGGCGCACCAGCGCGCGTCCCAGCGCCACGCGCTGCCGCTGCCCGCCCGACAGCTCCTTCGGCCGGCGCGACAGCAGGGCCTCCAGTCCCAGCACCGACGCCACCTCGCGCACGCGGGCGTCGATGTCACCGCGAGCCATGCCGGCGACGACCAGGGGAAAGGCCAGGTTCCGGGCCACGTCCATGTGCGGGTAGAGCGCGTAGCTCTGGAACACCATGGCGATGTCGCGCTCGCGCGGGGACATGCCGTTCACCACCGCGCCGTCGATGCGCAGCGTGCCGCCGGACAGCTCCTCCAGGCCGGCGATGAGGTTCAGCGTCGTGGACTTGCCACAGCCGGACGGGCCCACCAGCGAGATGAACTCGCCGTCGGCGATGTGCAGCGTGACGCCCTTCACCGCGGCCACGCCACCCCGGTACACCTTGCGCACGTCTTCCAGGGACACCGTCGCCACGCGGCTACGCCTCCCCGGCGCCCGAGCCCCGGGCCCACCGCGTGTCAGACTGTTCTCGCGAGTCGTCCGTCCTCCGCATGGCCCGAGCATGGCGCCCTCCCCGCATCCCCCGGCAAGCACTCCTTCACCCGGCAGTGCACCCGCGGACAGGAGCGGCCCCTACTCCCCGGGCTCGGAGGACTCCGGCACCAGCCCCCACCGCCGCATCAGCCGGTAGAGCTGCGTGCGATGCAGCCCGAGCGCCCGAGCCGCCCCGCTCACGTTGCCCGCGTGGGCCGCCAGCGCGGCCTCCACCGCCGCGCGGTCCGGAGTGGCTGCCGGCACTCCGTCTCCGGCGTCCAGGCCCGACACCGCGCCCCGGCCCGACGTGGCCTCCGGCACTCCGCCCGCACAGGCCGGCACCGCCCCCGGAGCAACAGGCACCCCATCCGCCTTCCCGGGCACCCCACCGGAAGGAACCGGCGCTCCGCCCGGCCTGGACACCGCGCCCGGAGAAGCCTGCGGCCCGCCCGCCCCGGGCACCGCGCCCGACAGCGCCAGCATCGGCATCACCCGCCGCCCGATGAACGGCGTCACCGCGTCCGAGGGCAGCGGCATCCCCGCGCCAGGCGCCAGATGCTCCGCGCGCAGGATGCGCACGCCCAGGACCTGGGCTTCCCGCGCCGTGCGCCGCACCTCGTCCAGCAGCTCACGGACCTCCCCGGGCCAGGACCGCAGCAGGCACGCCTCCACGAAGCTGGCATGGACCTCCGGCGCGCCCTTGCCCACCTCCCTCACGGCCTGGAGCATCAGCCCGGGCACCTCCTCCATCCGGTCGCGCAGGGTGACGCCCAACTCCAGGTCCGGCGCGGACGTCCCGCCCTCCTCGAGGCGCCGCACGTCCTCGAAGAACAGGGCCACCGTGTTGCTCATCCGCAGCGTGCGCGGCGAGGCGAACATGCGCCGCCCCGTCACCCGCTCCCCATCCACCCAGGTGCCATTGCGGCTGCCCAGGTCCGCCACGGTCCACCCGCGCGGCTCGCGTCCCACCTCCGCGTGGAGCCGGGACACCCGCTCGTCCGGCAGCGGCTGCCCGCCCGCGTCCTCGCGGCCCAGGATGAGCCGCGCGCCGTCCAGCGCCACGGCGCGCACCAGCGGCGTCCCTCCGGAGAAGACGACGACGAGCCCGGGCCGTGGCCGGTCGTCCCGCCTCGACTCGGGCCCGGTGCCTCCCCGTGTATCGACGCCTCCCCTCACGTTGAGCTCCCCTCGCTGGCAGTCTCCGCGTCTTACACCAGCAGGAACAAGGACCGCCCGACCCTAGCCCGCGGCCACACGCCCGGACGCCTCCTGGGGCAGCCGGACGACGAAGCGCGCCCCACCGCCCGGGGGCTGCTCCACGTGGAGGTCGCCGCCATGCCGCCGGGCAATCTCACGGCTGATGTGCAGCCCCAGGCCCAGCCCGTTCTGGTCGGTCCGCAGCCGGCGGAAGCGCTCGAAGATGCGCTCGTGCTCCTCGGAGGGAATGCCCGCGCCATGGTCCCTCACCTCCACGGTGACGCCGCCGGGCTCGCGGGTGACGTCCACCTCGATGCGGGTGCCGGGCGGGCTGTACTTCCGCGCATTGTCGAGCAGGTTCATCACCACCTGCTCCAGGCGCCGTGCGTCCACCACCACCTCGGCCCTGTCGGGAGCGCGCACCACCAGGGTGTGCTCCGGCGCCATGGCCCGCATCATCTCGGCCGCCTCGTGGACGAGGGCCGACAGGTCGCACGGCCCGGGTTCCAGGGCCAGCTGCCCCGAGGCCAGCCGCGCCGCGGCGAGCACCTGGTCGATGAGCCGCGCCTGCCGCGTGGCCTGGCGCACGATGACCTCCAGGCTGCGCCGCAGCGTGCCCGGCTCCACCGCGGGCGCCCGGTCCATGCCGCGCAGCGCCGCCTGCGAGTACACGAGCATGCTCGCCAGCGGCGTGCGCAGCTCGTGGGCGAGCATCGACAGCAGGGCATCCCGGGAGCGCGCCTCCGCCTCGGCCTCCTCCCGCGCGACGCGGGCCGAGTGCAGCTCCAGCCGCTGCGCCTCCGCCTGCCGCATGCGCTCCAGCTGCGCCAGCATCCACTCCACGCGGTGCTCGGCGGCGGCGCCGTCCATCACCGCCTCGGGCGGCTCGTAGTACAGGTTGTCGTACGCCGCCTGGCCCACGGACACCCAGGGGTGCACGCGCATGGCGTCGCGGCACACGGCCGCCGGGAAGCGCGAGCGGTCATACATGCACACGGCCACCAGCGGCTCATCCGGGTACAGGTGGTTGCCGAGCGCCTCGTAGTGGATGAGCCGGTTGGCGTTGACGCCCATCTGCAGGGCCCACGTCATCTCCGCGATGACGCGCAGGCCGCTGAAGCCGTCCGTGAGGCTCTGCTGGATGGCCTGGCGCACGAAGCCAATCATCGCCGCCGGGTCGAACTCGCCGTCCGGGAAGGACACCTCCCAGCGCTCCACCAGGACCAGGGCGCCGCTGGCGAGCCGGGCCGCCACGTCGATGCCCACGGCCTCCAGGCTGCGCCGGATGCGCGCGGGGTCCTGCTCGCCCACCACGTAGATGCAGCGCTCCTTTGCCTCGAAGCCGGCGGCGACGAACGGCGCCACCGTGGCGAGCGGGTCGTCGTCCTTTCCGTACAGAAGGCAGGCGTGCTGTCCCCGCCGGACGTCCAGCGACTCCGAACCCGTCGAGTGCTCCATCTCGGCCGTCCCGCGTCCCCGGGGCTCCACCCGCGTCGGACCTCGCCGTGCTCGGCGGTCCGGCCCTGCCCGAGGACGGGCGAGAGCATCCCAGCCCCGACGGCTCCTGGGGAAGCCTCCTCCCAGGGGGGGATTGGGCCCCCAACGGCACACCGGCCCGTGTGCCCACCAGTCGACATGCCAGAGGACAGGTGGCCCGCCGTGTCATGGGACGTCTTCAGCGGCGCGAGGGGACCACACGCACTATGGTGCCGGGCGATGAGCGACACGAGCAACGCGTCGGCGGGTACGCCGGCCATCGAGGTCCGGGACCTCTACAAGTCCTTCGGCGCCCAGCCGGCCCTGAAGGGGGTGAGCCTCGTGGTGCCCGAGGGCACCACCACGGTGCTGATGGGCGTGTCCGGCTCCGGCAAGTCGGTGCTGATGAAGCACATCATGGCCCTGCTGAAGCCGGACCGGGGCGTGGTGCTGGTGGAAGGCCAGGACGTGGCGAAGATGGATGAGAAGACGCTGGACGAGATGCGCCGCAAGCAGGGCATCCTCTTCCAGGCCAACGCCCTCTTCGACTCGCTCAACGTCTACGACAACGTGGCGTTCCCCCTGCGCGAGCGCACGAAGATGTCCGAGGCGGAAATCAAGGAGACGGTGGAGAAGACGCTGGCCAAGGTGGGGCTGTCGCACGCGGCCACGCGCTTCCCGGGCGAGCTGTCCGGCGGCATGCAGAAGCGCGTGGGCTTCGCGCGCGCCACCATCCTCCAGCCGAAAATCCTCCTCTACGACGACCCGACGGCCGGCCTGGACCCGCTCACCACGGCGGCGGTGAACGAAATCATCTTCACGGGCAAGCAGCAGCTCGGCGCCACGTCGTTGGTGATTACGCCGGACGTGGCCTCCGCGTTCGGCATGGCGGACCAGATCGTCATCATGCACGAGGGGCAGATCGTCGAGTCCGGCCCGCCCGACAAGGTCAAGGAATCCCAGCACCCGCAGGTGAAGGCCTTCCTCAAGAACTGGCTCCAGCGCCGCGCGAAGAGTCAGGCGGCGAAGGGTTGATGGGGAAGCGCGCCGCGAAGGACTCCAGCGGCAGGCGCAGCGCGTTCGTGACGTAGGAGATGGCGTGGTAGTAGCCCGCCAGCGCGAGCAACTCCAGGAGCTGGGACGGGGTCCACTCCCTGGCCAGCTCGGCCCAGAGCGCGTCGGACACGGTGGCGCTCGCGTGCAGCTCGTCACACAGCCGCAGCAGCAGGCGCTCGCGCGGGCTGAAGGGCGTGGCCTCCGGGTCGTCCGTGCACAGGCCCTGGACCTCCTCGGGTGTCAGGCGGACCCGCTCGCCGAAGAAGGCCACGTGGACGCCCCACTCGTACTCGGAGCCGCAGCGCCAGCAGGTGCGGTCGATGACCAGCTCCCGCTCGCGCAGGCTCACAGTGCCCTTGTCCAGCAGGCCGCCCGCCAGCATCCGGCTGAAGACGCGCTCGTTCACCGCCAGCGTGCGGAAGAGCACGAGCGGCGGAACGCCCGCTGGCATGAGCCGCTCGAGCGCCGTGGCGACGGCCTCGGTGTACGGCGGTTCCATGGGTGCGATACGGGCCTCGGTCATGGCTGGCCTCCCTGGCTGCGAGTTGCTACGAATTCCGTAGCACCCTGGCATTAACGCTACGCTTTTCGTAGCGCAAGGAAACCCCCATGGCACGCTCCCCCAGGACAGGCTCCGCGGTCCGAGGCTCCCGCACCGGCCGACCCATCATGGTGCTGCTGGACCTGCTGGGCCGGCGCTGGACGCTGCGCATCGTCTGGGAGCTGCGCGGAGGGCCCCTCACCTTCCGGGCCCTGCGAGAGGCGTGCGACGGGCTGAGCCCCACGGTCCTCAACACGCGCCTGAAGGAGCTGCGGGACAGCGGCCTCGTGGCGCTCAACGAGGCGGAGGGCTACGCGCTCACGCCCCTGGGCCAGGAGCTGCTGGAGCGCTTCCTCCCGCTCGTGGAGTGGTCGGAGCGCTGGGCGCGCCGGGGGTGACCTCGGTCCGTTCCCTCACCAGGTCAGCGCCTCTGGAGCTCTGGAGAAGAGAAGCGTCAGCTCAGGCAAGAGAGCGTGCTGGCGCTTCATCTCGAACCAGACCGTGGGGTGCTGCCGCGTACGAATGTCCTCCGCCAGCCTGTCGAGATGGGCTTGCGGCAGGCCTTCCGCCTTGTCCCGCGCGTAGACCTTCAGATGGGCCAGGTAGTCCAGGTAGGCCGAGCGTCTGGCCTGCGGCAGCCAGTCCCGAATGTTCAGCTGGAGCTCGCGTATCGTGTAGCCAGCTCGTTCATGCTCCACCGACCCTGGCTTGGCGCGCGGGGTGAAGAAGAAGGTATCCGCCAGGTCCAGGGACAGGTACTCGGTCGGGTCCTCGACCCTGGGGTCGATGAACACGGGCTTGCCTGCGATGGGAGGCACGATCGGAGCGTTCCGTGCGCGCGCCACGTTCGTCAGGACGCCCGTCCCTTCGGCGAAGACGGCGAAGTGGTTGTTCTTGGGTCCGTTGCAGGGACCACATGCATAAAGGTAGTTCGTCCAGGCGAAGACCAGCTCGGGGTAGAGCGCCTTGGGGCGGATGTGCTCCACCTCGTCGGCGGCGGAGTCTTCGCAGTAGGCGCAGCGGCGCGCACCGGAACTCATCTTCGTCAGCGTTGCCTTGACACTATCGAAGGTTCTGTTGCCCTTCGTGTTCAGCGCCCTGAACCGCTCCTTCGCGTGGGTCACGCGCGCCGCGTAGTCCGGTTGGGCGTCCACGTCCCGCTGGTAGTCCGCGAGGCTGGCGAGGGCATCCGCTGGCAGTGGGACATCAGGGAGCCGGATCACTTCTCCATGACCTCCACGCTAGAAGACGGGAGCGCGCTGGCCGCGGTTGGGAGCCGCTCCCGTAGCTTCCGCTGCTCCGCGCGCTCCTCCTCGGTCAGCCCTTCCGCGAGTTCCTTCTGATTGAGGATGGCGAGCCGTTCGAGTTGTTCGAGTGCCTCGGGCGAGCGGGTGGAGACCTCTCCGAAGACGCCCGTGCTGTAGGCATCCAAGACGTTTCCGTAGAGCAGCCGGTCACGCGCAACGCCGGTGACCATGCCGCCTCGCTCCTCACTCCCGGGGCGAGGGAGACGGAAGATGCTTCCTACCGTCGCGGCCTGGCAGATGAGCGGGCTGTGCGTCGTCACGATGAACTGGAGCTTCGGGAAGTGCTTGCGGAACCAGTGGCCAACACGTCGCTGCCAGGTGGGGTGCAGGTGGACGTCGACTTCATCGATGAGGACGACACCCGGAACCTGAATCGTCGTTGAATCGCCAGGGGCGAAGATGTTTTCCGCGCCGTACGTCCTTACGAGTTGACGGATCAGCTCGAAGGTCATGCTCAGGATGGAGCGATAGCCGTCGCTCAGGTTCTCAACCGGAACGTCGCAGCCGTTGCCATCGACGAAACGTACGCCGTTCGAGGAGATGGACTCCAACCGGGCCTCATGGGGGAGGAAGTCGGGCTGGTTGATGAATTCCCTGAGGGAGTCGAGCAACTTCTCTTCCTTGAGTCCCCCCTCCAGCTTCTTGAACTGGAGCAGCTTGAGCCACTCCAAGCACTCCGTCAGGGCGACGGACTCTCCGAAGACCGAGAGATGCCGTGCCAACTTGGGATTGGAGGAGAAGATCTTTTCCTGGTCCTTGTCGCCGCCTGTGAATCGGCGAAAGGGTCCATACGAGGCACAGAACCAGCCGTAGCTGTCTCCCAAGACTCCGCTCTCGAAACGAGAGCTGAAAGGGAAGCCAAGGTCGACATGAGTGCCGAGGCGCTCCAGCCACAGCTCAGGCTCGAGGTCGAAGTCCTCGGGCCTCTTCCCCTCCCCTTCAGGGTGATCCCAGAACTCGTCCCGCTCCAAGGAGAGGCCAATCGAACCGACCCGTTTGCTCCACCGCAGCCACTCGTTCCAATCCTGGCGCAGGGCATTCGCTTCCTTCGGCCCCACCAGACCGAGGGCAATAGCCCGAAGCACCGAACTCTTCCCCGAACCGTTGTCCCCGATGATGACGTGCCATCCCGCCAGAGTGGGAGCCGAAGGCGGCTCCCACTCAAGCGCATCAATCGAGCGGATGTTCTTGAGGACGACCTTCTTCAGGTACATGCCGCACAGCACGCCCGAAACACGGGGGAGGGTCAACCGCTTCGTCTACGGACCGTGCGCTGGCCACACCCTCCCATGCCGGGCGTGAACCCGAGGCCCCTCACTCTCGGGTCAGGCTGACGTCATCCACCTGAATCCAGGTGTCCGTGCCGTGCGCCCACATCCCAGCGAACAGCTCCACGCTGTGATTCGAACCGGAGTCGAACGTCACCGACAGCCGCGTGTAGCTGCCCAGCGGCTGCGTGAAGGGGACCTCGTTGAGGATGGGCCCTCCTCGGAGCACCCGCGCGCCAAAGTAGCCGTCCGTGTGCGCGCCCGCCGTCTTCACCCAGCCCGTGAGCGTGTAGCGCGTGTTCGGCGTCACCGCGACCTCCTGCTTGATGGCGTTCCACCCCTGCGTGTTGCGCGCCCAGGCGTTGTTGGCACCCGTCCTCGCGAACCCCAGTCCCCGGTCGATGCCCGCGTTGCCATCGGCGTACCACGGTGAGGTCGCGCTCGTGGACGGCTGCTGCTCGAAGCCCGGCTGGGCGACGAGGTTCCCCACGCGGGTCAGACTCACGTCATCGAGCTGGAGCCACGTGTCCCCGTTGGCCCACAGGCCGCCGTACACCTCCACCACGGAGTTCGCCCCGGAGTTGAAGCTCACCACCTGCTCCGTGTACCCCGGCAGCGAGCCGAAGGCCCGCTCGCTCAGGACGGGGCCGTTGTTCACCCCTCGCGCCCCGAAGTAGCCGGCGGTGTTGTTGGACGAGGTGCGCACCCAGCCGCGCAGCGTGTAGTCCGTGTACGGCTGGACCACCACGCTCTGCTTCAGCGCGTTCCAACCACTGTTGTTGCGCACGAAGCCATTGTCCTGTCCCGTCCGCGCCGAGAAGAGGTTGCGGTCGATGCCAGCCTGCCCCTGCACGTACCAGGGCGCCATCACCGGCGTCGCCGCCTGGGTCTCGAAGCTCGGCTCGGAGAGCAGGTTGTCTCCCTCCGTGTCCCCCGTCAGCGTCGCCCGCATGAGGAACGTGTTGTACGGCGTCCACTGGGACATCACGAAGTACAGCTCGGTGGCGGTGTTCCCCCAGGGGTGGATGAAGGCGTTGTAGAGGCCGGGGAACGCGCTGCCGCTGGCGAGCACCTTCTCCCCGCTCCACGGGCCCGTGGGCGTCGCGGCGTCACGCATCACGATGGCCTGCCGGTGCTCGTTCAGGTACGTCATCAAGAACCGGCCGAGCGCGGCGTTGTACGAGACAGACAGCTCCCCCGCGATGCCGATGGCGACGGGTCGCGCCGCCGCCTGGGACGTGGACCAGCCATTGCCGTCCCAGTAGCGGTACGCGTTGATGTCCAGGAGCGAGCCCTCGGGCACGCGCGCGAGGTGGACGTTGCCGCGCCGGCCATTCGGCGTTGCGTACATGTAGACGAACCCGCCGTTCTTCACGAAGGCGGCCATCTGGAAGTTGTTCGTCCAGGAGGCGTTGTTCTGCCACCGCGCCGTCGGGTGCTTCACCCAGTTCTGCCCGTTGTCATCCGAGTACGCGATGCCCGCGTAGTTGGTCTGCCACGTGCCGGCCTCCCCCCAGTGGCGGACGGACATGTAGTGGATGTAGTGCCGCGAGCCGACGGTGACGCCCGCCGTGGGGATGACGGTCATCTCGTCATTGTCGATCTTCCTCGACGGCAGGATTTCCTTCGCGTGGCGCGCGTAGTCCTGAATCATCGTGGAGAACGAGAGCCCGTTCGCCAGCGCCGTGTCCGAGGACCGGGCGAGCACGTTGCTCCGCCACCCGCCTCCGCAGCCGCCGTTGCCGCACCACCCGGCGCCGAACGTGTCACCGAAGAGGACGAAGACCTCGCCACCGCCCTTGTCCCAGACGATGCCGAGGTCCGTCCCGTACACCTCGTAGTTCGAGTGCGTCTGGTTGGGGTTCGGCAGCACCTCCCCGGCGGGAGTCGCCCCCGTCACGCGCGAGACCTTCGTCACACCCGTGGGCGTCACGGCCCCGGCGCTCCCCGCCATCAGGAGCGCCAGTGCCGGCATGACGTGCAACCGCAGGGTCCGCTTCCAGGTCCGCGTGTACCTCATCGTTCGTATCCGCCTCTCGGAGTGGCTTGATACGAGGATTGGACCCTGAAATTCCCGCTTTGCAAGAATCTGAAGAACCGTGCGGCGATGGCTCGCCAGGGGCGTGCCCTGGAGGTAAGCCACGGCCCGCCATGCCCTCCGACACCCTGTTCCTGCTCGCCCCCGACTTCGAGGACTCCCAGTACCCCGGCGTGCGCTTCTACTGCGAGCACTGCGCGCAGCTGGAGGGTGTGCTCGGCTACTTCCCGTCAGTGGCGCGCGCGCTGGAGATTCGGCGCATCCCCTTCCCCCGGCCTCGCGCCGCCGTGGTGGAACGGGTCGGCGAGGAGCACCAGTGGCTGCCCCTGCTGGTGCTCGGCGAGGGCTCCGACGACCACGGCTGCGCGACGGGCACCCACGAGGGCCGCCGCTTCATCACGGGCAAGGACGGCATCGCCCGCTGGCTCTCCGCCCGCTTCGGCATCGCCGTCCCGCACCCATGAGGGACAGCCCCAGGCCCCTCACCGCGACAGGTACACGCGGCTCGGGAAGCCCTCGTAGTCGATGAGCCGGTCGAACCGCATACCGAGCCGCTCCGCGACACGGAGCGAGGGCGCGTTCGCCACGCTGATGATGGCCACCACCGGGACGTCAGGGATGTGCGTCCCGGCCAGGGACAGGGCCTCGCGAGCCAGCTCGGTCGCGTACCCCGCCCCCCAGGCGGACGGCGTGAAGCGATAGGCCAGGTTCAGCACCTGCTGACCTTCGAGCTCGCGGTGCCGGACGCCTCCAAAGCCGATGACGACGCCGGGAGCCTCCCGCCGCTCCACGGCCCAGTACCCCACGCCGCGCCCGGCCCAGTCGCCCAACCACAAATCCAGCCGGGCGCGGGCCGCGTCGAGGGTCGGTGTCGGACTCAGTCCCCCCGGGTGGTATCGGTTCGTCTCCGGGTCCGCGTGGATGGCGTACATCACCTCCAGGTCCGTCTCCCGGAGCGCGCGGAGCAGAAGCCGCTCCGTCACCACGTGCTCGAATGCCCGGGTCATGACTGGGCGACCTCCTCCTCCTCGGGGGGCGCCTCCATGACCTCCGGCGCCTGGATGCCGAGGATGCCGAACGCGGCCTTCAGGACCTGCTTGAGCGCGGCGACCATGGCCAGCCGGCCCTGCGTCTTCTCCGCGTCGGCGCTGACGATGGGGTCCGACTTGTAGCGCGTGTAGTAGCTGTGGAAGTCGGAGATGAGCTCCTGGCAGAAGTAGAGCACGTGGTGCGGCTCCAGGTTGGCCGCCGCGGTCTGCACCACGTCGGGCAGCCGGCTCATCTTCTGAAGCATCGCCTTCTCTTCCGGCAGCGTCAGCCGCGCCAGCTGCGCGTCCGTCACCCGGTCCACGCCGACGAAGGGCTGGCCCTTCTCCTCGGCCTTGCGCAGGAGGGCGGCGCACCGCGCGTGGCCCATCTGGAAGTAGAACACCGGGTTGGTGCTCTTCTGCTCGCGCACGGAGTCCAGGTCGAAGTCGAACTGGGCGTTGGGCGTCTTCATGAGGAACAGGAAGCGGCACGCGTCGGCGCCAGCCTCCTCGATGAGGTCCGCCAGCTCGAACACGGTGCCCTTGCGCTTGCTGACCTTGACCTCCTCACCCCCGCGGGTGATGCGGACAATCTGGACCAGCACGAACTTGAGCTTCTTGTGGTCGAACCCCAGCAGGTGCATGCCGGCCTCGAGCCGCGGCACGTGGCCCGCGTGGTCGGCGCCGAACACGTCGATCATCAGGTCGAAGCCGCGGTCGAACTTGTCCTTGTGGTACGCGAGGTCCGCCGTCAGGTACACGGGCGTGCCGTCGTGACGGAGGATGATGCGGTCCTCGTCGTCCTTGAGCTGCGTGGTCATCAGGAAGGTGCCGCCACGCTGCCGGTCGGAGTACTGCGCGGCCTTGGAGTCCTCGGCGCGGACCTTCGCGTCCTTGCGGCGGGCCTCGGTGGCCTCGTAGGTGGCGCCGCGCTCGCGGTACACGTCCACGATGGAGCGCACCTTGCCGGCCGCGTGCAGGGAGGCCTCGCTGTAGAACACGTCGTGCTGGATGCCGGCCTGCGCCAGGGTGGCGCGGATGGCCTCCAGGTTCTTCCGGATGCCCACCTCCATGGCGGCGGGGAGCCACTCGGACTCGGGGGCGTTCAGGTAGCGCTCGCCCACCTCCTCGCGCCACGTCTTGGCGATGTCGATGACGTAGGCGGCGGGGTACTCGCCCTCGACGAGCTCCACCTGCTGGCCGAAGAGCTGGCGGTAGCGCTTGTGCACGGTGCGCCCGAGCGTCTCCACCTGCTTGCCGTAGTCGTTGATGTAGAACTCGCGCGTCACGTCGTGGCCGGCGGCGTCCAGGAGTCGCGCCAGGGCGTCACCCATGAAGGCGCCGCGCGCGTGGCCGATGTGGACGGGGCCGGTGGGGTTGGCGGAGACGAACTCCACCTGCACGCGCTTGCCGGAGGACTTCGCGGGCTGGCGGCCGAAGGACTCGCCGGCGCGCAGCACGTCGCGCGTCACGGACTGGAAGACGGAGTCCTTGAGGCGGAAGTTGAGGAAGCCGGGGCCGGCGCGCTCCACCTTCGTGACGATGCCGTCCGGGTCCACGAGATTGGCGATGATGGCATCGGCGATGTCGCCCGGCTTCTTGCCGGCGGCCTTGGACATCACCATGGCGACGTTGCAGCTCCAGTCGCCGTGCTCGGGGTTCTTGGGTACCTCGATGGCGTAGCCCGGCACCTGCTCGAACGAGAGCACTCCCTTGGACTTCAGCGCCGACAGCGTCTCATCGACGACGGCGCGCACCTTCTGTCGCATCTGACGATTCTCCCCACCGGACCGCGGTCCCGCCCCCTGTAGAGCGAACCCCCAGGCGAGGCAAGCGGCTCGTGACGGGACGTGTTTCTCCGGGAAGGACGGATGACCGGGCGGCGCGATTCCTGACCGGCCCGGATGACATTCCGTCACACGGCCGCACGGTCTGGGAGCGGGCCTCCTCGGACGGTGGGTGCGGCATGTGCGCTGCAAGGGGCAGGCGCCCGGGAGGTGGAATGACGGTCATCGAGCTTCTCGTCATCCTGTTCTGGGTTGCCTGCATCGGCGGCTCGGCCAGCCTCATGCAGAGTCACTTCGGGTGGGTGGGCGTCTTTCCAGGCGCGCTGCTCGGGGCGCTGGTGCCGTTCGTGCTGTACCGTGCCATGGGCTGGGGCGAGCGCCTGTACCGTGTCGCCTCGGGCCTCCGGCGCGCCAGGGGCAAACCCATGACACTCAGCGATATCGAGGACGCGCTGCCCTGGGGGCTTCACGATGCCCGACTCACCTGGATGTGGGTCGACTGGGGGCGAGGGAAGCTGAGTCTGCATGTCCGCGTGAAGATGGACGAACACCAGAAGACGGACCAGCTCGCTGGAATCACACTCTCCGGGCTGCGCTACTTCACGATGACGCCGCCCACGGGAAGCGCGCCGGAAGGCGCTCCAGACCCGGAAAGGGGCTCCTGGATTGATGCTGGCTCCGGCCACGCACGGCCCGAGGCCGCGGCCTCACACCCTCCGACTCCGGAAGGCCACTTCGTCCACTACATCTACTTTCGAGACACCGGGCAGGACCTGCACGTCTGCGCGCAAGAGGCCGAGCTCACCTGGATCGAAGAGAAGCCGGTACCCGTCTCGGGTTCAGGGGCCCTGTTCCCCGGGGAAGAGATTCCGGACCCGAAGCCTGGGAGTCGCTAACCGGCACGCGTGGCGAGAACGGTGGCCGCCCAGTCCTCCGGCGTCGTCTTGCGGAAGCGAGCCGGAGAGCAGCCCACCTCGCGGCGGAACGTGTTGATGAAGTTGGAGAGGTCGCCGAAGCCCACGTCGAGGGCGATCTCCGTCACCGGCCGGGAGGTGTCGCGGAGCAGCTCGATGGCCCGCCGGACGCGTACCTGCGTGAGGAAGCGGTGCGGCGTCACGCCCGTCTCGCGCTTGAACACGCGGAGGAAGTGGTAGGGGCTCAGGCCGGCCACCCGCGCCAGGTCTCCCAGGCGGAGTTCGTCCGCCGAACCGTGCTCGATTTCGGCGAGGGCGGCCTGCACGCTGTCCCGGGCGGTCCGGCTGTCACGCGGCACCTCGGACCTGGGAGCGCGCCCGAGCTGCGCGCCGATGCTGGCGGCGAGCGCCAGCCCCAGTTCCTCGAGACCCAGCGCCGGCCCATTCTCCGAGAGCCGCTGCTCGGCGAGATGCCTGAGCGCCTCGACGCGAGGCAGGGGCGGGAGCACCGACCGCGCGAAGTACCGGCGCGGGGCGCCACGCGGCGCGCTCCCCACCGCCTCTTCGAGGAGCGCCTCGTCGATGTGGAAGATGATGCAGCGATCTCCACCGGCGTGCTCGTGCGAGATTTCGTACTGCTGCCCCGGGTTGGCGAGCATCGCGAAGCCGGCGGTGAGCAACTGCGGCCCGCGCTCACTGCGGAAGCCGAACACGCCCGAGCGGACCAGGGTGATGGACGTGGAGGTGAACTGCTCCGGCTCGGTCGGCGCGCCCTTCTCCAGGGGACAGCGGTACTCGGAGACACGCACCAGCCCGTCGCGTCCCAGCTCGCGGCGGGACGTGGGTGTCGGCGTCGGTGCTTGAGCCCCCTTGGAGCGCCCCATGCCGGCAGCCTAGCAGGAGCGCAATTTCCACCAAGTGGGGCCCCGAGCCGCCTCGCTACAAGCCCGCCGTCACAGCGTGGCACCCGCCACTCACATCAGGGACGGAAGGCAGACGTCATGAACTCGAGGAGAGACACACCCCACGCGGCGGAGACCCCCTCACCGGAGCGCACCGCGAACGGCCCCGTACTGCGCCTGCACCGCCGCGAGTTCGTCACCCTGGCGGCCGGTGCGCTCGCGGGGAGCGTGCTCGCGGGATGCAGCGCCCAGGCCTCACGAGGCGGTGTCGCCTCGCCGATGACAGGCGAGAGAGAGACGCTGGATGCCGCGGCCTTCCGCGCCTCGCGGCGCTATGCGCAGACGCGCTTCGGGCGAATCGCCTACGTCGAGCGCGGCACGGGTGACGCCGCGCTGTTCCTGCACGGCTTCCCGCTCAATAACTTCCAGTGGCGCGGCGCCATCGAGCGCCTGTCCCCGCACCGCCGCTGTGTCGCTCCCGACTTCCTCGGCCTCGGCTACACCGAGGTCGCCGAAGGCCAGAGCTGCGCCCCCGACGCGCAGGTCGCCATGCTCGTGACGCTGCTGGACCAGCTCTCCATCCGGTCCGTGGACGTCATCGCGAACGACAGCGGCGGCGCGGTGGCGCAACTCCTCGTCACCCGGCATCCGGACCGCGTCCGCACGCTGCTGCTGACGAACTGCGATACGGAGAAGGACTGCCCGCCCCCCGCCATCCTGCCCGTCATCGAGATGGCGCGTGCCGACAAGTACGTGGACACGTGGCTGGCGCCCTGGCTCGCGGACAAGGTCCTCGCGCGGTCGGAGAAGGGGCTGGGCGGGATGACCTATACCCATTCCAACAATCCCACGGACGAGGCGTTGGACTACTACCTCACGCCCCTCGTGAGCACGCCGCGAGGCCGGGCGCAGGTCAATGCCTATACCCTTGCACTGGAGCGCAATGCGCTGGCTGGCATCGAGCCCGCGTTGAAGCGTTGCACCGCGCCGACGCGCATCCTCTGGGGAACGGGAGACACCATCTTCTCGCCGGAGAGCCCCGACTATCTGGACCGGACGTTCGGCGCTTCGCGAGGCGTGCGGCGGGTACCGGGAGCAAAGCTCTTCTTCCCCGAGGAGTTCCCGGACCTCATCGCCGAAGAGGCGCGCGGACTCTGGGGTGTTGGCTGAGCGGGAGTGTCAGACCTGGCGGATAGCTTTTCCCGCATGCCGGACATCCGCCTGCCTGCCGAAGCGAAGTATCGGAACGAGCTCGAAGCCCTCGCCGCGCACGATGACCGACCCCGCCCGCCGGGTTGGGCGCTGTCGCCGCGCGCGGTGGAGACGTACATCCTGGGCAGCCCCAAGCCCGTGGGCGGCGTGCCAATCACACCCAAGTATGTTGGCGACAAGAGCCTCATCCAGGTGTGCATCGCCACGCTGGCCTCGGACCGTGCGCTGATGCTGGTGGGCGAGCCCGGCACCGCGAAGAGCTGGCTGTCCGAGCACCTGTCCGCCGCCATCAGCGGCACCTCGGCCCTCATCGTCCAGGGCACGGCGGGCACCAGCGAGGACCACCTGAAGTACTCGTGGAACTACGCGCTGCTGCTCGCGCAGGGCCCGTCGGCGGAGGCGCTCGTCCCCTCTCCGGTGCTGCGCGCCATGCGCCTGGGCAAGTTCGCACGCTTCGAGGAGGTGACGCGCACGTCACCCGAGATTCAGGACTCGCTCATCTCCATCCTCTCGGAGAAGCAGGTCTCCATCCCCGAGCTGGGCGAGGTGGTGAGCGCGCAGCGGGGCTTCAACCTCATCGCCACGGCGAACACGCGAGACCGCGGCGTCAACGAGATGAGCGCCGCGCTCAAGCGCCGCTTCAACTTCGTCACCGTGCCGGTGGTGGAGGACCTGGAGCAGGAGATTCAAATCGTCACGAAGCGCGAGGCGGAGCTGCGCAATGACTATCAGGTCGGCGTGCCGCCGCCGGAGGAGCTGTCGCGCCTGCTGCTGACGCTCTTCCAGGAGCTGCGCAAGGGAGTGACGAAGGACGGCAAGACGAAGGTGCGCACGCCGGGGGCGGTGCTGTCCACGGCGGAGGCCATCAGCGTGCTGTTCAACAGCTCCATCCTCGCGGAGCAGTTCGGCGGCGGGAAGGTGACGCCGAACGAGCTGGCCGCGTCGCTGGTGGGCGCGGTGGTGAAGGAGCAGGAAGACGATGTGAAGGCCCTGCGCGAGTACATGGAGACGGTGGCCAAGGGCCGCACGGGTCCGTGGAAGGAGCTGTACACCGCGAGCAAGAAGCTGCTGAGGGGCTGATGGACCTCGCCCTGCTCTCCCGGGTGCACCTGTTCCCGGTGCGCCACCACTCGCCGCGCACCACGGCGGTGCTGGTCCGCTGGCTGGAACGCGTCCGGCCCGAAGTCGTCCTGGTGGAAGGTCCGTGTGACGCGTCGGGCCTCGTGGACGTGCTGTGTGACGAGGGCACGAAGCCGCCGGTGGCCATCCTCGGCTACCGCACGGACGGCACGCCCGGCTCGGCGCTGTGGCCCTTCGCGGAGTACTCGCCGGAGTACGCGGCGCTGCGCTGGGCGAAGGCGACCAAGGCCCGTGCGGAGTTCATCGACATCCCCGTCGGCGTCAGCCTCGAGGTGGACCGCGAGGAGGCGCACGGAGAAGAGGAAGCACCTGAGTCCGGCGTCACGCCCGGCGAGTCCGCCTCCGGGAACGCCAAGGCACCGGGAACCGGTACCGCCACGGGCAAGCGTGCTCCCGGCAATGTGTCGCGGAAGCCCGCCAAGGCACCAGGGGCCGTTGCCGCTACGGGCGAGCCCGCTCCTGACGACGAGGCACAGGAGTCCGATGTCTGGGAGGAGCCCATCTCGGAGCGCTTCGCGCGCGAGCGTGGCTACCGCTCTTTCGAGGAACTCTGGGAGGCGCTCTTCGAAGCGCCCGCCTGGACGCCGGAGGACTTCCGCCCGGTGCTGCTCGCGTGGGCGGACGTACTGAACGCCGGGCCCCGGCGCGAGTACCACCGCTGGCGCGAGGCCTTCATGGCCCGCCGGGTGCTGGAGGTGGTGGCATCGGGCGTGCCGCCGGAGAAGGTGGCCGTCATCGCGGGCGCGGCGCACGTGGCGGCCTTCCTCGCGAACGACGTGGATGCGGCGCAGGAGTCGAGGCTGCCAGAAGGCGTGCCCTGCGCGGTGACGGTGATTCCGTACAGCTTCCCCCGGCTCGCGGAGCAGCTCGGGTATGGCGCGGGCAACCGGGCGCCGCACTTCTACCAGAAGGCGCACGAGGCCCAGGGCGACTTCCGGCGCGCGACGCTGGAGGTGCTCATCGACTTCGCGGGGCACCTGCGGATGCGCGGGTTCACCGCGTCGCTGTCGGACGTGCTGGAAGCCTACCGGCTGGCGCTAGCGCTGGCGGACATGCGCGAGAAGAGCGCGCCGGGCCTGGACGAGCTGCGCGAGGCCACCGTGGCCACGCTGTGCCGGGGAGACGCCACGCATGTGGATGACTTCCTGTGGAAGAGCGTCATCGGCCACCAGGTGGGCCGGGTGGCCAGTCGCATCGGGCGCAACTCCCTGCAGGCGGAGTTCTGGCGCGAGGTGGACGCGCGCCGCCTGCCGCGCTCGGACAGCCCGGAGACGTTCTCCCTGCGGCTGAACAACGACGTGGAGGTGGGCTCGTCCGTCTTCCTGCATCGGCTGCGGGTGGCGGGGATTCCGTACGCCTCCCTCTCTGGCGCGGGACAGCAGCGCGGAGCGGCACCCCAGGAGGCCGGGGGTTACGCCGCGCTCACCCGGGTGCGCGAGTCCTGGCAGGCGCAGTGGACACCGTCCACGGACGTGGCGCTGGTGGAGAAGATCGTCCTCGGGGACACGCTGGAGGCGGTGACGACGCGCGTCCTCCAAGAGCGCCTGTCCGCGGCGAAGACCACGGCCGCGGCGGCGGACGTGCTGCTGGAGTCCGTGATTACCGGCTGTCCCCAGACGGTGGCCTCGGCACTGCGGGCCTGCGACGCGCGCGCGGCGACGGACTCGGACCTGCCCTCGCTGGCGTCGGCGGCACGAGCCCTGTCCGGGCTGGTGGCGTACGGCACATCCCGCGCGCACGCGGAGGTGGGCGACGAGGCGGTGGCCGTGCTGTGCGAGAAGACCTTCGGCCGCGCGCTGCTGCGGGTCCGCGAGGCCAGCGCCTGCGCGCCGGACGCGGTGGGCGCGGTGCTGGAGGCGCTGCGCACGCTGCACGAGGTGGCGCTGGCGCAACCCCGCGCGGACAAGGCCGGCTGGCTGGCCGAGGCTCGCGCGCTGATGGAGAGCCACGCGGTGCACCCGGCCACGTCGGGACTGGCCACGGGCCTGCTCTATCTCGCACGGGAGCTGTCCGAGTCGGACGTGGCGCTGGAGGTGGGGCGGCGTCTGTCATTGGCGGTGGAGCCGGAGGCGGGCGCCGCGTACCTGGAGGGCTTCCTCCAGGTGAACGCGCTGGTGCTGGTGAAGAGCCGCGAGGTGGTGAAGGCGCTGGACGATTTCCTCTCCGGCGTGGACGCCGAGCGCTTCCGTCAGACCCTCCCGGTATTGAGAAGAGCACTGGGCGCGCTGGGTCCCACGGAGCGCCGCTACCTCATGGAGAACGTGGTGGCGGTCCGGCAGCTCGGGGCGCGGGCGCACGCGGTGAAGGGCGTGCTCGAAGAGAAAGACAAGGAGCGACTCGAGGGCATGAGCGCCGAGCTGGGCAAGGCGCTCGATGACCTGGACGACCTGCTATGAGCGTGGACTCCAAGGCGCTGTCGGAGAAGGACCGGGATGCCCTGCTGCGCTGGCGGCTGGCGTTGGGCCCCGCGGTGGAGAAGACGGGCGCGTGTCCGTCACTGCGCTCGCTGGGCGGCGCCGCCGCCTCGGTGGGCGTGGACGAGGGCGACCTGGAGGAGCTGGATGACGCGCTCTCCTTCGTCTACGGCGAGCGGAGCGCGGGCACGGCGGGC
Organism: Pyxidicoccus fallax; assembly: GCF_012933655.1. GTDB lineage: Bacteria > Myxococcota > Myxococcia > Myxococcales > Myxococcaceae > Myxococcus > Myxococcus fallax. The sequence continues at coordinate 11,125 of NZ_JABBJJ010000075.1, read as the reverse complement.
TCGCGGCCCTACATCCCGAAGTGGCTGAGCGCGCTGCGAGGCTTCTTCCGCGACGACGTGATTGCGCTCGTCCAGAAGGATGCCATCGAGAAGAAGGGGCTGACGCAGCTGCTCTTCGAGCCGGAGACGCTGCCCTTCCTCGACAAGAACGTGGAGCTGGTGACGACGCTGGTCAGCGCGCGCGGGCTCATCCCGGACCAGGCGAAGGACCTCGCCCGGCAGATTGTCCGGGAGGTCGTGGAGGACTTGCGGAAGAAGCTGGAGGCGCCCATCCGCACGGCGGTGTTCGGCGCGCTGAAGAGAGACAGGACGAGCCCGCTGCCCATTGCCCGCAACATCGACTGGAAGCGCACGATTCGGCAGAACCTGAAGGGCTGGGACGCGGAGCGCAAGCGGCTGGTGCCGGAGCGCTTCTACTTCTGGCCCAACCAGCGGCGGCACCACGAGTGGGACGTGACGCTGGTGGTGGACCAGTCCGGCTCCATGGCGGAGAGCGTGGTGTACAGCTCGGTGATGGCGGCCATCTTCGCGTCGCTGGACGTGCTGCGCACGAGCCTCGTCCTGTTCGACACCGAAGTGGTGGACATGACGCCCATGCTGGCGGACCCGGTGGAGGTGCTCTTCACCGCGCAGCTCGGGGGCGGCACGGACATCAACCGCGCGGTGGCGTACGCGCAGGCGAACCACGTCCGGCGGCCGGAGAAGACGCTCTTCATCCTGATTACCGACCTGTACGAGGGCGGCAACGCCGAGGAGCTGGTGTCACGGCTCCGGCAGCTGGTGGACTCGAAGGCGAAGGTGATGTGCCTGCTGGCGCTGTCGGATGGGGGCAAGCCCTCGTACGACCACGCGATGGCGGAGCGGCTCACCGCGCTGGGGATTCCATGCTTCGGGTGCACGCCTCGCAAGCTGGTGGACGTGGTGGAGCGGGTGATGCGCAACCAGGACCTGGCGCCCCTGCTCGCGGCGGACAAGGAGACGCGCCATGGCTGAGGTGCGAAGGATTACGGGGGGACTCGGGGCGCTGACGGAAATCATCAGCGACCGCTCGGAGCTGGCGAAGGGCGCGCAGCTCTTCGACGGCAAGCAGCTCACCCACCTGTCGCGGTTCGAGAACCGGCTGTTCGCGGACGCGTCGGGCTCGGGGGCCTCGCCGTACAAGGTGTCGCTGGTCTTCGGCGACGGGCGCGAGGTGAAGGGCCGATGCTCGTGCATGGCGGCGCGCTCGCGGCCCTTCTGCAAGCACGCGGCGGCGCTGCTGGTGGCCTGGGCGCGCGCGCCGGAGGCCTTCGTCACCGCGGACGCGGCGCCCTCGGGGGGCACGGACGGGGCGCGCAAGAAGAGCGTCAAGAAGGGCAAGGCGGAGAGCACGGACCTGATGAAGGCGGGCGTGGCGCAGGTGTCCACGCTGGTGCGCGAGCTGGGCCTGTCCGGCGTGGTGTCGATGGGCGCGGAGCGGCCGGAGCAGGTGCGGCAGCTCGGCGAGGCGCTGCGGGCCAACGGCCTGCGCCGGCTGGCGGCGCGCACCGTGGAGGTGGCGGGACTCCTGGACCTCGCGGTGGCGCGCACGGGCACCTTCGAGGCACCCGTGTACACGGACCTCGTGGCGGACATGCTGCTCACGGTGCGCAAGGTGGAGAAGCACCTGGGCGGTGAGGCGCTGGAGGACCGCTACGTCGAGGAGCTGATTGGCCGGACCTGGACGAAGAAGGACCGGGCGCCCGTGGAGGGGCTGACGCTGGTGGAGTACGCATTCACCACGCGCGCCACACCGGACAACTTCCTCATCCGTGAGAGTCGCTTCGTGGACCTGGCGTCCGGGAAGCACTACGCGGAGAAGCAGATTCTTCCCGCGTTCCTCCGGAGCGTGGAGCCCAAGAAGAGCCACGCGGGGCTCGTCCTGGAGGGAGCGAAGGGCGGCCAGTACCCGGGCTTCGCGCCGCACCGGCTCGACCTGGAGACGGAGGCGCGGAAGCCGCCGCTGGACGGCGCGGCGCTGCACAGGCTGCTGGACGTGGCGCTGCCGGACGTGGGCGCGGCACTGACGGCCTTCCAGGAGCACCGCAAGGACGTCTTCGCGCCGGACCTGCTGCCGGTGACGCTGCGGGTGGAGACGCTGCTGGCGAGCGGCCAGCGCTCGCAGTTGGTGGACTCCGGAGACCGGGGCCTGTTCCTGCCGGCGGACGCGAAGCTGGAGGAGCCGCTGGCGGCGGCGCTGGAGGGCGCGAGGCTGCGGGGCGTGATGGGAGACATCGGGCTGGAGGCGGCGCTGCCCACGCTGTTCCCCCTGGCGCTGGTGGTGGAGACGCCGGAGGGGTTGGAGCTGCGCGGCCTGGGCAGGCCCGGCGACGAGGCCACGACGTCGCGTCGGCGGGGAGGCGCTCGGCCGGCGGCGGCGGTGGCGGTGCCCCGGAGCGGGTGGGCGGAGTCGGCGCGGGCGGCGGGCGCATCGCGCGCGGCCATTGCGCTGGCGGAGGTGCGGGACGAGCTGGCGGAGGCCTTCGCCAACGGGCTGCCCGCCGTGTCCACGCGAGCGATGGAGCCGCTGGTGGCACGGCTGCGGGAGCTGGGGCTGGAGAAGCCGGCGGCCCTGCTGGAAACGCTGGCGGCGCGGCCCGACGCGGCGGAGCGGCTGGACGACTTCATCAAGGTGTACCAGGTGCTGGGCATCGCGCTGGTGCGGCTGGCGGGCGCGGTGCAGGTGGACGCGGGCGCGCTGCGGCCCGTCCCCACGCACCCGAGCATCCACGTGCGCAAGCCCGAGGTGCCGCTGCTTCCAGGAGAAGCCCTGTTGAAGCGGGCGCGCGGCGAGCTGACGCGGTACGAGGCGGCGGCGCACGCGGCGCACTACTACGCGAGCATGGACCCGGACGCGCTGCTGGGCGAGCTGTACCCGGCGTGGAGCGACGGCGCGGCGAGCACCTTCGTGGCGCGCGCGGTGGCGGAGGGCTCGCGGGAGAAGGCCCTGGCCGTGGCGAAGCGGGCGCTGGCCGAGCACCACAGCCGCATGGTGCGCCGCACCGCGATTCGCGTGCTGGGCCTGCTGGGCGGCCCGGAGGCGCGGCAGTTGCTGGACGCGCTGACGCGCAAGGGCCACGACGCGGGCCTGCGACTGTACGCGCGCGAGGTGCTGGAGGACGTACGAGCGCGCGAGTCCGGTCCCCAGGCCGTGGCGGCGCTCTTGAAGACGCGCAAGGAGCGCATCCACCCGCACGCACAGCGCGCGCTGACGGAGTCGACGAAGGAGGCGCGCCGGGGCGCTGTGGACCAACTGGAAGCGCTGGGGCTGACGGTGGCGTGGCCGGTGCTGCGGCAGGTGCTGTACGGGGACCCGTCGCGCGACGTGCGAAACCGCGCGGCCATGGCGCTGGCGTGGCTGGGGGACTCGGAGGTGCTGGAGCGCTTCGTGGGAAGCGTGGAGGCGCGAGGCGGAGACGACGAGGAGGCGAAGACGGCCACGTACGCGCTGGGCGTGCTGGGCGACGTGCGCGGCGCGGAGACGCTGCTGGCGGCCTTCGTGGACGGCTGGAAGCCCGGCGTCGTCTCCGAGTCGCTGCGCACCTTCGGCCTCGCGATGCTGCACCCCACCGTGCGGCTCGCGGAGGTGCGGCCAGAAGCCGTGGAGCGTCAGGCGCTGCGCAACCTGTTCGAGCGATTCCCCGCTGACGCGCTGACGGAGGTGCTGCTCGCGCGGGTGGAGGCCTCGCGCGAGCATCCCGAGTTCATCGACCGCTGCGGCGTGTACCTCAAGCTCGCGGCGGAGAACCTGCACGGCGCCGGGAAGCAGGTGGCCTCGGCGCTGATGGCGATTCCCGCCGTGGCCGGGGACAAGACGCTGTCCCGCGCGGCGAAGAAGGTGCTCGGAGAGAAGGCGTAGGGGACTCAGCCTTCCACCGTCACCCCGCGCCAGAAGGCCACGTGGCCGGTGATGTTGGAGGCGGCGGACTTCGGCTCCGGGTAGTACCAGGCCGCGTCCTTGTTCACCTGCCCGTTGACGACGACGTCGTAGTAGCTCGCCGTCCCCTTCCACGGGCAGACGGTGTGCGTGTCGCTGGGACGGAAGTACTCACGGCGGATGGCGTCGGGCGGAAAGTACCAGTTGCCCTCCACCTTCTCGCAGCGGGCGCTCTCGGCAATCACCACCCCGTTCCACTTCGCGACAGGCATGAGCCACCTCCTCCGGGTTACCGCTCGGAAGGGGGCGATAACGGCCCGGTCACGAGTGCGCATGGGTGGAGCACCCGACCGTCAGGTGCTCCACACCGTCTCCCGGCCTACTGGCAGCAGGAGTACGTCGCGGTGACGTTCATCTCGAAGCCGTCCGTTCGGTTCGGCCCCACGGGCGTGCACCGTCCGTTCGTGTACACCACGTTGCAGCTCCCCGCCGGACACTGCGATTGCATCGTGTAGTCGAGGGCGCTGACGGCGGCGGCGCGAGCCTCGGAGCAGATGTAGCCGAAGCCTCCCTGGATGTCGGAATAGCGCGTGGTGCCGCACGTCGTGCACGTCAGCTGGGACTCGGAGGAGACGATTCCCTCCACCTTCGTCGCGTCCGGCGCGGCGGCGTCACCTCCTCCACCACACGCGGACAGCCCCAGGAGGGCACTCGCGACAGCGCCACGCCACAAGCTGCTCGTCAGATGGGTCATTCCGGAAACGCTAGAGCCGCCCGCACGCGCGCATCAACCCGGGCCCGCGCTTTCATCGCGCATTCGTGTGGATGCGTTCCGCCACGCCACGACTTCTGCAGTGGCGTTACGCACGGGCCCGCTCACCCCAGGAGTCCGTCCGCGCGGATGTCCCGTGCAGGAGCGGCCGGGTCAATACGGACTTTTGAACATGCAATGCAGCGGCAAATGCGACCTGGCAACCGCCGGCCTATCAAAGCGGGGACGTGCCGTGGCCGCTCCTCGATGCATCAGGAGATTGGTAGTTCGCCCCCGTCCTGGAGACCGTGATGCCTCTTCCAAGAATGAATCTGCTCCGACTGTTGACCCTCTCCTCCATGGCGCTCCTGGGGCCCTCACCCGCCTTGGCGGCGGAGACGCTCGACCTGTCCTCCACGGTCGCCGAGCCGCTCACGTGGGGTCCGTGCCCCTCCGCTCTCGACCCCGCGCTCGAATGCACGACGCTCGCCGTGCCGCTCGACTATCGGAACCCTGGCGGGCGCGCGATCGACGTGGCGGTCTCCCGCATCCGGGCGGAGAACCCCGCCCTGCGCCGTGGCGTCCTGTTCACGAACCCGGGGGGGCCTGGCGCCAGCGGCCTCGACCTGCCGGCGCTCATCCGGCCGCTGCTTCCACAGGAGGTCCGCGACCGGTACGACGTCATCGGCATCGACCCGCGCGGCGTCGGGCGTAGCACCCCGGTCTCATGCGGGCTCAGCGCGGAGGAGGCATCGGAAGCCCTCGTGCCACTGATGCAGCCGGGAGGCTTCGGACCGACAGCGGCGTTCATGCGCGGCGTGGCCGAGCGCTGCACGCACGTGTCCAGCGACCTCCTCCCCCACATGACCACCGCGAACACCGCGCGCGACTTCGACCGGGTCCGGGCCGCGCTCGGGGAGGAGCGGCTCTCCTACCTGGGCTGGTCGTACGGCACGTACCTCGGTGCGGTCTACGCGTCGCTCTTCCCTGACCGTACCGACCGGGTCGTGCTCGACAGCGCCGTTCATCCCGGCTGGGTGTGGCGCGAGCAGTTCCGCAGTTGGAAGCTCGCCGGCGACCCCGACTTCGGCCAGGGCCCGCTCCTCCAACCGCGCTTCCGCGACTTCGCCGTGTGGGCCGCGGCGCGGGACGCCGAGCTGGGCTTCGGCGCGACGCCGGAGGCGGTCCGCTCGACCTACTTCGCGCTGCTGCGGCAGGCCACCGCGCGGCCGGTGAGGACGTCGCTCGGGTACGTGGCCGACGGGGAGTGGTTCCGCGAGCTGACGTTCGCCTTCCTCTATGGCGACGACACCTTCCCCGCGATTGTCACGCTCTGGAGCGAGGTCCGCGCCGGCGTCGACCAACCGCCTCCCGCGCCGCTTCCGCCCGGGCCGGTGCCCGTCGACAACAGCACGGCGTCCGCGCTCGCCATCCTGTGCGGCGACGTCGCATGGCCGCGCCCGGTTGAGCAGTACCGCCTCGAGCTGGCGTTCGACACGCTCGCCTTCCCCATGTTCGGTGAGCTCGGCTCGAACGTCTGGCCCTGCGCGTTCTGGGCGACCACGCCCACCGAGCCGCTGGTCGAGCTCTCCGCGGAGGGGCCGCGGAACGTGCTTATCGTCCAGGGGCTGCGCGACCCGGCGACGCCGTACGTCGGTGGCATCGCGATGCGGCAGAAGCTTGGCCGCCGCGCCAGCCTCCTCACCGTCGACCAGGGTGGCCACGCCATCTACGTCTTCACCGCGAACGCCTGCGTCACGGAGGCGGTCACCGCCCACCTCGTGAGCGACGCGCTCGCACCCGACGGGTTCTGTCCGGCGGGCGACGCGCCGACGGCGCGCGCGAGCGACCCCGCCGCGGCGCGCGCACGGGAGGAACTGCGCCGGAGGCAGCAGCGGCTGGAGCGCTGACAGACTGGAGACGTGAGCCGCATCACGCTCGGCCGCGCGGGCGTCAGTGCCCGCGCCGCCGAGGCGGTGACGCGCCCAGCAGGAACAACAGCCCCCAGCCAGCCCCGGCCGAGGGAGTCAGGCCCGCCGCGCAGCCGCTCTCTCACCCCGTCCTGGACGCTCCCTGCAGGGACTGGGCATCCAGGAAGGTGCCGAGGGCGGCGTTGACGAGGGACGGCTCCTCCACGGTGGCGGAGTGCCCGCCGCGCGGCAGCCGCACGAGGCGCGAGCCGGGGATGAGCTGGCTGAGCCGCTCGGCCTTGGCGGGGACGGTGGCCACGTCCTCCTCGCCCACGACGATGAGCGTGGGCACGCGGATGTTGGGCAGCTCCGGGGCGATGGCCTGGCGCTTGATGACGCCATTCACGGCGCGCCAGATGTCCCTGCGGTTCTCCATCAGCCGCGCGCGCCACAGGGCCCGCTCCTCGGCGCGGTTCGGGTCGTTCAGGAAGGTGCGGCCGAACATGATGCGCATCACCGCGTCCGCCACCGGGCGCACGCCGGCCAGCCTGCAGATGAGGTTGAGCAGCGTGTAGCGCGGCACGTTGGCCAGGGGCTCGGGGTCGCCGGACGTCTCCATCAGCACCAGCGAGCGCAGCAGGTCCGGCCGGCGCGCCGCCAGCCTCATGCCGATGAAGCCGCCCATGGACAGGCCCACGAAGTGGCACGGGCCCACGCCGAGCTTCTCGATGAGCGCCACCGCGTCCAGGTACAGCGTCTCCATGTCGATGACGCTCGTCGGCGGCACCGCGCTGCGGCCCTGGCCCCGGTGGTCATACGCGATGCAGCGGTAGCGTCCGCGCAGCGCATCCACCTGCGGGTCGTACAGGCGCGTGCTCCACAGCAGGCCGTGGCTGAACACGATGGGCTGCCCGGAGCCTCCCGTGTCCTCGTAGTACAGCTCGGTTCCATTGACGGACAGCATCGGCATTGGCGGCTCCCTCCCCGGGAGGGAAGGATAGGCCAGGCCGTGACGCGATGTGACACCCCGAAGCAGCGCCGTCCGTCATGAAGCGAACGCCCCATTGCCCCGGAGTCGTAGGGGGCAGGCTCTCGACCCCACCCGGAGTGCGTCCCGCCGGGAGCGCTACCAGAGGCCCTGGGCCTGGAGCAGCTCGCCTATCCGGTGGGGGTCGGCGCGCCAGGCGGTGAAGAAGGCCTCGGCGGCCTGGGGGGACAGGTCCTCCCAGACGAGCAGCCCCGAGCCATTCTCGCGGCGGCACGCGACGAAGGTGGAGCGCACCTGCTCCGCCGAGTCGAAGGTGAGGCTGTCGAACAGGAGCGGGCTCTGGCTGGTGAGGAAGGACTGCCGGGGCCCGAGCTGCTCGACGCAGGCGCGCAGCTGCCGGGGGTGGAGCGCGTGGGCCAGCTCGTCGGCGATGACCACGGCGCGGGCGTGCGAGAGGTAGTGCTGGAAGGCCACGAGGCGCTTCTGGCCGTAGCCCAGCTGCCGAGCGGAGACGTGCTGCCCGCCTGAGTCACCGAAGGACAGCTCCAGGCCGCCGAGCGACAGCGTCTCGTACTTGCCCTGGGGCTGGGACGCGAGCGGGAAGAGGCGAGCCTCGGCGGAGGGGAAGCCGAGCAGCCGGGCGGAGTCTCGGAGGAAGGGGACGTTCTCCGCGGGGAGCACGAAGCGCGAGGCACCCCACTGCGAGGCGGCGACCTTGCGCAGGCCGTCGAGGAGGTCCTCGGAGGCGAGGCCGGTGCCGGTGGCGAGCACGCCCTCGGCGCGCCGGGACAGGCGCAGCTCCACCTGGCAGAGCTGGTCGAAGTAGGCGAGCCCCTCGTCGAAGCGGCTCAGTCCGGCCTGCGCGGACACCTCGCGGGCCATGGCGAGCAGGGGCTCGACGGCGGCGGTGCCCTCGCCCGTCTTCTCCACCCAGGCGATGCCGCCGGACATGAGGACGAGCCACAGCCGCCCGCCGACCTCGGGGGCGATGCGCTCGTGCACCACGTCCGAGGCATCCTCCTGCCGGGAGATGGTGACCTGCGGGCCCTCGCGGTGGATGGAGAGCGGCCACGCCATGCCCTTGGGCGCCACGGCGATGTCCATGGCGAGCCCCGGGATGGCGGAGCCCTCCGAGGGCAGGTTGCGCACGCGCACCGTGATGCGGCCGGTGTCGGCGGCCAGCTCGTACTCCAGGTCGAAGGGCTCCTGGGTCAGCGCGGTGAAGTCCGAGCTGACGACGGCGGCGACGAGGTCCAGCAGCGTCGACTTCCCGGTGCCGTTCTCGCCGAGCAGCACGTTGAAGAACGGGCTGAACGACAGCCGCGTCCCGGAGCGCACGGAGCGGTACTGGTGGACCTGGAGCCACTGGAGCTTGAGCATCGGCCCGGAGACTCTCGCCCTGGGGCGCGCCAGCGTCAACCCAGGGGGTTGCGCCAGCGTGCGTCAGGCCGCGTATCGGCTTCCGGTCAGCGCGGTCGCCGCTACCGGCATGGCCTGAAGCCAGGCGTGGTGCTCCTGGCGCGCGAGAAGGTGCATCGGAACTCGTCGTAGTCCTGCGCCACCAGGCGCTCGCATTTCACCAACCCCTGCGGCGAGCTTCGGCGGGTCCAGCCCGGCCCGAGGAGGGTCTGCTGCGCGCGGGTCATGGCGTTGTAGAGTCGCTGGGCCGCCTTGAACTCCGCGTTGGCCGGAAAAGTGTCGTTGGGGTTGTCGGAGTCTCCGAACGAGACCTCCGGCACCTCGCACCCTTGCGAGCCGTCCGGGCTGGTCAGCTCCATGATGGCCCGGGCCGGGATGTGGGCAACGGCGCCGTACGCCCAGGTCAGCTCGATGGCGCCGGGCACGGCAATCCGGTAGTCGCTCACGTAGCTGGCCGCGACGGCGTGGACCAGGTCCTCCGGAACCGCGTTATCGAACCCGCTCGCGGTCGCGAGGCACGTGCCCGTCAGCGCCGCCTCCTGAGCGATGGCGCGGACCGCTTCTGGCCGTGCTCCGACGGCCTCCGCGTCCGATGCCACCGCGGCGCCTCCGCAGGCCCAGCCGAACGATGCCGCGACGACGCTACCCACCACGGAATGAAATGACCGCATGTGCATTCCTCCCCATTCGTGCGACCGCGCCACCTGGGCCGCCGCATCGATGGGGAAAGCATGTCAGAGCCGACTTTCCCGCAGAATCAGAACGACGTGAACGCCACTGTTCGGCTGCGCGGAACAAACGGCGGCTCATCGCAGGGGGAAGGCCCGAAGCTCCTCGGCGAGCTGACGAAGCTCGGACTCGCGCTGGTGGCCTGCGCGCCAGATGAGGCGGAAGTGGTCGTGGAGGATGTCCGCGCGGGGCAGCAGCACGGCCAGCCGGTGGGCGGCAAGGTCCTCGCGGATGAAGTAGTGCGGCAGCACGGCGACTCCGCAGCCTTCGAGCAGGCGCAGGCGCACCGCCCCGATGGTGCCAAGGTACTCCACGCTGGCGAAGTCCCAGCGCTGGCCCGCGGGCCGGGCGTCATGGAAGTACCGGAAGAGGGGCAGGTCGGGGTGGACGTCGAGGAGCACGTGCCGCCGGGAATCCTCGGCGCGCCGCAGCGGCCGCTCGTCGAGCAGGGCGCGGGCCCCCACGAGCACATAGCGCTCCTCGTGCAGCAGGGCGTAGCGGAAGTCGCCACCGGCCAGGCGCACGCTGCTCACCGCGCAGTCCACCGCTCCCCGGCGTACCGCCGAGAGCAGCTCCGCGCTGTCGCCGAACGTCAGGTGCAGCGTGCGCTCGGGATGAGCGCGGCGGAGCGGTGTGAGCGCTGGCGTCAGCCATGACAGGCCGAGCTCGAAGCGTGTTCCGAGGGTCAGCGCATAGGGCAGCCGGGGCATTGCGCCGAGGCAGCGGCGCGCCTCCTCCAGCGTCCGGCGCGCCTGCGGCAGGAGCGCCTCTCCCCAGGGTGTCAGCCACACGCGGCGGGTGGTGCGTTGGAAGAGCGGGCGGCCCACCTGGTACTCGAGCTGCTTGATGCGCTCACTGAAGGCGGCGGGGGAGAGGGCCACCGCCTTGGCGGCGTCACGGAAGTTGAGCCGTACGGCGGCGGCCTCGAAGCAGCGCAGCGACTCCAGGTCCGGCAGCATCGTTCCCCATCTCCGCGCATCGAGGACCGGGCCCTCCATACCGCAGTGAAGCCGCTCAGGTCGTGCGCTCGCGCCTGAAGTAGATCCACACCCCGTCATCAGTGATGGGCTCCGGCGCATCGAGACGGATGCACCTCACACCGACTGAGTGCTCCGGCTCGAAGTCGGCCATCATTTCCGTCTCAGCAACTGAGACGGACTCGATATCGGCGGGAGCGATGGCTCCGTCGAAGTAGCAACGCACCTCGATGTCGTTCCCGTCGACGGACAGCACCGCGGCACGCATCGCTGGCGGCACCTCCCCCAGGAATGCGCGCTGTGCTGAAAGACGTGCCCGAATGACAAGTTCACGCTCGCTCATGTTCCAGGCCTCGCAGGCGAAGCCCCCTCCTGACTTTCAGGGAGCCCGGCTTGTCCCGAGCCAGCCTGCCGGGGCAGCATTGCATCTACAACTCCGATGCGCCCCTCCCGTCC
>NZ_JABBJJ010000758.1 GCF_012933655.1 Pyxidicoccus fallax | reverse complement strand
CTTGTCGTTCTCGGTGAGGAGGTCCTCGTCCTTCTGCGCGTGCGTGAAGACTTCCTCCTCGCCCGTCGCGTCTTCAATCCGCACCTCGTTGAAGCCGTTGCTGCCCAGGCTGGAGGCGCTCTTGCGCGTCGACTTCGTCTTCTCGTCCGGCAGCGGATAGGGCACCGCGTTGGCGCCGTTGTAGACGGCCCCCGCCACCAGCGGCCGGTCCGGGTCTCCCTCCAGGAAGCGCACCACCACCTCCTGGCCGATGCGCGGCAGCCACACGTCGCCCCACGCCGGGCCGCCCCACGGCTGGCCCACGCGCACCCAGCACGACGACTTCTCGTCGTTCTTGCCCTCGCGGTCCCAGTGGAACTGCACCTTGATGCGCCCGTGCGCGTCGGTGTGGATTTCCTCGCCCGAAGGGCCCACCACCACCGCCGTCTGCGGGCCGGCGATTTGCGGCTGCGGCGTCTGGCGACGCGGCCGGAAGGGCACCGCCTTGGGCAAGAGCTGGAACTGGTTGCGATACAGGCCCTGCAGGCTCTCGCTGCCGCTGGAGACGTCCGGCTGCACGCCCGAGTGCACCACCTCGGTGATGACGTACTCGCCCGCGAAGGTGCCGTCCTC
>NZ_JABBJJ010000757.1 GCF_012933655.1 Pyxidicoccus fallax | reverse complement strand
TGGCCCCACCGCCGCCGCCTCCTCCACCTCCCGAGCCGCCCTCGCCTCCCGCGCCCATCTCCTCCAGCGACGCCATGGCGGCCTGCTGCTCGCCCGGGGGCAGCGCCGCGTCCTCGGAGGCGCCCGCCTCGGGAGAAGCGGCCGCCGGCTCGGCGACGGGGGCCTGCTCCGCCTCACGGTCCCGCCGCTCCTCCTCGCTCTCACGCGGCTCGGATTGACCGCCCGTCTCGAGCTCAGCGACCTTCGCCTGGACGTCCGCCGCGGCGGCTCCCTCCGCTTCGGCCGAGGGCGCCTCCGCAGCGGCCTCGGCGCCGCCTCCCGCCTCCTCCGCGCCCTCCTCCTGCATCGCCTCGGCGGCGGCTTCCTCCTCGGGCTGCGCCGCCTCCATGCGCTTCTCGGTGTCGGCCGCGCCAGGACCCTCGGGGACGCCACCACCGCCGCCCGCCGCCACCGGCCCCGCGGAAGCGGCCGCGGGCCCCGCGGCCGCCGCGCCAGGACCTGCCGCCGAGGACGCTGCCGCCGGAGCAGCTGCCGTCGCGGGCCCTGCCGCCATCGGAGCCGCCGCGCCAGGACCGGCCGCGGCGGGCGCTGCGCCCGGAGCTGCCGCCGCCGTGAGCGCGCCCCCGGCACCAC
>NZ_JABBJJ010000756.1 GCF_012933655.1 Pyxidicoccus fallax | reverse complement strand
GCCAGAAGGGGTCCTCCGCGCCACCACCACCCCGCGCCTTCACTTCCGCTTCCCCAGTCGGGCCATCTCCCGGAGGAACCCGTAGAAGCCCACGCTGATACCCACCAGGCTCAACCCAATCAGCACCCAGGGCGCCGTCCCCAGCCACTTGTCCAGCCAGTAGCCGCCCAGCACGCCCACCACCGCCCCGCCCACCAGCTTCCACACCGCCGAGATGTAGGGCTCCGCGGCCCTCATCTGGCGCGCCGTGGACCCCAGCTCGCTGCCGTCCGAACCTTCGGGCTCCCGGGGCTCCTTCACCGCCATTCGGACGCCTCCCCAAACCCTGGGAAAACCTCGGGTTTCCAGCACCACCCGACCTGCCCCATCACGCGCGGGCGCCGCTTAGCACCGAATGCTCGGCACACGCAACCGCTACCAGTCGGAGCGGAACACCGCCCCAAGCCCGGGTTGCGGCACCCGCAAGCTCAGCTACCGCGATCTGCTCCGCCAGGGGGAAGACCCCGCCCCGGCCCTGGGCCCCTCGGGTAGACGCCAGCCCGGAAGCGCCCTGCCCTCCTGCCCACCCTCCAGGGTCCACGGGTCGTTGGACCCCATAACAGGGCGCTACCGGGGCTCGGCGTGGGTCCGCCCGCCC
>NZ_JABBJJ010000755.1 GCF_012933655.1 Pyxidicoccus fallax | reverse complement strand
CCCGGGGCGTTCTGGGAAACGCTGATCCGCACCGGCATCCTCGTCCGCGAAGGCGACAGCGTGCGGCTCACGCTGTGCGATCGCTACGTGCAAGTCCTCGAAAAGAGGAGGAAAGAAGCCGAGCGCAAGCGAAGAGAGCGCGCCGCGAAGGCCGCCGCAGCGTCCGGCGGACGTCCCGCGGACGCACCGGGGACATCCAGCGCTAGAAAGAAGAAGGAGAAGGAGAACGAGAAGAAGATCCTTTCTTCTGCAGCAGCAGCGATGGAGGGGTTGGACGAGTTGGCGATCGGGTTGTCCCCGGGACACCTCGCGCCTGTTCCACTCGCGCCCGTTCCACCGCCTCCGCCACCGGACGAGGTCCAGGACGTGGAGCTTGATCCCGTCCAGCTCGCGCTGCCCGGTGCACACCTGGTGCCCGTGTCCCTCCCGCCGGATGATCGGCGCCCGGCCGAGGCGTCCGAGGCGATGGCCGAACCCCGGACGCCCCAGGCCCAGGGGTTCTTCGAGAGCTTCCAGAACGAGCGCCAGCGCGCCTTCCGAGGCGTTCCGCGCGAGGACATGCCCGCGGGCTGGCCCGACTGGTACCGCCACGCGCTGGCGAAGGTGGGCGGCGACGAGGGCCGGCTGATCGCGGCCTGCCGCGG
>NZ_JABBJJ010000754.1 GCF_012933655.1 Pyxidicoccus fallax | reverse complement strand
GTATCGATAAGACTGCCCGAGGCTGACGAGCCACGATTTTTTCCGCGCCAGCTAACAGTGATACTCGCCGCGCAATATTCGGCCCAATGCTGCCCCGCAGTCGAAAATACTGCAGAGTGAGAGGATATCCCCGTCCGGCAAAATAATTTTGTGTTGTTGCCAGCGCGGCATTGTTGCGCTCCCCCAGAAATGCCTGTCGATGTTAGGGTGAGACGTTTATCACTACAGGAGAACGCAAATGATTGTCAGGACCTGGCACGGCTGTGTGCCATTGCAACATGCTGAGGGGTTTGCCCGCCACCTTGAGCGGACCGGCGTGGAACACGCTCAGAGCATCGCCGGCAACCGGGGGGCGCTGGTGCGCCAGGAAAACCAGGGCGAATGGGCGCATTTCTTTCTTGCCACCTACTGGCAGGATCTCGCGGCGGTCAAAGCCTTCGCTGGCGAAGACTATCACGTCGCGGTCACCTATCCGGACGACGAAGCATTCGAACTCCTCTCCGACCCCTATGTGTTTCAGCATGAAGTCGAGGTCGTGTCGCCGCTGTAGGCTGATGACCGGGCAGGTGGAAGTTTGGCCAGCAGCAGGCGGTTGCTGGCTGCGCGAGAGCGACGTCTACCTTGTATGGGCAGCCAGCCGCCGCTGGGTGAACGTGGCATGATGG
>NZ_JABBJJ010000753.1 GCF_012933655.1 Pyxidicoccus fallax | reverse complement strand
GGCCTGGGCGGGGTCGGTCGTGGGTGTGGCACCCACCACGGCGGGGCCACGCGAGCCGAGTACGCCCATGTTCTCCATCGCGCGGCGCAGCAGGCGCTGGCGCCGGAGCTTCGCCGCCTCGTCGGGATTGGAGGGATCTGCCGCCACGTCGTCCTCGTCGAAGTCCCAGTCGTCCAGGTCACCGGACGGCTCGGCCCACGCAGTCTGGCCAGTTGGGCTGGCGTTGTCACCGGGGTTGAACCCGGGATCCAGGGGATCCCCCGGCTCGATGGTTGCTTCAACAATGGCTTCGACGGGGGGCTCGTTGAAATCCGCGCCTGCCGGGTTGACATCCGAGCGGATGAGCGACTCCAGGTGGGAGTCCACCTGCATGAGCGCCGCCTCGAAGGAGGCCGTCAGGTTGTCGGCGCCCACGTCCTTGTCGAAGGAGACGATGCGCCACAGGTCCTCCTCGCCCGCCTTGGGCGAGGCCGGGCCGAGCTTGAGCGGGGGCGGAGCCGCGGAAGCCGGGCGCGAGGCCCAGAGGCTGGTCTCCTCGTCCGGGATGCCCAGGGTGGGCGCCTGAGCGGGGGCGACCGGGGTGAGGACGGGAGGGCCGCCCTTGGAGGGAGTGGTGGCGCGGGTGGGAGGCGGAGGCGCCACGGGGTTGAGGACCGGGGGCCCGGAGGTGGAG
>NZ_JABBJJ010000752.1 GCF_012933655.1 Pyxidicoccus fallax | reverse complement strand
CAGGTCACCTGCTTTAATTAACCTGTGCAGTGTTGTTCTACTCTTACCCGTCAGTCGGGCAGCCTCACTAATAGACACTCTGGCCATCAGTTACCATCCTGTAATGCATCCAGTCTCGAGGACAGTGTACGGAAAAGATGCTCCGCATCATCGTGGAGTTTCTCACAAAGGTCGGCTTCGACATCGAGATCAAGCTCGTTAAGCTTCTCCAACAGGAGCAGAGACTGGTTCTGGATGAATTTAGCCATATTCAGCGCTGTTTTCTGTTGTTTCGTCATAAGAGGCCTCAGAGCGTCAGTGCTCAGTGTAGGGATGTTCTCTTTTCCGCTTCCTCGCTCACTCAGTCGCTACGCTCCTGCCGTTCGGCTGCGGCGAGCGGTCGCAACGCACACATAACGGCATAGGACAGACAGCACGAAGAGGGACAAGGCCGCACAACGGCCGTTTTTCCATAGGCTCCGCCCCCCTGACAAGCATCACAAAATTTGACGCTCAAATCAGTGGTGGCGAAACCCGACAGGACTATAAAGATACCAGGCGTTTCCCCCTGATGGCTCCCTCGTGCGCTCTCCTGTTCCCGCCTTTCGGTTTACCGGTGTCATTCCGCTGTTATGGCCGCGTTTATCTCATTCCACGCCTGACACTCAGTTCCGGTTAGGCAGTTCGCTCCAAGCTGGACTGTATGCACG
>NZ_JABBJJ010000751.1 GCF_012933655.1 Pyxidicoccus fallax | reverse complement strand
AGGTGAACGAGGGGAGGCCCTCCTGCCGGTCCGCGGTGGGTCGCACCTTTGCGCGAGCAGTCACCTGCAATGGAGGCCGCCCATGGCTCACGCCAGCAAGGATGTGGAGACGCTCAATTCCTTCCTCCGCGGGGAAATCTCCGCCGTGGAGACGTACCGCCAGGCGCTCGGACATGTCTCGGACGACCGGCTCCGAGGCGCGCTGGAGGACTGCCAGCATGACCACGAGCACCGGGTGGAGGAGCTCCGGGAGCGCATCCGCAAGCTGGGCGGTGAGCCCGCGGAGGGCTCCGGGGTGTGGGGCACCTTCGCGAAGCTCGTGCAGGCGGGCGCCGATGTGCTCGGGGAGAAGACGGCCATCCAGGCCCTGGAGGAGGGCGAGGACCACGGCCTCCACGACTACCAGCGGGACGTGGACCAGGTGCATGGCGAGGCCCGCCGCTTCGTGAAGCTCGAGCTGCTGCCTGCCCAGAAGCGGACCCACGAGCGGCTCAGCCGCCTGAAGCGCACCCTCCACTGAGCGGCGGGTGACCTGTCACGTCGGGTCGACCGGCCATGCTGGAGTGGGAGCAGGCCCGCCGAGCGCTTCCTCCCACTGCTGCTTTTCCCAGGGCGTGTTGAATGCGCCACCGCGTCCTCCGTCCATCCCCGCACGCACCGTCTCTGGAATTCGCCCGTTCCGAGAATTTGAGGAGGGTGGGGCAGGGGG
>NZ_JABBJJ010000750.1 GCF_012933655.1 Pyxidicoccus fallax | reverse complement strand
CACCTGGCCACGCTCCAGGTCCTCACGCTTCAGGCCGCGCAGCAGCGCGCCGATGTTGTCGCCCGCCATGCCCTCGTCCAGCAGCTTGCGGAACATCTCCACGCCCGTGATGACCGTCTTCTGCGTGGGGCGGATGCCGACGATTTCGACTTCCTCGCCCACCTTGATCTTGCCGCGCTCCACGCGGCCGGTGGCCACCGTGCCGCGGCCGGCGATGGAGAACACGTCCTCCACCGGCATCAGGAAGGGCTTGTCCGTGGCGCGCTGCGGGGTGGGGATGTAGCTGTCCACCGCCTCCATCAGCTTGAGAATCGCCGGCTCGCCGATGTCGCTGGTGTCACCCTCGAGCGCCTTGAGCGCCGAGCCGGGGACGATGGGGATGCTGTCACCGGGGAACTCGTACTTCTTCAGGAGGTCACGCACCTCCATCTCCACGAGCTCGCGCAGCTCGGGGTCATCGAGCATGTCCACCTTGTTCAGGAAGACGACGATGTAGGGCACGCCCACCTGGCGGGCCAGCAGGATGTGCTCGCGCGTCTGGGGCATCGGGCCGTCGGCCGCGGAGACCACCAGGATGGCGCCGTCCATCTGCGCCGCGCCCGTGATCATGTTCTTCACGTAGTCGGCGTGGCCCGGGCAGTCGACGTGCGCGTAGTGACGGTTCTTCGTCTGGTACTCCACGTGCGCGGTGGAGATGGTGATGCCGCGCTC
>NZ_JABBJJ010000074.1 GCF_012933655.1 Pyxidicoccus fallax | reverse complement strand
ACTCATGGGGGCTCCGGCGGACGCTCGGGAGCAACACGCCGGGCCACACCGGGCCCGCCCCCCCGAGGCGAGTGTGATTGGCGTTCGTCCCCGCGCAAGGCCTGACAGGCTGTCAGGCCTTCTCCGCGCGAGGCGCACGGCGCCCGGGCAATAGCATTCCCAGACAGCGCCGGTCCAGGGTCCGGCGGCCCAATCCCTCGCGCGGGCTACCGCGCGTAGGTGACGACGTCCGCGCGCACCTTGCTCACGATGCCCTCCCAGTTGCCATTGGCGCCGTGGCCGTAGGCCTCGCCGTCATCGCGGAACTTCACGCTGTGGTAGCTCCACTTGGCGAAGCCGCCCTCGCAGGCGCCGGAGCCCGTCGTCAAATCGTTGCAGAACCAATCGGATGGATTGCAATAGGCCCCACCCGCGCTGCCCGCGACGCCACCCGTGGAGTGATAGGACACGGCGTCGTCATCCTGGCCCGGCAGCAGGCCCGAGTAGAACGTGCCCTTGGAGCCGGCGAACATGTAGAACCAGATGCCGCGCGTGGTGTTGTGGTTGTAGAGCGAGCGCGCCGTCGTGGTGACCAGGTCGCTGACGATGGGGTCGCTCGTGGCCCACTCGCCCTTGTCCGCCAGCTCGCTGCCGCCGCCCGCGCCGGACGCCACGTCCACCCACTTGATGTTCCAGCCCACCTGCGTGGTGCCGTCCGTGTTGCCGCACACGCCGCTGGAGTTGGGAATCGCGTTCTTCTTGTAGCGCGCCGAGCCGCCATACAGCGACAGCGCGTAGCCAATCTGCAAGTCACCCGCGCTGTGCACGGCGATGTAGCACCAGTTGGTGCCGGTGCAGAAGCAGTCCAGCGCGTCACGGATGCGGTAGTTCTGCCCGCCAATGCGCTGCCGCCCATCCCAGTTGACGGCCTTCTTGTTCACACCCGCGGCCGTCGAGCTGGGGCCCCAGTTGGAGAAGTCCGCGTAGTTGCCGGGCTGGGTTCCCCCGGAGTTCTTCCCGTGAATCCACAGCGTGTAGTTGGTGGCCAGCGCGGGCGGGGCGGTCAGCAGCAGTGCTGCGACGGGAGCAACGAGCACGGCACGGACGGAGATCGGCATGAAGACTCCGGGGAGTTGTGGGGGAGCGCTCCGTGCGGGGGAAGGAGCACCCGTCACGTTAGCAGCCCGACAGGCCCCGGCCCCACGGGTCGAGTCTCACTCCCCATGCCCGACGCCGTGCGATGCGGCCCGTCACAGTGTGATGGCTCCGGTTACACGAAACGTTCATCCCCCCCGTGTCCCGTGAAAGGGCCCGTGAGGCTGGGAGCGCGGATGACCCGGCACATGGCTTGCTCCACCGAGGAGTTCGCCACCCCCCGAGGTCCGTCATGCACCGAACCTGCCGGGCTCTCGCGAGCCTCCTCGTGCTCGCGGCCTGCGCCTCCGAGCCCAGGAGACCGCCCGCTTCGCTCGACCCGTCGAACCCGGATGCGCCCGAGTCCCCGCCCGTTTCTCCGCCGGACACGCTCACGGCGCCCGCGCCTCTCACGCCGTCCTTCGCCCAACCTCGGGGAGCGAACGCGTCACGGCATGGCGCGGAAGCTCCAGCTTCCGCACGAGACGCGGGCACCCGTACCTCGGGGCATGTGCACGAGGGTGCCCCTTCGCGGGCCCCTGCTCGGGACGCGGGCAGCGCCACCGTCTACGTGTGCCCCATGCATCCGGAGGTGCGGTCCGAAACGCCCGGCACCTGTCCGAAGTGCGGCATGAGGCTGGAGCCGGAGCGCCCACCGGCGGACGCGGGGCAGCCCCGGCCCGCTCCGTCCGGACATGAGCACGGCCACGGAGGACGGCCGTGAGAGCCAGCGCCTGCATCTGCATCGCGCTGCTCGCGAGCGGCTGTGCCTCCATCCAGAAGGAGCTCGGCCACGCCGAGGTGGCGAACCTCGTCGAGGAGCGGCTGGGACGCAAGACGCGCTGGAACCAGGGCACACCCGAGGACGCCGAGGTGCAGCGTCACCTCGATACACTTCTCGCGGGAGACCTCTCCTCTGACCGCGCGGTCGAGGTCGCCCTGCTCAACAACCCAGCGCTCCAGGCCACATACGAGGACCTGGGCGTGTCCCAGGCCGACATGGTGCAGGCGGGGTTGCTCTCCAACCCGACCTTCAGCGGCAGCATCGGCTTCCCCATCTCCGGGAGCGGCATCTGGGAGCACGAGTTCTCCCTGGTGCAGGAGTTCGTCGACCTCTTCACCCTGCCGCTGCGCAAGCGCGTGGCGCAGGAGCAGTTCATGGCGGACACGCTGCGCGTGGCGCATGAGGCGCTCGCCACCGCGGCCGAGGTGCGCAAGACGTTCAGCGAGGTGCAGGCGCGCCAGCAGCTCGTGGAGCTACGGCGCATGGTGTTGCAGGCCGCGGAGGCCGCGGCCGAGCTGGCGACGCGCCAGCACGAAGCCGGCAACATCACCGAGCTGGAGCTGGCCACCGAGCAGGCCGCCGCCGAGGAGGCCCGGCTCGTCCTCGCGCAGGAGGAGCTGACGCTGGTGGAGGACCGGGAGCACCTCAACCGACTGCTCGGCCTCTGGGGTCCGCGCACGCGGTGGACGGTGTCCGCGAGCCTCCCCGCGCTTCCGGAGCAGGAGACTCCACTGGAGCGGCTGGAGTCGCTCGCCATCAAGCAGCGGCTGGACATCGACGCGGCCCGGAAGCAGGCCGCGATGCTATGGAACGCGCTGGAGCTGGCGCGGAGCACGCGCTTCTTCGGGCGCGTCGAGGTGGGCGTCCACACGCACCAGGACGCGGACGGCCCGCGCCTCTTCGGCCCCACCCTGTCGCTGGAGCTGCCCATCTTCGACCAGCGCCAGGCGCTCATCGCCCGGCTGGAGTCCCAACACCGCCAGGGCGAGCGGCGCCTCACGGAGCTGTCCGTCAATGCGCGCTCGGAGGTCCGCGCCGCGAGGGCCCGGCTGCTGTCGCTCCGCCTCGTCGCCGAGCGCTACCAGCGCGTCGTCCTGCCCCTGCGCGAGAAGGTCGTCGCGCAGTCGCAGCTCCAGTACAACGCCATGCAGATCGGCCTCTACCAGCTGCTCGCCGCGAAGCGGGAGCAGGTGGAGGCATATCGCTCGTACATCGAAGCCGTGCGCGACTACTGGATGGCGCGCGCGGAGCTGGAGCGGCTCGTCGGAGGACGGCTGCCCGGTGACACGGCTGAGGCCAGTCCACGGCCCGCGCTGCCCTCACGGCCCGCTCCGGCCTCGCCTCCGATGGAGCACTCGCACCCCAGCGAGACCCAACCCCCTCGGCCCGGACACGACCCGCATCGTGACGGCGGCACGGAGAATCCCCATGAGCACGGACAGCATTGATGCCGGGCCCGCCCCGGGCGCATCACCGTCCAACGCCTCGGACACCCCGGTGAGCGCGGATGACACCCGCGGAGTCATCGCCATTCCCGCCGAGCACACGGACAGCACCGGGAGGACGCTGACCCGGCGGAGCATGCTGTCCGCGACGGGTGCCACACTCGCGGGTGGCGCAGTGCTGCTCCGGGGCTCCGCGGCCCACGCGCAGTCGGACGTCCCGGGCGCGCACCGGCCCCGCGAGGGGTCCGCCGCCGACACCGGCCGACGCTACGCGAGGCAAGACTGGCAGCGCCCCGGAATGCCGGACCGCGACTACCGGCCCGTCGTCGTGCCCAACGGCTCGAAGCTGCCGTGGAAGGTCGTGGACGGCGTGAAGGTCTTCCACCTCGTAGCCGAGGAGGTGGACCACGAGTTCGCGCCGGGCCTGCGAGCCTTCTGCTGGGGCTACAACGGCCGGGTGCACGGGCCCACCATCGAGGTGGTGGAGGGAGACCGCGTCCGCTTCTACGTCACCAACCGGCTGCCCGCGGGCACCACCGTGCACTGGCACGGCATCCTGCTGCCCAACGGCATGGACGGCGTGGGCGGTCTCAACCAGAAGGCCATCGCTCCGGGAGAGACGTTCCGCTACGAGTTCACCGTGCGCCAGTCCGGCATGGGCATGTACCACTCGCACCATGACGAGATGACGCAGATGGCGCTCGGCATGGCGGGGCTGTTCGTCATCCACCCGCGCCGGCCCGTGGGCCCTCGCATCGACCGCGACTTCGCCATCCTCCTGCACGAGTGGCGCATCGACGCGGGCACCCGCCGGCCCAACCCGAACGAGATGACGGACTTCAACGTGCTCACCATGAACGCCAGGGCGTTCCCCGGCACGGAGCCGCTCGTGGTGCGTCAGGGCGAGCGCGTGCGCATCCGCCTGGGCAACCTCTCCGCGACGGACCACCACCCCATCCACCTGCACGGCTACCAGTTCCGCATCACCGAGACGGACGGAGGCCGCATCGCCGAGTCCGCGCAGTGGCCGGAGACGACGGTGCTGGTGCCGGTGGGCAGCACGCGCACCATCGAGTTCGTCGCCGACGAGCCCGGCGACTGGGCCATGCACTGCCACATGACGCACCACCTGATGAACCAGATGGGCCACGACATCCCCAACATGATTGGCGTGAAGCCCGGAGGCCTGGACGCGAGGGTGCGCACGCTGCTGCCGGGCTACATGACCATGGGCCAGACCGGCATGGGCGAGATGGCGGACATGGGCATGGCCGTGCCCGCCAACTCCATTCCCATGGTCGGCGCGAAGGGCAAGCACGACACCATCACCATGGGCGGCATGTTCACCGTCCTCAAGGTGCGCGAGCGGCTCGCGAGCAACGAGGACCCGGGCTGGTACGACAACCCGCCCGGCACCGTCGCCGTGGCGGCGAGCTCGGACGAACTGCGGCGGGACGGCATCGACGTGGATGCCCCCTCCACCGCCGACCCCGGCTCACCCGGTGGGGCGCGACGGGGATGAACCGCACGTCGAAATCGCGAGGGACTCAGCCGAAGCGGACGTCCGTGTCGATGCCGTCCGCCGCCAGCCGCGATGGGTCGGCCTTGTCGGCCACGGTGCCTCGGGGGTGCACATACCAGCCGCTGCCGTCCTCGGCCTCCGGGTTCTCGCGCACCTTGAGCAGGGTGAACATGCCGCCCATGTCGATGGTGCCGAACGGCCCCTTGCCGCCCATCATGGGGATGCTGTTGGCCGGCATCGGCATGCCCATCTCGGCCATCTCGCCCATGCCCTGGTGCCCCATCGTCATGTAGCCCGGCACCAGCCCCTGCACCCGCTTGTCGATGGCTCGCGCGTCCGTGCCCAGCGTCACCGGGGCCGCGTGCCCCATCTGGTTCATCACGTGGTGGGTCATGTGGCAGTGCATGGCCCAGTCGCCGGCCTCTTCCGCGACGAACTCGATGGTGCGCGTGCTGCCCACGGGCACCAGCACGGACGTCTCCGGGTAGCGCGCGGACTCGGGGACCTCGCCTCCATCCGTGCCGGTCATCTCGAAGGACAGGCCGTGCAGGTGGATGGGGTGATGGTCCATCGCGGAGAGGTTGCCCAGGCGGATGCGCACCCGCTCCCCGCGTCCGATGACGAGCGGCGCGGTGGCCGGAAAGGCCTTCGAGTTGAACGTGAGGACGTTGAAGTCGCTCATCGCGGTGGGGTCCGGCCGGCGCATTCCCGGCAGCACCTTCCACTCGTGCGTCATCAGCGCGAAGTCGCGGTCCACGCGCGGTCCGCGCGGGCGCTTCGGGTGGACGATGAACATCCCCATCATCCCGAGCGCCATCTGCGTCATCTCGTCGTAGTGCGGGTGATACATGTACGTGCCCGGCCGGTTCAGCGTGAGCTCGTAGACGAAGGTCTCCCCCGGAGGGATGGGGCGCTGGGTGAGCCCGGCCACGCCGTCCATCCCGTTGGGGACGATGAGCCCGTGCCAGTGCACGGTGGTGGGCTCGGGCAGGCGGTTGGTGACGTAGATGCGGACGCGGTCTCCCTCCAGCGCCTCGATGGTGGGACCCGGCGTTGAGCCGTTGTAGCCCCACGCCTCCACCTCCAGCCCGGGCGCGAAGGTGTGCTTCACCGGCATCGCCACCAGGTGGCCCACCTTCACGCCGCCCACGTTCTTCCAGGGCAGCGTGGAGCCATTGGGCGTGGTGACGGCCACCTGCCCGCCCGGTGCGATGATGCGCGGCTTCGCGGCGCGCGCGGGTGCGAGCGGCGTCTGCTCGGCGAGCGCGCGGCGGGCCAGCAACGTGCCCCCGGCGAGTGCTCCCAGCTGCATGAATTCCCTGCGGTCCATGGTGTCGGGTCCTCTTCGAATCGGAAGTGCCGTGAAGGCGAAGGTCAGTGCGCATCCGCCGGAGCGGCGGCGGAGGCGTTGGTGGTGACGGAGACGCGCGAGGGCCCCAGCTCCAGGCCCTGGTGGCGGCCCGCCAGGAGCTGCTCCAGCGCGGAGCGGGCGCGGTGGTGTTCGAGCGACGTCTCCACGTAGGTGCTGGCCGCGTCCGTCACCGCGGCCTGGGCGCGCAGCACCTCGAAGACGCCGACCTGCATGGCGTTGTACTGGAGCACCGTCTCGTCGAGCGCCCGGGTACGGGCGGGCAGGAGCACGTCTCGCACGTGCCGGGCGCGGCGGGCGGTGGACTCCACGCGCCCCCGCGCCTGACGCAGTGAGGAGCGGATGGCGGTGGCCGTGGCCTCGTAGCGGGCCTTCAGCGATTCACGCGAGGAGAGCGCCGCCATGCGCTCGCCCTGCTTGCGGTCGAACACCGGCAGACCGACGGTGAGGTGCGCGCCCAGCTCCCAGCGGTCCTCGTCCCTCTCTCCGTGGAAGCCGCCGGACAGGTGGGGCAGGAGGCCCTCCGTGCGCGCGAGCTGGTGGCGCCGGTCGGCGGACTCCATGCGTCCGCGCAGCTCGGCCAGGTCGAGGCTCGCCTCGATGGCGCGGGCCTCCAGCCCTTCGCCCGGCTCCTGGACTTCCGCCGGGTCGGCCAGCGGCGCGGCCACGGTCCATGCGGTGTCCGGGCCGAACAGGCCCAGCAGCACGTTGAGCGCCTCGCGCGCGTCCAGCAAGGCGCTCTCGGACTCGGCCACGGCCAGCCGCGCGGACTCCACGGCGGAGCGCTCGTTGGCCAGGGTGAGCGCGGGGATGTTGCCCGCCTTCTCCAGCTCCACCGCCGTGCCGTAACCGGCCTGCGCGGATTGCAGGGCGCGGTTGCGCAGCTCCAGCTGCTGCTGGCGCGCCTGCACCTCCAGGAAGGCCAGCCTCGTGCGGTATGCCAGCTCCAACACCGTGCCCGCCGTGCGAGCGCGCTCGGCGGAGCGTTCCGCCTGGGCGGCGCCTCGACGGAGCGGCAGGAGGATGAGCTCGGACAGGTCGTACTCGAGCCCGATGTCCGCCTGGACGGGGTCGTCGCCCTCGGTGGGCTTGCGCAGCTCCAGCTCGACCTCCGGGTTGGGCGGGAGGCTCGCCTGCACGAGGTTGCCGGTGGCCACGCCCAGGTCGTGCATCGCTGCGCGCACCTCGCGGTTGTTCAGCAGGGCGACGCGGACGGCGCTGTCGGCGGTGAGCGGCTGGGACAGCAGCGTCCGGACCTCGGTGTCCGTGTCCTGGCGCGAGACCTCGCCCGAGAGCGCGCTCACCGGAACACCGGGCGTCCAGCGGGCGCCGAGCGTCGTGTGCACATCGCGCGCATCGCTGGCCAGGGGGACGGTGACGCATCCGCCCAGGGCGAGGGCGGAGGCCAGCAGGGTGCCGGCGGCGGGGCGCTTCCAGCGAGAGAGTGTCGAGGTCTTCATGGCGAGTTCTTCCGTCGCGTGTGGCTAGTGGTGGTGCTGGTGGCTGGGAGCAGGCGCGGCGGACGAGTTCCCGGAGTGCGCGTCCCGCTGCCCCGTAGGGGTGGTGGACTTGTCGTGGCCGGAGTGCTCGCCGTGGCCCGCCTGGGCATCGGGAGCCTGGGTCGTGCCACGGCCATCGTGGTTCACTTGGCCACCGTGGCCCGCGTGGGCGTCTGGAGCCTTGGCTGCTCCTTGCTCGTCATGGCCTGCGTGGTTACCCGGGGTCCCAGCCGTACCGTGCCCGTCATGGCCAGCATGTTGACCGAGCCCCGAATGGGCATTCGTGCTCCCGGTCGTGCCGCGCCCCGCGTGGCTGCCATGACCCGCATGTGAATCAGATGCCCCGGTGCCGTGCCCCGTGTGCCCGGTCCCCTGCCCTTCCACGACACCCGGCCCCGCCGCCCCGTGATGCCCGTGATGGCCTGCGTGCCCGTCACCCGTGGTGATGGCGCCGGACGCACCCCCCGAAGGTGCACGCAGGGGGTCGGCATCGGCCAGCACGGTTGCCAGGGTGGGACGCGGTGCCTCCGGGGCCTTCAGGGACGTGGGAGACGCGGAGTCCGCGTCGAGCGCGCTCCAGGACGTGGCGGCGCAAGCGGACAAGGGCGACAGGAGGGACAGGACGAGGAGCTTGTTCATGACGAGGTTCCTTTCGAGCGGAGCGAGGATTCAGCGCTGCAAACGCGGCACGGGCCGGCGACTTACAGGCGCGGAATTTCGTTCCCGGTGATGCGACGGAACCGCCTCACGGGCCCGCCGCCGCGTACATCCGCGCAAACGCGGCAGGCGTCGGGCTCTTACAGTTCACCGGCGTCCAGCCCCACCCCAGAGAGGTCAAGGCGAACCGGGCTCATTCAGGATGCGGATGTGGCGTGCCGCGGAGCCACCTCGCCCTTCCTGAGGCGGCAGGGTGCGGCGGGCATGGTCGAAACGTCAAAAGCCCGGGGGCAGGCCAGCCCCTGGAGCCCTGGCCGGAATGGAACGTCCATTCCGCCAGGACCTGCCCCAGCCGCCGGCCGCTCCCACCTGGAACGGAACGTCCATTCCGCGTGCACCAGCCCGTGAAGCCTGTTCGCCCAGGGCAGGTGCCCATCTGCTCGCGGGAAGTACACGCGCGGCGAACGCAAAGTGCCCGAGCAGCCGCGATGGTGAATGGCTGCTCCTACGGGCCCCCTCGTGCGCTTGCCCGCCGCGGCATGAATCAGGTCCGCATCTTCAGCCGCGTCTCGTGCACGGCGTCACCCACGGCGCCGGGCTTCTCTTTCTCCGCGGCGCGCAGCAGGCGGAGGATGCCGGGCCCCAGGACGTCGATCTCCGTCGAGGCGTACGACTCCGTGCCGAAGCGGCGGATGGTCTCCGTCTGCGTCTTCAGGATGCGCGCGTCCTGGCCGAAGATGTGGAGCGCCACCGGCATCGCGAACGGGAGCACCGCGCGCGTCAGCCAGCGCGGCAGCGGCAGGCGGAACGTCACCACCGCGTACACCATCGTGTCGAAGTCCGACACGGGCGTCATCGCCGAGGTGACGATGATGTGGCTGCCCTCTCCCAGCCGGTACTCCACCTGGGCGATGGACGGCATCAGGAAGCGGTCGAAGTGCTGCACCTCGCCGCCACCGGGTGCCAGCAACTTTCCCACGAGCCCGCTGGGGCGCGGCTCGCCGATGTACTCCGCCTCCACCTTGTCGGCGCTCCGGCGCACCACCACGTCAATCTCGTTGCGCTTCTCCTCGGTGCGGAACAGCCCGCCGTGGAGGTACGCGGTGTGCGGCACGTCCAGCGTATTCTCCAGCGTGGCGTGCAGCGTGCCGGGCGCGCGGAGGATGCGGCGCACGGTGGTGTACTCGCGCGCCTCCAGCAGCGGGAAGCGATAGGGCTCCGTCGTCGGCACCACGCCAGGCGAGGAGTAGACCCAGACGAAGCCGTCCTGCTCGCGGGTGGCGTACGCGGTGGCGCAGCGGGCCCGGGCGCCGGGCTCGCCGAGGAAGCCCGGAATCATGCGGCACTGGCCCTCGGTGTCGAAGCGCCAGCCGTGGTAGCCGCACTGGAGCTGGCCCTCCTTCACGCGGCCGAGCGACAGCGGCACGTTGCGGTGCGGACAGCGGTCCATCAGGGCCGCGGGCTTGCCGCCCTCGCCCCGGAAGAGCACGAGCGGCATGCCCTGGAGCGTGCGGGCCAGCGGCTTGCTCCCCAGCTCACTCGAGGCGCAGAGGATGAACCAGGCGTTCGGCAGGTGGACAACGGAGACGTGACCGGCGGGCGCACCGGGGGCGCGCGCCTCCTCGCGAGGAGTCATGGGAGGCACTCTAATCCCACCCTCGTGGGGTCGCCACGCCGGGACTGCGTGGAGCGTCCGCTATGCCGGCAGGTCCGCCGCGCGCTGGGCGGCCTCCGGATTGGGCACCTGGGGCATGAGCCCCCCATCCATCTTCCGGCAGGACTCCTCGCACCGGCGGCACATGTCCTCGCACGCCTTCATCATCGAGTCCTCGCCCATGGCGGCGCAGGAGTCGGCACAGCGCTGGCATACCTCCGCGCAGGCGAAGCACGTGCGGGTGTGCAGCTCCGAGCCACGCAGCAGGAAGTTCGCGCTCGTCTGACAGATTTCCGCGCAGTCCATCAGGAGGCGGATGTGACTCGCCTCCGCGTGCTTGCCGCCCTTGCGCAGGCAATACGTCACCGTCTCCAGGCAGACGCGGTGGCATTCCAGGCACGCCTGGATGCACTGCTGCATGTCCTTGTCGGGTCTCACTGCCTCGGCAGGAGCCATGGCTCACCTCTCGATGTTGGGGGTCCAAGCTCCAAGATGGGGCATCCCCTGGAGGAGGGCTGACGAGGGCCGCCGGCACGCCTGCCTTCGCGTCAGCGGGGCGAGCCCGGGTCCGGGCGGGCCCCACCCCTCCCACGCTACTGCTCCGGACGCGGCTGACACCCGGAGACCTCCGCGTCTCCGGGCGGGCACGGCCTCATCGCGGGGTTCCCATGGAGGGGACAGGGGCAGGGGCCGGCCGGGTCCTCGGGCAGGCAGGGACAGGTGGGCGACTTCTTCTCGTCCGGCGCCGGAGCCACGGTGCCCGAGCCCCCGATGCCGGGCGGCTCTTCACTCGCGCTGGGAGGACTGCCCACCGCGCCCGTGGGAGGAACGGGATGGCACGCCTGCTCGTGCTCTCCGACGTCCTCGGGCGCCCCCGGAACGGGCCGCTCCCCGGTAATGGGCTGCGTGCCTTCCTCCTCGACGGGAGGAGGCGGCGAAGGTTGCGGTGGCGCCTGCGCACCCGCCCCGAGCGGGACGGCGAGCAGCCACAACGACACGACCAGGAGTCGAACGCGCATGGGACAGCCCCCCTCGAGTCTGAAGCTGGGGACACCGCGCGCCGGGAGGAAGCACCACGCCCGCCGGGAGCCGACCCGGCGGGCGCCACCCCGTCCGAGGAACTACAGCTCCAGCTTGCGCAGCCGGAGCGCGTTGGCGATGACGGACACCGACGAGAGGCTCATCGCCGCGCTGGCGAAGATGGGGCTGAGCAGCAGGCCGAAGAAGGGATACAGCACGCCCGCCGCCAGCGGCACACCCAGCAGGTTGTAGATGAAGGCGAAGAAGAGGTTCTGCCGGATGTTGCCCAGCGTCCCCCGGCTCAGCCTCCGCGCCCGGGCGATGGCGCGCAGGTCTCCCTTCACCAGCGTGACGCCCGCGCTCTCCATCGCGATGTCCGTGCCCGTACCCATCGCGATGCCCACGTCCGCCTGCGCCAGCGCGGGCGCGTCGTTGACGCCGTCGCCCGCCATGGCCACCACGCGCCCTTCCCCCTGGAGCCGCCGCACCACGTCGCCCTTCGCCTCCGGCAGCACCCCGGCGATGACCTCGGTGATGCCCAGCCGCCGCGCCACCGCCTCCGCCGTCGTCTGGCTGTCGCCCGTGAGCATCACCACGCGCAGCCCCTCGTGGCGCAGCATTTCCAGGGCCTCGGGCGTGGACGCCTTCACCGGGTCCGCCACGCCGAGCAGCCCCGCCATGTGCCCATCCACCGCCACCAGCACCACCGTCTGCCCCTCGCCGCGCAGCGCCTCGGCCCGCGCGCCCAGGTCGCCCACGTCCACACCGCGAGCCTTCATCAGCGCCGCGTTGCCCAGTGCCACCTCGGCGCCGCCCACCCGGCCGGTGACGCCCTGGCCGGTGTGCGAGCGGAAGTCCTCCACCTTCGTCAGCACGGAGCCCCGCTCCTTCGCGCCCTCGACGATGGCCGCCGCCAGCGGGTGCTCGCTGCCGCGCTCCAGGCTTGCGGTGAGCCGCAGCAGGCGCGCCTCGTCGAAGCCCGGGGCCGGCACCACGGACACGAGGCGCGGCTTGCCCTCGGTGAGCGTGCCCGTCTTGTCCACCACCAGCGTGTCCACCGCCTCCAGCCGCTCCAGCGCCGCGGCGTCGCGGATGAGCACGCCCGTCTGCGCGCCCCGGCCCGTGCCCACCATGACGGACATGGGCGTGGCCAGGCCCAGCGCGCACGGGCAGGCGATGATGAGCACCGCCACCGCGTTCACCAGCGCGTGCGCCAGCCGGGGCTCCGGCCCCCACACGCCCCACACCACCGCCGTCACCACCGCCACCGCGATGACCACGGGCACGAAGATGCCCGCCACCTTGTCCGCCAGCCGCTGAATCGGCGCGCGGGTGCGCTGCGCCTCGCTCACCCGCTGGACGATGCGCGACAGCAGCGTGTCCTTCCCCACGCGCTCCGCCCGCATCACCAGCGAGCCCGTGCCATTCACCGTGCCGCCCGTCACCTTCTCGCCCGGAGTCTTCTCCACCGGGAGGGACTCGCCCGTCACCATGGACTCGTCCACCGCGCTGGCGCCCTCCAGCACCACGCCGTCCACCGGCACCTTCTCACCGGGGCGCACGCGCAGCCTGTCTCCGACGTGGACGTGCGTGAGCGGCACGTCCTCCTCGTATCCGTCCTCGCGGATGCGCCGAGCGATGGCCGGAGCCAGGCTCAAGAGCGCACGCAGCGCGCCGGACGTGGCGTGACGGGCCCGCAGCTCCAGCACCTGCCCCAGCGCCACCAGGGTGACGATGACGGCGGCGGCCTCGAAGTACAGCGGCGCCGTGCCTCCGTGCCCCGTGCGCAGCCCGTGCGGCAGGGCGTTGGGGAGCAGCGTGGCGAAGACGCTGAAGAGGTACGCCGCGCCCGTGCCCAGCGCGATGAGGGTGAACATGTTGAGGTGCCGGTTGCGGACGGAAGCCCAGCCGCGCTGGAAGAAGGGCCAGCCGCCCCAGAGCACCACCGGCGTGGCCAGCACGAGCTGCGCCCAGGCCAGCACGGACGCGGGCACCGCGTGCTGCACCGGCTGGCCGGGAATCATGTCCGACATGGCCAGCCCGAGCAGCGGCAGCGTCAGGCCCAGGCCCACACGGAAGCGCAGGCGCATGGACTGGAGCTCCGGGTCCGGCGCCTCCTCGGGCAGCACGGTGCGCGGCTCCAGCGCCATGCCGCAGATGGGGCAGCTGCCCGGGCCGTCGCGCACCACCTCCGGGTGCATAGGGCACACGTACTCGACGCGGGCCTCCAGCGTGGGCGGGGACTCGGGCTCCAGCGCCATGCCGCACTTCGGGCATGCGCCCGGGTGGTCCTGACGGACCTCCGGGTCCATGGGGCACACGTACATCGTCCCTGGGGCCGCGGGCGGCTCCGGCTCGGCGGGCCTGGGCGAGAGGTAGCGCGCCGGGTCCGCGCGGAAGCGCTCCCGGCACTTCGGGTTGCAGAAGAAGTACGTCTGCCCCTCGTGCTCCAGGCTGCCCCCCTTGGGAGCACTCGGGTCCACCTTCATCCCGCAGATGGGGTCGATGGCGTGCGCCTGCTCGCCCGAGGAGGGAGGCGGCGTGGGGTGGTGGTGCGTGTGGGGGTGCGGATGCGAGTGGGACATGGGGCTTCACTGCTCCTTTCGCATGGGCGAACGAAGCACCCCGCCGGCTCTTACAGCGGGCTCCTCCGAAGAGAGGTAACCGCCCTTTTCCAGGGCGGCAGGTCCCCGCCCGCCCGGAACACACCCCGGACGGGTGGCGCTCGCCAGGGCAGCGGGTCCTGGAGGCACTCCCGCCAGAGCGCATCCAGTTCCCCTGTGTCGCCACTCAGCTCTTCTTCACGGGCTCCGGTGGAGGCGGCTCGTTGTAGCCCGCGTCGCCGTAGGGCTTGAGCCGGTCCAACCAGAGCGCCTCCAGCACCTTCAGTTCCTCTTTCGGGTCGCCCCCGGGCTCCTCCGCGGGAGGCAGCACGTCGAGCACCTCGAAGGAGAAGTTGTCGGCGCCGTAGCGCTTCCAGTCCTCCAGCAGCGCGGGGATGCGGGGCATGCCGGTGGTCAGTTCGAAGCGGATGCGGTTGAGAGAACCCTCGACGTTGAGGCTGGAGCCGACGAGCACCTTGCCATTGGCGCGGTTGCGCACGGCGAACACGCCCATCGGTGGCGGCTTCTCCTTGTACGCGCGCTTCAGCTCGGAGCGGTTCGCCTTGCCACCTGCCGACTGGGGATTCGCGGAGGGATTGTCAGAGGACATGGGGACCTTTCTGTTTCGGTTTGAGGGAAGGGATTCGGCGAGCCGGGCGAGCCGCTCCGCGAGCCGCGCGTGGGCGGCCCGGTCCAGCGGCTCCATCCAGTCGGGCCCGGTCCGGGCCCAATCGGGGTCGGTGACATCCACGCCGAGCGTCTCGAGGAGGCTCGCCTCGCAGACGAAGAACTGCTGGCGGAACGGGAAGAGGTAGCCCCCGTCCGCTCGCAGCGACGCGAGCGCGGCCTCGTAGGTGGGGAACCAGCGGTTGAGGAAGAGGCCGCCGACCCGGGACAGCAGGGCCTCGAAGTCCACGCCGGACGCGGCGTCCGCCTCGCGCGCGGCCTTCAGCTCCGCCCACGACGCGAAGCCCTGCTCACGGGCGATGACCGCCAGCGCGTGCTTGCGCTGCACCGAGTCCCTTCGGGCGATCAGCTCCCCCGGCGACAGGGACGCGAAGGGAGGAAGCGTGCGCAGCCGCTCAGCGGCCCGCGTGGCGCGAGAGACCTCGGGCGAGCCCAGCTCCTTGAGGAGGAGCGATGCGCGCACCTTGCATTCCTGGAGGGAGAGCGGCGCGGCGGCGCGGGAGACGGTTCCCATGGCAAATCCCTCGTGACCGGCCCTCACCCGAGAATGGGCCGTGGAAGGAACGCCTCAGGAATGGTTCGCACTGCCACAAACGAGTGAGGGTGACGTCGTCTTTTTCGGGTCAGGCGCCCCTCGGCACCTGCCCTCATTCAACGCCGGGCCCGGGGCGTCCGCAAGCCCCGTCTCACCGGCTCACGCGCGTGACTTCTTGCACGAACAGTCCAGGCAGCCGTGCGAGGCGCAGGTCCCACAGCTCCTCTCCAGCTGCTTCTTCAGCGCCTGCCGCGCCCGGTGCAGCCGCACGCCCGCATTGTTCGCGGTGATGCCCGCATCCCGGGCGACGTCCGGGACGCTGCGCTCCTCCAGGTCCACCTGGCGCACCATGTCCGCGTACTCGGGCTTGAGCGTGGGCAGCAGGTCGCCCACGCAGGCGCACACGGTCTGCTTCAGCTCGGGGTCCTCGGAGGCCTCTTCCGCCTCGCGCGCCTCGCGCTCCAGGGCGCGCCCTTCCGCGGCCTGACGGCGGTAGTGGTCCACCAGCGCGTTGCGCAGCAGCCGGTAGAACCACGTCACCGCGCCCTCTTCGTCGGAGGGCACCCCACCCTTCTCCAGCGTCTTCACGAAGGCGGCCTGGAGGATTTCCTCCGCCACGGCCTTGCTGCCCACGCGCCGCTCCAGGAAGGCGAGGAAGCGGCGGTGGTTGTCCACCAGCGCACGCGTCACCTCGTCTCCGGCGGGTCGCGCCGCCTCGTCCACCTCGCCCATGTTCCGCGGTTCCACGGTGTCGGCTCCTGCTAGTTCACCACCAGGGTGCCCTTCATCATCTGCATGCCACAGGTGAACGCGAAGGTGCCCGCCTTGTCCGGCACCAGCGACACGACCGTCTCCGTGAGGCCCGGCAGCGGCTTCTTGACCCCAAAAGCGGGAATGAGCAATTCGTCCCCGCACCCGCCCGAGTCCTTGCGCACGAAGCGCAGCCGCGCCGGCACGCCCTGCTTCAGCACCACCTCGCTGGGCTGATAGCCGCCCTGCACGGTAATGGTGACCTCCTGCACCTCGCCGGCCCGCACCACCGCGCCGGCCGGAGCCGACTTCGGAGCGTCCATCGGCGTGAGCATGAAGCCGATGAAGTACTCGGGGTCGTCCGGCATCGGCAGTCGCACCGTCACCTCGCGCTCGGCGTCCGCGGGAGGAAGCTTTCCGGTGAGGAACGCACCCGAGGGCTCGGGGACGAGCGGCGCGGAGACCGTGCCCGTCTCCACCGTGCCCTTCTTCCCATCAATGGGCACCGGCTGGCGGAAGGCGTCCGTCACCCAGACGCGCACCTCGCCGGACTTGAGCGACACCACCTCCAGGTGCGTGTCCCCGCTCATGGCCACGATGCCGCCGTGCAGCGGCGTGTGGTCGTGCGCCTGCATCGGCGCGGAGGCTCCACCGGCCGTCGCATGGCCGTTCGCCCCCAGGTGCGCGGTGAAGCGCGCCACCTCCGGCTTCCCGTCCTTCACCACCGTCACCACCATGGCGAGGTGCTCGTCCGTGTGCTCCGGCCCCTGGCCCTCCAGGTGGTCACCCGCGGGCACGAGCTTCACGTCCGGGTAGCCGCCCTTCGCCACCTTCACGGTGCCGGTGGCGCCGTCCACCGGACGAACGTTGAGCGCGTCGTCCAGCAGGTAGACGCGGTACGTGCCGCCCCGCGCCGCAACCAGCTCCACGTGGCCACGCGCCGTGGATTCCACGAGCCCGCCATGCGGGGCCGTGTGGGCATGAGGCGCGGCGGCGGAGTGCGACTTCGCGGCCGGAGCCGGAGCCTCCGCGGGCGCGTCCTTCTTGCTGCACGCGGCCACCAGCCCCAGGGCCATCACCGCGGCGATGATTCGCTTCTTCATACGTCCTCCGACTCCAGAATCCCGTTGCCTCACAGCGAACCCGCGAGCCGCTCCCCCGAAGGCGCCGCCTCCGGAAGACCGGTGTCCTCTTCGGCGCGCGCCACCGCCTTGCGCGCCAGGTAGCGCTCCAGGGCCGGACGCCCGAAGCGGTAGAACACGGCCGGCGTGACGAGCAAGTCCAGCAGGGTGGAGCTGATGAGCCCCCCGAGGATGACCGTCGCCACCGGGTGCAGAATCTCCTTGCCCGGCGCGCCCGACGCGAGCGCCAGCGGCACCAGCGCCAGCCCCGCCGTCAGCGCCGTCATCAGCACCGGCACCAGCCGCTCCAGCGAGCCGCGCAGCACCAGGTCCTTGCTGAAGCGCTCGCCCTCCACCTCCACCAGGTGGAGGTAGTGGGAGATGAGCATGATGGTGTTGCGGCTGGCGATGCCGCACAGGGTGATGAAGCCGACCAGCGTTGCCACCGACAGAGGCTGCTCAGTGAGCACCACCGCCGTCACGCTGCCCACCAGCGCCAGCGGGATGTTGAGCATCACCTGGAGCACGAGCCGCACCGAGCGGAAGTGCGCGTACAGGACGAGGAACATGCCGCCCACCGACAGCAGTGACAGCAGCGCGATGAGCCGCGTGGCGGACTGCTGGCTCTCGAACTGGCCCTCGTAGGTGACGAAGGCGCCGGGTGGCAGCGACACCTGCGCGGCCACACGCTCACGCACCTGCTCCACCGCGCTGCCCAGGTCGCGGCCCGCCACGTTGGCCATCACCACGATGCGCCGCTGCAGGTGGTCGTGGTGGATGACGTTGGGGCCTTGCGACTCCACCACGTCCGCCACCGCGGCCACGGGCACCCGCGCGCCCGACGGCGTGTCCACCAGCGCCCGGCGGAAGGCCTCCGCGTCCACGCGCGCCCGCTCGTCGTAGCGCACGAGCACGTCGAACGTGCGCTGCCCTTCCAGCACCTGCCCCACCACCACGCCGTTGAAGGCCTTCTCCAGCTGCTCCGCCATGGCGCCGGGCTGCACGCCCAGCCGCGCCGCCTCCTCGCGCTTCAGCTTCACCTGGAGCTGGGGAATCAGCGTCTGCTGCTCCACCTGGAGGTCGACGATGCCGGGCACACCGGACATGACGTTGCGCACCTCCTCCGCCTTGCCGCGCAGCACGTCCAGGTCCTGCCCGAAGAGCTTCACCGCCACCTGCGCGCGGATGCCCGACAGCAGGTGGTCCAGGCGGTGGGAGATGGGCTGCCCCACGGACACGGACATGCCAGGGAGCTGGGCCAGCCGCTCGCGAATCTCCGCGAGCACCACGTCGCGCGGGCGGCCGTCCCCTTCCTTGAAGTCCACGTCCAGCTCCGAGTAGTGGACGCCCTCGGCGTGCTCGTCCTGCTCGGCGCGGCCGGTGCGCCGGCCCACCGTCTCCACCTCGGGCACGGCGGCGATGAGGCGCTCGGCCAGCAGACCGAAGCGGTTGGACTCCTCCAGCGACGTGCCGGGCGGAGCAATCAGCGTCACCGTGGCGGTGCCCTCGTTGAAGGGCGGCAGGAAGGAGCGCCCGAGGAAGGGCACCACCGCCGCCGCCGCGAGCACCAGCACCACCGCGCCCGTCATCACCGGACGGGGGTGCGCCAGCGCCACCTCCAGCACCCGCTTCGCCCGCGCCTTCAGCCACCGCACCAGCGCGCCGTCGCCGTGCTCAAGGAAGCGGCCCTTCGGCAGCAGGTACGCGCAGAGCGCCGGCGTCACCGTCAGCGACACCAGCAGCGACGCGAGGATGGACACGATGTAGGCCACGCCCAGGGGCGCGAAGAGCCGGCCCTCGATGCCGCCCAGCGCGAACAGTGGGATGAACACCAGCACCACGATGAGCGTGGCGAAGACGATGGAGCCGCGCACCTCGGACGACGCGCGGTAGATGACGCGCAGCGTGGACTCGGGGTGCTCCTTCGCCCGGTTCTCCTTGAGGCGCCGGTAGACGTTCTCCACGTCGACGATGGCGTCGTCCACCAGCTCACCGATGGCCACCGCGAGCCCGCCCAGTGTCAGCGTGTTGATGGACAGGCCGAACGCCTTCATCACCAGCGCGGTGATGACCAGGGACAGCGGAATCGCGGTGAGCGTAATCGCCGTGGTGCGCAGGTTGACGAGGAAGAGGAAGAGGACCACCACCACCAGCAGCGCGCCGTCGCGCAGGGCCTCGGCCACGTTGCCGATGGCGGAGTGGATGAAGTCCGCCTGCCGGAAGAGCGTCCGCACCCGCACGTCCGCGGGCAGCGTGGCCTGGAGGTCCTTCACCGCGGCCTCCACCTTCTCCGTCAGCTCCAGCGTGCTGGCGCCGGGCTGCTTCTGCACCGCGAGGATGACCGCGGGCTGGCCGTTCATCCCTCCGTCGCCGCGCTTCACCGCCGGGCCCACCACCACCTCGCCCACCTGGGACAGGCGCACCGGCACGCCGTCGCGCACCGCGACCACGGTGTTCGCCAGGTCCTCCACGGACGCGCTGCGCGCGAGGTTGCGCACGAGGTACTCACGGCCGCCCTTGTCCACGAAGCCACCCGTGGTGTTGCCCTGGGCGAGCCCGGCCGCGCGCTCCACCTCCTCGAAGGTGAGCCCGAAGGACAGGAGCTTCTCCGGGTCCACGCGCACCTGGAACTGCTTCACGCCGCCGCCCAGCACCGTCACCTGGGCGATGCCCGGAATCGTCAGCAGGCGCTGGCGGATGGTCCAGTCCGCCAGGGTGCGCAAGTCCAGCGGCGACGTGCGCCCGCCCTCGCTCTGCACGCCGAGCAGCAGGATTTCGCCCATGATGGAGGACACCGGCGCCAGGTGCGGCGTCACGTCGCGCGGCAGCCGCTCGCGCGCGACTTGAAGCCGCTCGGACACGAGCTGCCGGTCCAGGTAGATGTCCGTCCCCCAGTCGAACTCCACGTAGACGATGGACAGGCCCACGCCCGACGACGAGCGCACCCGCTGCACGCCGGGAGCACCGTTCATCGCCGTTTCAATCGGCGTGGTGACGAGCGTCTCCACTTCCTCCGGAGACAGGCCGCCCGCCTCCGTCATCACCGTCACCGTGGGACGGTTGAGGTCGGGGAACACGTCCACCGGCAGGCGCGTGACGGCCCAGCCGCCGTAGAGCAGCAGCGCCACCGCCGCCAGCACCACGAAGAGGCGGTGCCGCAGCGCCAGGAGGATGACGTGGTCGATCACCGCGCGCCTCCCCGGGCCAGCCGCAGCGCCGGCACGCCGCCCACCACCACCCGCTCGCCCGCCTTCAGGCCCTGGCGCACCTCGCGCCACTCGCCGTCACTTCCGCCGAGCACCACCGGCCGCAACTCGAAGGCCTCGGGCGCGGTGTGCACGAAGACGAAGGCGCGACCCTCCTCCTCCACCACCGCCTGGGCGGGCACCGCCAGCGCGTCGCGCTTGCCGCCCTGGCCGATGGCCACGTCCACGAACATGCCCGGCCGCAGCCGGCCCTCGCGGTTGTCCGCCTCGAAGAGGACGCGCACGCTTCTCGAGGACTCATCCACCATCTGCCCCACGTGGTGCAGCCGCGCCGCGAAGTGCTGGCCCTCGTACGCGGGCGTGTCCACCAGCGCTCCGGACGCGCTCTCCACCCGCGCCACGTCGCCCTCGTACACGCGCGCCTCCACCCAGACGACCGAGGCGTCCAGCACCGCGAAGAGCGGCCGCGCCGGGTCCACCTGCTCGCCCACGGTGGCGCGGGCCTCCACCAGCACGCCGTCGATGGGGGCCACCAGCGGGAAGCGCGCCGTGCCCTGGCCCTGGCGGGCTCCGGACAGCACGTCTCGCGCCGCCTTCGCGCGGTTCCACTCCTGCTCCGCCGTGCTCACGATGAGGCGCGCCTGCTGGACCTCCTTCTCCGCCACCACGCCCTGCAGCGACTCCACGCGTGTCAAATCCCGGCGGGCCTGCTCCAGCGCCGCCTGCGCGCGGGAGACCTCGGCCTCCGCCTGGATGTAGCCCGTGGACAGGCCCGTGGCCTCCGACGTGGAGAGGCTCTGCTGAACGAGGGCGAGCACCTCGCCGCGCTTCACGCGCTGGCCCACCAGGGGCACGGAGGCACCCGAAGCGAGCACGCGGCCCGGCACCGGCGCGGACACCTGCGCGTAGCGGTCCGTGCGCGGCACCACCTTGCCCGGCGCCACCAGCCGCGACTCCAGCGAGCGCACCGCCGCGCGCTGCGTGCGGACCTCCAGGAGGAACTGCGTCTCCTTGGGCACCGTGAAGGCGACACCCGGGACGATGGGCTGCTGGGACGGGCGCGCCGCCTCCGCGTGGCCCTCGTGCGCGTGGGCCCGGGGGGCCACGGCGAGACATATAAAGGATACGGCCAGGAGCGCCCGGGCCAGCGTCATCGCGTTCCTCACAGGAGCCCCCTCTTGCGGCGCGACATCCACCACGCGCCCGCCGCGACCATCAGCGCCACGCCGCCCGCGACGGCCCAGCCGGTGCTCGCGCCGCGGTGCGCCTCGTCGTGGTCGTCGTGCTCCTCCTCCACGTGCACCGTACCCAGCGCGAGCACGTCCACGGCGTTGCCTCGCGTCACGGTGGCCACGGCGGCGAACTCCGCCTCGGGGGCCAGCTCCGCCTCGGCCACGTAGATGCCGGGGGATTCCATCTTCGGCACCAGCGCCTGGACGGTGGCGCCGGTCAGCGTCAGCTCCACCTGGGCTCCGCTCACCGGGGCGTTCGTCTCGGTGTCCGCCACGAGCAGGCGCACCGGCGTCTTCGGGCCCTCGGCGTGCTCGGGGTGCTTGAGCACCACCTCGAACACGTCGCCCGTCGCGGCCAGGACGTGCTGTTCCTCACCCGGCGTGGCCACCTTGGGCGCCTCGCCGTGCGCTTCGCCCTCGTGCGCCAGTGCCGCTCCGGGCAGGGACAGGCACAGCAGCCCCGCCAACATCCATCCTCCGCGTCTCATCGCGGCACCTCTCCCGTGGGCAACCGTCCTTGCGCGCGCAGCAGCGCGGTGCGCGCCCGGGCCAGCTCCGCCGCCGCGTCCACCGCCTCGGCCCTCGCGCCGAAGGCCCGGTCCCGCGCCAGCAGCAGGGCATCCAGGCCCAGCTCGCCCGCGTCGTAGGCGCGACGTACCAGTTCCAGATTTCGCTCCACGGCGGGCAGGGCCGCCCGCAGCGCCGTGTTCGCCGTGTTCGCGGCCTCGAAGGTGCTGCGCGCCGCGGCGGCCTCCGCTTCCACCTCACGCTCGCGAGCCACCCGCTCCGCCTCGCGCGTCGAGCGCCGGGCCCGCGCCTCCGCCAGCTCGCGCTGGTTGCGGTTCCACAGCGGCAGCGGCAGCGACAGCCGCGCCACGAGCAGGTGCTCCGTGTGCAGGTCCGTGAGGGCGCCGTGTGACTCGGCGCGCCGCTCGCGCTCGTAGCCCAGGCCCACGGTGGGGTCCGGGAAGCGCTCGCGCCGGAGCAGCTCCACCTCCGCCTTCGCGGCGGACTCCTCCGCGCGCGCCGCCTGGACCTCGGGCCGCTCGGAAGGAAGCAGGGGTGAGGGAAGGGTCGCGCGGGCGGCGCGCATCAGCGGGGTGCCCTCGTCCCGAGTCTCCGCCGCGTCAGTCGACGACATCGCGCCATCTGCCGCCAGCACGGCCACCGTCAGCGGAGCCGCCGCCGGGCGCCCCAGCCGCCGGTTCAACGCGGCGCGCGCGCCATCCGCCTCGGCCCGGGCCAGCGCGGCCCGAGCCTCCGCTCGCGCCCGCTCCAGCGCCGCGCCATTGCGCTCCAGCTCCGGCACATCGCCCGCGGCGAAGCGGCGCCCCGTGGCGTCTTCCAGCGCCCGCGCCAGGCCCAGCGCCTCCTCCGCCAGCCGCGCCCGAGCCTCGCGCCGGTCCAGCTCCACCGCCGAGGCCACCGCGTCCGCGGCCGCCTCCAGCACCGCCGCCCGCCGCCGCGCCCGAGCCGCCTCCAGCGCCGCCTCCGCCCGCTCCACGCGCAGACCCCGCTGTCCGGCCACCTCCACCGTCTGGCTCAGCATCACCTCGACGCGCTGCTCACCCGCATCATCCGTGAGCACATCGCTGGCGGCCTCCGCCTCCAGCTCCGGGTTGTTCTGGAGCCAGCGCCCATCCGCCGCCCTCACGCCCTCGGCGCCCGCCTCCTCGGCCCGCGCCGCGGCCACCTCGGGGCTGCGCTCCACCGCCTCCGCCACCACGCGCTCCAGCGTCCAGGCGTCCCCGGGAGAGGCGGCCAGCATGAGGGTCAGGGTGGCGGACACGGCGAACATGTCCTCTTCCCAACGCAATCCGCGTACCCACCGCGCCCCTCGTGATTTCGCGGACCTGCACGCGCTGGAAGCCGCACGGGTGTGACCGCGCCGGTCACACTGTGACGTGCCGGGAGGAACCCCGCCGGCCACCCCACCGGGCAGACAGGCGCGAATGGAGGGGAGAAGGACCACGGAGCGGACGCAACCGTGTGGATTCGCAGGGGATTCCGGGACCTGCCCCGCAGGGCTAGATACTACTTCACAGTCTTTCCGATAATACCCGTATTACCAGCAGCCGCTGTTCCGCGGCAGGAGACCGCGAAGGAACCCGATGACGAAGCACGACGTCCTCTTTCGCGAGGGAGCCATCTAGCGGGCCTGAGCCGCCGCACCACGGCCAGACACCGCGCGCCGGGCGGTGGGGGTGAACCAAGGCCCCCACTGCCCGGTGTTTTTATTTCGCGCCCGCCACATGAGAGGGATTGACAGACGCGGGCATCACGTCTATCTGCTGCTTCAGCATCCAGAGCGGTCCCGCCTCGCGGCGGTGGCCCGACAACCTGGAGTCGGACCTCCAAGGTGTCCAAACGATGCGGCTCGGGGAGAACTACCTCCACGGGCAATCCAAGCGTCCGAAGCCCCAGGCTTCGGTGAGAGAGGACCTCCGTGGTTCCATCCACCTGCTCCGCATCCCTGACCGCCACCGCTGACCGTGTCACGTCCGGCCCCGTCCTGGCCGCGTGCATGTGTCCGCCGCGCGTGTGGCGCGCTCGAATGCGCCGGCCCGGCGGCCTCCGCTAGTCCGCGTCCGCCAGGGCTTCGCCTCCCCTCCTCTCAATTCCTTTCATCGTGGCGCGCGGTGCGCCGCGTCCGGCCCTCGTGTGTCCGGAGCGCGGCCCGTGTCTGCCTTTGACTGTCTTCCAGGGCCCGCGCGGGCCTTCCCGAGGTTTTGCGACATGAGCAGCACTGCGTTCCAGGTGATGAAGTTCGGCGGTTCCTCCGTGGGCTCTCCCCGGCGGCTCCGTCAGGTGGTGGAGCTGATTGGCAGGCACGCGAAGCAGGGGCCCCTCGCGGTCGTCGTCTCCGCGATGGGTGACACCACCGACTGGCTCCTCGAGGCGGCGGCGCTCGCCACGGCGGGGGAGCTGGACACCGCGCTCACGGTGGTGGCGCGCATCGCCCACCTCGCCAAGACGAACGCCGCCGCGCTCCTCCCGGAGCAGTCCGCCGCGCTGGCGGCCCGGGTGGACACGCTGCTCGCGCCGCTGCAGCAGCTCCTCCAGGGCATCTCCCTCACCCGCGAGTGCTCTCCGCCCTCGAAGGAGCGGGTGCTCTCCTTCGGCGAGCGCGTCTCCGCCACGCTCCTGGCGGAGCTGCTGACGGCCGCGGGCACGCCGGCCACCTTCCAGGACGCGACGAAGCTGCTGGTGACGGATGACCGCTTCGGCGCGGCGCGGGTGGACGTGGCCCGCACGCGCGAGCGGC
Organism: Pyxidicoccus fallax; assembly: GCF_012933655.1. Taxonomy (GTDB): domain Bacteria; phylum Myxococcota; class Myxococcia; order Myxococcales; family Myxococcaceae; genus Myxococcus; species Myxococcus fallax. The sequence goes on along the minus strand of NZ_JABBJJ010000074.1, from coordinate 18,128 downwards.
TCCAGGCGGCGGTGGGCGGCTGGCGGGCGTCCGTGCCCGTCATCCCCGGCTTCATCGCCGCGACGGCGGACGGCCGCGTCACCACGCTGGGGCGCAACGGCTCCGACTACACGGCGGCGCTGGTGGCCCAGGGCATCGACGCGAAGGAAGTCACGGTGTGGACGGACGTGCTGGGGCTGCACACCGCCGACCCGGACATCGTGAGCGACGCGTACCCCGTCGCGCACCTCACCCACGCCGAGGGGCTGGAGCTGGCCGCCGTGGGCGTCCGGATGCTGCACCCGCGCACGATGATTCCGCTCATCGAGTCCGGCATCTCCCTGCGCATCCGCAACACGATGCACCCGGACCACCCGGGCACGCTCATCGACGCCATCGGCTCGCGCGACGGCCAGCGGCCCACGTGCATCGCCACCCGCGAGGACCTCGCCCTGCTGGGCATCGAGGTGCGCAAGCTGGCGGACCAGTTCCAGCTCGGAGAGCGCGTGCTGGCCGCGCTGCGCGAGGCGCAAGTCACGGTGTGGCTGTCCACGCAGTCCGCGAATGGCCAGTCCATCGCCGTCGTCGTGCCCCGGCCAGACGTGGCCCGCGCGCAGGCGTCGCTGGAGCGCGAGCTGTCCCAGGAGCAGACCCGCAACGAGGTGGAGCCCCTGGCCATCCGCCAGCCGGTGACGCTGCTGACGCTGGTGGCCGAGGCCATGGGCCACGGCGTCAACGTGGCCGGGCGCTTCTTCAGCGCGCTGGGGGCGGTGGGCGTCAACGTGCGCGCCAGTGCCCAGGGCGCCAGCTCGCGCTCCATCTCCTGCGTCGTGGACGCGGCGGACACGGCCATCGCGGTGCGCACCACGCACGCGGCCTTCAACCTCGCCCACCAGCAGGTGAGCCTCTTCCTTCTCGGCCGGGGCACGGTGGGGGGACAGGTGCTGGCGCAGCTGCGCTCGCAGCAGGCGCTGCTGAAGGAGAAGCACGGCATCGCGCTGCGCGTGGTGGGCCTCGCCGACAGCCGCCGCGCCCTCTTCGACCCCGCCGGCCTGCCGCTGGACGGACTGGAGGAGCGCCTTGCCCGCGTCGAGCCCGTGGACCCGGAGAAACGCACGCTGGTGCCGCTCCTGGACGAGCTGCGCCGGCTTCCGGTGCCCATCCTCGTGGACTGCACCGCCGCGAGCGGCCTCGAGTCCCTCTACACGGCGGCCTTCCAGCGCGGCATCCACGTGGTGGGGGCCAACAAGAAGCCCCTGGCGCTGCCCTGGAACGACCGCGAGGCGCTGCTCGGCGAGGCGCGGCGCCACCATGTGGCCTACCACTACGAGACGACGGTGGCCTCCAGCCTGCCGGTCATCGACACGCTGGCGAACCTCGTGCGCACGGGCGACACGGTGCGCCTCATCACCGCGTCGCTGTCCGGCAGCCTGGGCTTCATCTGCAACGAGCTGGCGGCCGGGGTGCCGCTGTCCGCCGCCGTGCACGCCGCCCGCGAGCGGGGCTACACCGAGCCCGACCCGCGCGAGGACCTGAGCGGCACGGACGTCGCGCGCAAGGCGCTCATCCTCGCGAGGGAGCTGGGCCTGCCGCTCTCGCTCTCCGACGTGGCGCTGGAGCCCTTCGTCCCCGCCGAGCCGCGGCCCGACACCTCGGTGGAATCGTTCCTCCAGGGACTGAAGGCGCTGGACGCGGCGTACGCCGAGCGAGTGGCGCGCTGCCGCCAGTCCGGCACGGTGCTGCGCTACCTGGCGCGCATCGACCCGTCGAAGGTGGGCACCGGCACGCCCGTCATCCGCGTGGGCCCCGTGCCCGTGGAGGTGGGCCACGCCGCGGCGGACCTGCGCGGCTCCGAGTCCTTCGTCTCCTTCACCACCACGCGGCACAGCGACTACCCGCTCACCGTGCGCGGCGCGGGGGCCGGAGGCGCGGTGACGGCCTCGGGCGTGCTGGCCGACATCCTCCGCATCTCCCAGACGCTGCGAGGCCGCTGACCCATGCCCTTCCCGAATGCAGGAGCCCCTCCGATGAAACTCGCCACCGCCCTCGTCCACGCGGGCGTGCGCCGGGACCCCACCACCGGCGCGGTCGCCGTCCCCATCTACCAGTCCGCCACCTTCCAGCACCCCGCGCTCGGCCAGTCCACCGGCTACGACTACTCACGCACGCGAAACCCCACCCGCTCCGCGCTCGAGGACGCGCTGGCACGGCTGGAGGGTGGCAGCCGCGGCCTCGCCTTCAGCTCGGGCATGGCGGCGCTGCACTGTGCCTTCCAGCTCTTCGGGCCGGAGGACCACGTCCTCCTCACCGAGGACCTCTACGGCGGCACGTACCGGCTGGTGGACCGCCTGCTCCACGTGCCCTGTACCTTCGTGGACACCACGCGCCCGGAGGCGGTGCGGGCGGCGCTGCGCCCCAACACTCGGGCCATCCTGGTGGAGTCCCCCACCAACCCGCTGATGAAGACGGCGGACCTCGCGGCCATCGCCCGCATCGCCCACGAGGCCGGGGCGCTGCTCATCGTCGACAACACCTTCCTCACGCCGTGGCTCCAGCGCCCGCTGGAGCTGGGCGCGGACATCGTCGTGCACAGCGCGACGAAGTACCTCGCCGGGCACAACGACGTGGTGGCGGGCGCGCTGGTGGTGAAGGACGCGGAATTGGGCGAGCGGCTCGCGTACGTGCAGAACGGCATCGGCGCCATCCTCGGGCCGCAGGACGCGTACCTCGTGATTCGCGGGCTGAAGACGCTGGCCCTGCGCATGGAGCGCCATCAGGCCAACGCGCGTCAGGTGGCGGAGTGGCTGGGCACGCACCCGCTCGTGGACCGGGTCTTCTACCCGGGCGTGGGCGGCATGCTGTCCTTCACCGTCACCGACGCGGCCCTGGTGCCCGGGGTGCTCGCCTCCGTGCAGGTGTGCCTCTTCGCCGAGTCGCTCGGCGGCGTCGAGACGCTCATCACCTATCCGACGACCCAGACCCACGCCGACATCCCCGTCGCGCGCCGGGAACAGCTGGGCATCTCCGACACACTGCTTCGCCTCTCCGTGGGAATCGAGGACTGTCATGACATCATCGCCGACCTGGCCCAGGCGCTCGAAGGAGCCCGCCGTGCGAACCCGTCTCGCCACGCGCTTGCTGCACACGGGTCATGAAGTCGACCCCGTGACGGGCGCCGCGGCGGTGCCCATCTACCAGGTGTCCATGTTCGACCAGCCCGGCCTGGAGCGGCCCGGCGAGTTCGACTACGCGCGCTCGGGCAACCCCACGCGCAAGGCCCTGGAGGGCGTGCTCGCCGAGCTGGACGAGGCACACGCCGCCTTCGCCTTCGGCTCCGGCATGGCCGCCATCTCCACCGTGCTGATGCTGTTCAGCGCGGGGGACCACCTGGTCGTCACCGACGACTGTTACGGCGGCACCTACCGGGTGCTCACGAGGGTGTTCAGCCGGTTCGGCCTCAAGGCCACCTTCGTGGACACGAGCGACCCGGACGCCGTGCGCGCGGCCGTCCGGCCCAACACGCGCGCGCTGCTGGTGGAGAGCGTGAGCAACCCGTTCCTCAGGCGCACGGACATCACGACGATGTCCATCATCGCGAAGTCACATGGCGCGCTGCTCATCGTGGACAACACGTTCCTGTCGCCGTGGGTGTCACGGCCGCTCACCGAGGGCGCGGACATCGTGGTGCACTCGGCCACGAAGTACCTCGGAGGGCACAGCGACGTCGTGGCGGGGACGGTGGCGGTGAAGACGCCCGCCCTGGCGCAGGAGGTGTACTTCCTCCAGAACGCCGTGGGGGCGGTGCTGGGCCCGCAGGACTGCTTCCTCCTCCAGCGCGGCATCAAGACGCTGGGGGTCCGCATGGAGCGGCAGGTGCGGACGGCGGCGGGGCTCGCTCGCTGGCTCGCGGACAGACCCGAGGTCCAGGAGGTCTTCTACCCGGGCACCGGCGCGGTGGTGTCGTTCCGGCTTGGCAGGGACGCGTGGGCGGCGCCCTTCGTGGAGGCGCTCCAGCTTCCGCTGCTCGGCGTCTCGCTGGGGGCCGTGGAGAGCATCGTCACCGTGCCCGCCCGCCACTCGCACGCGTCCGTGCCGGCGGCCGAGCGGCAGCGCCGTGGCATCACCGATGGGCTCATCCGCTTCTCGGTGGGGCTGGAGGACCTGGAGGACCTGCAGGAGGACCTCTCGCGCGCGCTCGGTCAGGCGTTGCGAGTGGCGGCGTAAGCCGGACATCGGGTTGACAGGCCCTGGAGCTTCCGTTACCTCCAGGGCTCGATGCTCACTTTCGTCGCCATGTTCGGGACCTGTCGCGGAGGCATGTGTTGCCATGCCCCCCTGGGTCCGTCCGTGCGCGCGAGCTGAGCTTCCCTCAGAGCACCCGCGTACCTCGGCCCGTGCCCCGCTTCTGGGAACGGGCCGTTTCGTTTTTCCCCGCTCCCGCGCCTGCTCGCGGGATGGGGCCCTCCAACATGTCGTGACGGCCCGCCGCCCAGGAGTTTCGGATGTACCGCAGCACCCAGGAGGAGGCGCAGCAACCGGGTTCTCCGCGTCCCGGAGAGAGCGCCGCCAGCCCTTCGCACGATGACGCCCCTGAAGGCCCGGCCGTGGTTCCACCGTCGGGCACGCCCCTCGCCCGTCATGGGCACACCGGCATCACCTTGAAGGCAGTGACGCGCTGGCTCCGCCGGGAGGTGCGCCGTGATGGAGCTTCGCGGCATCAGCACGGCGCACGAGCGGGGCAGGCGGACGGTCACGCGCTGGCATCGCCGGGAGGTGCGCCGTGACAGGGCTTCGCGACTTCAGCAAGCAGTACGCGACGGGCGTGCGGACCGTGGCGACCTGGCCTCGCCGGGAGGTGCGCCGTGATTGAGCTGCGCGGAGTCAGCAAGGTGTACGGGCGAGGCGAGCAGGCGGTGACGGCCCTACGGAATGTGTCGCTCCGGGTGGAGTACGGAGAAATCTTCGGCGTGCTCGGCCAGAGCGGCGCCGGCAAGTCCACGCTCATCCGCTGCGTCAACCTGCTGGAGCGCCCCACCGGCGGCGAGGTGCGGGTGGACGGCAAGGACATGCTGTCGCTCTCGCCCGCGGCGCTGCGCGAGGCCCGCCAGGGCATCGGGATGATCTTCCAGCACTTCAACCTCTTCAACTCGCGCACGGTGGCCGGCAACGTCGCGTGGCCGCTGGAGGTGGCGGGCTGGCCGCGCGAGCGCATCCAGGAGCGCGTGGAGGAACTGCTGGCGCTCGTGGGCCTGGCCGACAAGGCACGGGCGTATCCGGCGCAGCTGTCGGGCGGACAGAAGCAGCGGGTGGGCATCGCCCGGGCGCTGGCACCCCGCCCGCGCATCCTGCTGTCCGACGAGGCCACCTCCGCGCTGGACCCGGAGACGACGCGCTCGGTGCTCGGGCTGCTTCGGGACATCAACCAGAAGCTCGGGCTGACCATCCTGCTCATCACCCACCAGATGGAGGTGGTGAAGTCCATCTGCGACTCGGTGGCGGTGCTGGAACAGGGGCGCGTGGTGGAGCAGGGCAAGGCGGTGGACCTCATCGCCCGCCCCGGCACCCGGCTGCACGAGCTGTGCTACCCGACCCCCGCTCCGGTGGCTGGCATCGCGGTGCCCGGCGGCCGGAGGGTGGAGCTGTCACTGGTGGGCGAGAACTCCACCCAGCCCATCCTCACCACCCTCGCCCGTCGCTTCGGCGTGGACGCGTGGCTGCTGGAAGGCTCCATGGAGCGCGTGGGAGAGACCCGCGTGGGCCGGCTCCTCTTCGAGCTCACGGGGCCGCCGGAAGCCGTCGATGGAGCGCTGGGCTTCCTCCGCGAGCAGGGCCTGACGCCGGAGGTGCCCCGTGTCTAGCGAGCTGCTGCGCTCTCTCTGGGTGGCCACGGTCGAAACGCTCTACATGACGTCCGTGGCCGCGGTGCTGGTGCTGTTGGCGGGACTGCCGCTGGGCGTGCTGCTGGTCGTCACGGACAAGGGCGGGCTGTGGGAGCGTCCGGCGCTGAACCGCGTGCTGGGGACGCTCGTCAACGTGGGCCGCTCGGTGCCGTTCATCATCCTGATGGTGGCCATCGTCCCGCTCACGCGGCTGCTGGTGGGCACCACCATCGGCACCACGGCGGCCATCGTCCCGCTGGTGGTGGCGGCCATTCCCTTCATGGGCCGCGTGGTGGAGCAGGGCCTGCGCGAGGTGGACCCCGGGCTGGTGGAGGCCGCCGTCGCCATGGGCGCCACGCGTCGCCGCGTCATCCTGGGGGTGCTCATCCCCGAGGCGCTGCCGTCACTCGTGCGAGGCACGGCGCTGATGGTCATCAGCCTGCTGGGCTACAGCGCCATGGCGGGCGCGGTGGGCGGCGGCGGGCTGGGCGACCTGGCCGTGAAGTACGGCTACATGCGCTTCCGCACCGACGTCATGTTGGGCTGTCTCGTGGTGCTGCTGGTGCTGGTGCAGCTCGTCCAGTGGCTCGGTGACGGGCTGGCCTCGCGCTTCGAGCGCACCTCTTCCTGACCTCTTCTTCCTGGAGTCCCTCGTCGTGAAACGTTCTCTCGCGTCCCTGTTCCTCGCCGCCGCCGTGCTGGTGGCCGCTGGCTGCAAGCCGTCGTCCGAGTCCTCTTCGGGAGGAGGAAATGCCCCTGGCGTCCGCACCCTGAAGGTGGGCGTCAACCCCGTGCCGCACGGAGAAATCCTGCGCGCCGCCGCGCCCGTGGCCCTGCGCGAGGGCGTGCGCATCGAGGTGGTCGAGTTCACCGACTACGTCCAGCCGAACATCGCGCTGTCGGACGGGCAGCTCGACGCCAACTACTTCCAGCACGTGCCGTATATGGAGCGCTTCGCCGCGGACCGGAAGCTGGCGTTGAGCAGCGTGGGCCCGGTGCACCTGGAGCCGCTGGCCCTCTACTCCACGAAGTACAAGCAGCTCGCGGAGCTGCCCGAGGGTGCGCAAATCACCCTGCCCGCCGACCCGAGCAACGCGGCTCGGGCACTGCGGCTCTTGGAAGCCCAGGGGCTCATCCGGCTGCGGGAAGGCGCGAGCGCCACCGCCACGGTGCAGGACGTGGTGGGCAACCCGCGCAAGCTGGAGCTGCGGGAGATTGATGCCGAGCAGCAGCCGCGCACCCTGGAGGACGTGGCCGCCGCCGTCATCAACGGCAACTACTTCCTGGAGGCGCAGAAGAACCTCAAGCTGGAGGCGAGCGTCCTCGCCCGCGAGGCGCCGAAGGACAACCCGTACGCCAACGTGCTCGCCGTGAAGAAGGGCGACGAGAACCGGCCCGAAATCCAGACGCTGGTGAAGGCGCTCCACTCCGACGAGGTGCGGAAGTTCATCGAGTCCACCTACGGCGGCGCGGTGGTTCCGGCGTTCTGACGGACGACGCCCCCGGAACGGAACGTCCATTCCACGAGGGCCCGCCGGCCCCGACGCATCCGCCGGAATGGAACGTCCATTCCGCGGGCAGCGGTCGCGCCACCGGGCCTACCGTTCGCTGAGTCACTCCGGACGCTTGAAGTCGTCCGAGCGCACCCCGTAGCGCTTGAGCAACCGGTGCAGGCTCTCGCGCTCCATGCCGGCGCGCTCGGCCGCGTGGGTGACGTTGCCACCGAACTCCTGCATCAACGCGGAGAGGTACTCGCGAGACACCGCGTCCCGCGCGCTGTCCACCGCCTCGCGATAGGGCAGCTTCGCGAGCGCCTCGGCCGGAACCCTCCCGGCCGGGGCTCCCGGGGCCTCCGCCGTCCGAGACACGCCCAGCTCCGGCGGCAGGTCGTCCACGCCAATGCGTGCCCCCTGCGTCACCGCGGCGGCCCTCGCCACCGCGTTCTCCAGTTGCCGCACGTTACCGGGCCACGCGTACGACGAGAGCGCCCGCAGCGCCTCGGGCGTGAAGCCCTCCAGCTCGGGCCGTCCGGCGCGCGCGAGGAAGTGCATCGCCAGGAGCGGGATGTCCTCGCGCCGCTCTCGCAGCGCCGGCAGCCGCACCGTCACCACGTTGAGCCGGTAGTACAGGTCCTCGCGGAAGCGGCCCGCCGCCACCTCCGCCGCGAGGTCCCGGTGCGTGGCTGCCACCACCCGCGCGTCCACCTTCACCGGCGTGGTGGTGCCCACGCGCCGCACCTCCTTCTCCTGAAGGGCGCGGTTGAGCTTCACCTGCACCGGCAGCGGCAGGTCGCCAATCTCGTCCAGAAAGAGCGTCCCGCCGTGCGCCTCCTCGAAGAGGCCCGGCTTCGCCACCGTGGCCCCCGTGAAGGCGCCCTTCGCGTGGCCGAACAGCTCACTCTCCACCAGCTCCGCCGGCAGCGCCCCGCAGTTCACCGCCACGAAGGGCTTCGCCTTGCGCGGGCTCTCCGCATGCACGGCGCGCGCGGCCAGCTCCTTGCCCGTGCCCGTCTCCCCCGTGAGCAGCACGGTGAGATCCCTCGCGGCCACCTGCGACAGCAGCGCATGCAGCCCGCGCATGGCCGCGCTCGCGCCCAGCAGTCCGTGCGGGGCCGGCGCCTCCGCGAGCCGTGCCTTCAATCCCGCCGCGGCCCTGCGCTGGCGCCGCTGCTCCAGCGCTCGCGCCACGATGAGGGCCACCTCGTCCGGGTCGAACGGCTTGGACAAGTAGTCGTAGGCACCCTCCTTGATGGCCTCCACGGCCTTGGGGATGCTCGCGTACGCGGTGACGAGCACCACCTCCGTGTCCGGCGCGCGCCGCTTCACCTCGCGCAGCACCGCGAAGCCGTCCGCCCCCGGCATCTGGATGTCCGTCACCACCACGTCGAACTCGCGCGACGCCAGCAGCGCCAGGGCCTGCGCCCCGTCCGCGCCTTCCGTCACCGCGTAGGCATCTCCGAGGATGCGCGAGAACAGCTTGCGCATGTTCTCCTTGTCGTCCACCACCAGGACGCTCGGCTTCTGTGGCGCGCTCATGCCATGGCCTCCTGCGCGGGCGACGCGGGCGGCAGCCGCAGCGTGAAGCGCGCGCCTCCCAGCGGGCCCGTGTCCGCATCAATCTGTCCGCCGTGCGCCTCCGCGATGGCCCGGCTCACCGCCAGCCCCAACCCCGTCCCCGAGGGCTTCGTGGTGAAGAAGGGCTCGAAGAGGCGCGGCCGGTCCTCCGGCTTCACCCCGGGCCCCGAGTCCGACACCGCCACGCTCGCCCCACCATCCGACGCGGCCTCGATGTGCAGCGCCACCCGGCCCCCCTGCCCCGCGGCTTCCGCAGCGTTCTTCACGAGGTTGAGCAACACCTGCCGCAGGCGCGGCGGCCACGCCCAGGCGGACGCGTCTCCCTCCACGCGCACGTCCACGTCGCCCAGCCGCGAGGACTCGCGCAGCCGCGCCACCACTTCTTCACAGACCTCACGCAGGGGCACGTGCTCCACGGGGCCTCGTCCCGGGCGGGAGAGGTCCAGCAGGCCCTCGACGATTTGCTGGCAGCGCACCGCCTCCTCCTCCACCACCTTCAGGTCCTCCGCGAGCGCGCCCTCCGCCTTGCGCTGGAGCAGGCGCACATACCCGAGGATGACGCCGAGCGGGTTGTTGATTTCGTGCGCCACGCCCGCCGCCAGCCGGCCAATGCCCGCGAGCTTCTCGTGCTGGACGAGCTGCGCCTGGTGCGCGCGGAGCGCCTCCGTCATCCGGTTGAACTGCGCCGCGAGCTGGCCCAGCTCGCCCGGGTCGCCCTCGGGGATTCGGGTGTTGAGGTCGCCCCGGGCCAGCCGCGCCGCGCCCTCGGAGAGCCGCGCCACCGGCCGCGCGACGGAGTTGCCGATGTAGATGCCCACGCCCACCGCGAACAGCGTGGCTCCGCCGAGGAAGAGCAGCGCCCACCGGAAGCTGGCGTGCTCCACCGCGCCCACGTGCTCCTCGAAGGAGCCGATGGACGCATCGAACCGCTCGGCCAGCGAGTCCGCCCGGGCCTGGATTTGCGAGACGAGCTCCAGCGCGCGGCCATGCGCGGCGGTGACGGCGGCCTGGTCCTTCGCGACGACGGCGGGCAGGAGCGTCTCGCGGTAGAGCCGGTCCAGCGCGTCGCCGTTCTGCTCGATGTCCGCGACCCAGGTGTGCTCCTGCGCGTCGCGCGCCTGCTCGCGGAGCCGGCGGGTGAGCGTCTCCACCCGGGCCCGGGCCTCGTCGTGGAAGCGCGCATGGCTGTCGTTGCCGAGGATGATGGTGTGCGCCAGGTGCGCGTACTGGTCCCTCACGGCGGTGGCCAGCTCCAGCGAGTCCCGCACGCGTCCGCCGGCCTCGCGGAGCGCGTGCGAGCCGTCGTGGATGTCCGTGAGCCGGGCGAGCGCGAAGCCGGACGCGGCCGTGAACAGCGCCACCAGCGCGCCGAAGGCCAGGAGCAGCTTGCGGGTCGTCGAGCCGGAGGGAGAGAGCATCAGGCTCTCTATATCGGGAACGGAGGGCCCGGGCTGCTCACTGTGCGTCGGCCGGGTGCCCTGGGGGGCGAAGGGGGCCGGGGAGTATAGCCGGTAGGCTCGCCGGGCTGCTTGCTCCGCGGGGGGACGCCGATGCGATGCCCGGCCACGTGGGTCTGTATGTTGAGTCTTGCCCTGATGGGGTGTCCCGAGATGCACCGGCCGGGAGGAATCATCGACCGGGCGGCGCACAAGGATGCGCTGGAGAGCATTCCGAAACGCTGTACTCCAGAAAAGCGCAAGCGGTTCTGCGACGACGACAGAGAAGACACTGACGAGTGCATCCGGGAGTGTGGCGGATGAACTGGCGCACTACGGTCGCCGCTCTTGTCGCCATGCTGCTCCCGCTTCCCATGATGATGCTCCTGGGTGGCACGCTCCCCTTGAGAGCACCCGCGCCAGAGATGATGAAGGGGCGACGGGTCGCACCGGTGCTCAGCGACCAGGAGCGGCTGAGCCTGCAGAGCTATCATCGCGACTGCAGACGCGCCGCCGACTGCGACTTCCCTCTCGGATGTCTCCCGGACCACAGAGCGGGGGCGACCTACTGCGCCGACAGCCAGTGCCTGACCGATGTGCAATGCCCGGATGGGCAGATCTGTCTGCCGCTGCCGACCTATGGCAATGGCCCCGTGGTGCGCATCTGCGCCGCGATCGGCCTCCGCGAGGAAGGTGAGCCCTGCGTCGAACTTGGAAGGGAGCTCGATGATGCATGTGCTCCCGGCCTCACCTGTGGCGGAAAGGACGGCTTCTGCGCCCGAAGGTGCAGCACGGAGGGCAGCCCTCCTTGCCCCGAAGGATTCTTCTGCGTGGACACGGAGCTCGAGTCCCTGTGCCTGCCGACCTGCGAGAAGACAGGGTGCCCCGAGGGTCAGCACTGCATCCAGTACCGGGATGGAGCCTCGGCCTGCGCGAAGGTCCACGGCACCAACTGCCAGCAGACCCCCTGCGCCGCCAATCAGAAGTGCACCCTGTACACCGAGACCCTCCATCCGGACACGGTGTGGATGGTGTGCCTCCAGTCGTGCCGCAAGGACCCGTCCTCGTGTCCTGCCGGGCTCATCTGCGACACCTGGTCCTGTCGTCCGCCCTGTGACCCGAACGGCCCCAATACCTGCGCCGAAGGCTTCAGCTGCCAGAAGGCCCGCCCCACCCGGCCATGGGTCTGCCTGCCTGACAGGCGGTAAGTCCCCCTTGCACCCCCGCCTCCACCCGAGCATGACAGGCTCACATCCGGCGCCCACGCGGGCCCACGGTAGGGACGGAGGAACAGTCACATGGCCTTGCGGTTCAAGAACCTCGACGGCAGCGGGCCGCAGCCGTTCGACCGCGTCTTCAAGTGGGCCGTCGCGGACAAGCTCGCCGGCCGCCGCCGCAAGTCCCCGGACCGCGCGCCCGTCCCCCGCGTGGAGCCGGACCTCGCCCTGCTCGCCACGCCTCCGGCTCCCGGTGAAGGCGCCCGCCTGACGTGGCTCGGCCACGCGAGCTGGCTCGTCCAGCTCGACGGCGTGTCCCTCCTCATCGACCCCGTGCTGCGCGACACCATCAGCGTCGTCATCCGCCGCAACGTCCCGCCGGGCGTCCCCGTGGAGAAGCTGCCCCCCATCACCGCCAGCCTCGTCTCCCACAACCACTACGACCACCTGGACCTGCCCACCCTCAAGGACGTCGGCGCGCCCATCGTCACCGGCCTCGGCCACACGCCCGTGTTCCGCGGCTCGCGCCTGCCCGTCACCGAGCTGGACTGGTGGCGGTCCACGAAGGTGGGCCCCGTCACCGTGCACTTCGTTCCCTCGCAGCACTGGAGCCGCCGCGGCCTCAACGACGTCAACGAGATGCTCTGGGGCGGCTTCATCGTCGAGGGCTCCAACGCCCGCGTCTTCCACTCCGGCGACACCGCCTACTTCGACGGCTTCAAGGAGATCGGCCGGCGCTTTCCCGGCATCGACGCCGCGCTGCTGCCCATCGGCGCGTATGACCCGTCCTGGTTCATGAGCCGGCAGCACATGAACCCCGAGGAGGCCGTGCAGGCCTTCGAGGACCTCGGCGCCACGCGCTTCCTCGCCATGCACTGGGGCACCTTCAAGCTCACCGACGAGCCGCTCGACGAGCCGCCCCAGCGACTGGACGCGGAGTGGACCCGCCGCGGCTGGCCGCGCGAGCGCGTCCACGTCCTCCCCGTGGGCGGCACCCTCACCGTGCGCAACGGTTGAAACCCACCGGGGCCTGTGCTGTGGGAGGCCCATGCTCCTCCCCGCCCTCCTCGCCCTGACACTCACGCAGGCCCCTCCCCCACTCACCACCGTCGCGGAACAGAGCGGCTGGAAGCGCACCGGCCGCTACTCCGAGGTGGAGTCGCTCTGCCGCGCCTTCCCCAAGTCCTTCCCCGGCAAGGTGCGCTGCGACACGTTCGGCACCACGCCCGAGGGCCGGCCCATGCTCGCGCTCGTCGCCAGCGCCGACGGCACCCTCACCCCCGCCGCCGCCGTGAAGAAGGGCCGCCCCGTCGTCTTCTTCCAGGGCGGCATCCACGCGGGCGAGATTGACGGCAAGGACGCCGGCTTCTGGCTGCTCCGGGACCTGCTCAACGGCACCACGCAGCCCGGCGTGCTCAAGGGCGTCACCGCCGTCTTCGTGCCCGTCTTCAACGTGGACGGCCACGAGCGCTTCGGCCCCAACCACCGCCCCAACCAGGTGGGCCCCGAGGAGATGGGCTGGCGCGCCACCGGGCAGAACCTCAACCTCAACCGCGACTACGCGAAGGCGGACGCCCCGGAGATGGTGGCGCTCCTGAAGTACCTCCAGGCGTGGGACCCGCTCGTCTACGCGGACCTGCACGTCACCGACGGCGCCCAGTTCGAGCCCGACGTCTCCGTGGGCCTCGAGCCGCAGAAGACCGGCCCGCAGGCCCTGCGCGCCCTGGGCGTGAAGCTGCGCGAGGAGCTCTTCACCGAGCTGGAGTCCCAGGGCCACCAGCCCCTGGAGTTCTACCCGTCCTTCCTGAAGGACGATGACCCGACCTCCGGCTTCGCCTACGGCATGCCCCCGCCGCGCTTCAGCCACGCGTACTGGGCCATCCGCCACCGCTTCGGCGTGCTGGTGGAGACGCACTCGTGGAAGGACTATGCCCAGCGCGTGAAGGCCACGCGCAACGTGGTGGCGAGCCTGTTGCGCCTCGTGGCCCGGGACGGCGCGGCCCTGCGCGCGGCGGTGAAGGCGGCGGACGCGGAGGGCGCGTCCGGCAAGGTGCGCGAGGTGGTGCTCGCCTGGGAGAACACGGAGAAGAGCCGCCCCCTCGCCTTCCGCGGCTACGCCTACGAGCGCGCCACGTCCGAGGTGTCCGGCCAGCCGTGGATTCGCTACGACCCGTCGAAGCCGCAGGTGTGGAACGTGCCCTACTTCGCGGACGTGCGCCCGGCCCTCACCGCGACGCTGCCCGCCGGGGGCTACCTCGTGCCGCCCGCGCACGCCGCGCGGGTGTCTCAGAAGCTCACCGCCCACGGCCTCACCTTCCAGCGGCTCACCCGCGCCGTGCCCGCCGCCGAGGCCGAGCAGTTCCGCGCCACCGACGCGAAGTGGGGCCCGCAGTCCGTGGAGGGCCACCAGACGCTCACCGTGAAGGGCGCCTGGGAGAAGGGCACGCACGCGCTGCCCGAGGGCACGCTGTACGTGCCGGTGGCCCAACCGCACGTGGAGATGGTGGCCCACCTGCTGGAGCCCACCGGCCCGGACTCGCTGCTGGCGTGGGGCTTCTTCAATCCCCACTTCGAGCAGAAGGAGTACATCGAGGACTACGTGCTGGAGCCCTTCGCTCGCGAGCTGCTGGCGAAGGACGCCACCGTGAAGGCCGAGTGGGAGGCGAAGCTGAAGGACGCCGCCTTCGCCAAGGACCCGCGCGCCCGCCTGCGCTTCTTCTACGAGCGACACCCCGCGCGGGACGTGCGCTTGCGCGTCTACCCCGTGCTGCGCACCCAGGCCGCTCCGGCGGGGCTGGCGGCGGCCGGGAAGTAGCCCGCTCTTCGCGGCCCCTGAAATGCGAACGCCCCGGGAGCGCGAGCCCCCGGGGCGTTTCTTCATTCAGCGTCCGCCCCGCCGGGCCTCCCGTGTGACGGGAGGCCCGAGGGGCCCGCGTCATCAGCCGATGTCGGCCTCACACACGCAGGTGTTCGGGTTGCACGTCGTGCGCGGGCCGCAGCCGCCGCAGTCCGGCTTGCACACGCACGCGCAGGCATTGGCATCCGGCTGGTACTCGGGGAGGCAGTTGAGCGCCGCCGTGTCGCAGACGCAGCCGCACGCGTTGGCGTCGAACTTGAAGCCCGCCGCGCACGAGGCCGTCTGCACGCACGAGCAGCTGCACGTCGCCTGGCTGCACGTCTCATACGTGCCGCACGTGCCGCCGCAGTCCGCCGCGCAGGTGAAGTCGCACACCGCCGGGTCCGTGTTGCACACCTGGCCCGGGGAGCCGCCGCCGCCGCAGTCGGCCGGGCACTCGCACCGGTTCGTCGTCGCGCTGCAGGCGAGCTTGCCGCGGCAGGAGTCCGCCTCGTTGGCGTCGTAGTACGGGTCGTCCCTGCACGGAGGCGGCACGCCGTTGGGGTTGGTGGTGCGGTCGTTCCAGTACCGGTAGGAGACCGCCGCCTCCGTGGTCGCCGTCCTCGGGCGGCAGGCGCCGTAGAAGGACACCGCCCCGCTGATGCCGTCCACGTCGAAGCCGTTCGTCCGGCCGCGCGGCAGGTCCCCCGGAGTCCGGCAGAGCGCCGTGTCCGTCACCTCGGCCACCGCCACGCGCATCGACGCGCCGATGGGCGGCTTCTGCGTGCGGTAGCCCACCGAGGCGATGACGCTGTCGACGATGGCGTTGATGGTGGTGGTGATGGAGGCCGCGTCGCGGATGCTGCCGTACACACCGCCGGTGGCCTGGATGATGTCCAGGTGCCGCGGGTTGGCGTTCTCCTCGTAGCTGTTCGAGTTGTTCGGGTCCGTCCAGCAGCGAGGCCCGTCCGGCGGGCAGATGATGCCGTGGACCTGGATGGCCTGGTTCAGCGGGTTGTCGCTCGAGCCCGCCATCGTGCCCGTGTCCAGGAAGTACTGCGCGAAGGTGGCCACGGGGTTGGAGGACTGGTCGCGCGTGTCCGTCAGGATGACGACCACCACCTTGGCGCCCTGCCGGATGCGGGTCTCCGGGGTGCCGCCCGTCGCCGCCAGGTCGTTGATGGCCTTGCGCGCCGAATCCAGCGAGCGCTCCGTGCCGGTGCCGTCGATGTTCACCCAGCACTGGGCCCTGCTCGTGCAGGTGGTGGGCTCGCCGCCCGTGGGGATGGTGACGTTGGAGCACTGGCCGTTGCTGCCGCAGGTGCTGTTCTGCGTCAGCCACGCCCGGAACTGGTTCACGTTGCGCGTGAAGCCGCGCAGCAGGCCCGAGTTGGGCTCACCGGTGATGCTGTAGCTCGTCGTCACCATGCCCAGGCGCCAGTCCAGCGTCGCGTTGGCCAGCTTCTGCGTCACCGCCGTGGCGGCGTTCGCCAGCGACTGCTGCGACGTGGCCATGGAGCCGCTGTCATCCACCACGAAGAGGAAGTCCACCGCGGGCCGCGCGACGGTGAACTTCTCGCACTGCACCGCGTCCGTGTCACCGAACTGCGCCAGCGCCGTGCCACCCGCCGTGTCCGCCATCGTGAAGAGGCTGCCCGTCTCCGTGTAGCTGGCCGCGGGGGTGATGGCCAGCACCACCACCACGCTCTGGTTGGCGCGGTGCACGTACTGGGCCTGCATCTTGAACGGGCCGACGGCGCCGGCCGTCCCCGCCAGCGCGCCGGCGCTGTTGGGCACCAGCGAGCGGGCCAGGCCGTTGGTGAAGGCCTTCAGGTCCGTCGTGCCCGGCAGGGAGTAGCGCGCGGCCAGCGCCGCGAAGCCGTCCCAGGTGGTGAAGGTCTGCGTGTAGTCGCGCGTGGCGGTGTTGAAGGACGCGGTGCGGATGCCGGCCTCGTCCGCCGTGGGGTCCGTGGACGTGCCCACCTGGCCCCGCTTGTACGCAATCAGCGTCACCTGCTTCGTGTCGTCCCAGCCGATGAGGCCCACCGAGTTGCCGTTCACCGTGAGGTTCACCAGGTTGGCGTTCCGGAAGGTGCTGGGCAGGGCCAACCGCAGGTCGCCGCCGTTGTCGTCCTTGAAGGTGACGGCGCGCAGGTTGGTCGTCCGGCACGCCTGGCCGGCGGGCGTGTTGGTGGCGCCGTCGTTGGGGTTGTTCGGGTCCAGCTCGCCCGGGTCCACCTGGCCGTTCTGGTTGGCGTCCTCCGCGCCGTCCTGGATGCCATCGCCGTCCGTGTCGGCATTCACCGGCGAGGAGGTGCTGGGCGTGTGCACGTCACCGGAGTAGCCGCAGGCGCGGGGGGCCGCCGCCGTGGCCACGCCGCGCTCCAGGCCGTCCTTCAGACCGTCGCCGTCCGTGTCCGGGTTGGTGGGGTCCGTCTCGCCCGGGTCCACGCGTCCGTTGTTGTTGGGGTCCTCGCCGAGGAAGCCGCCGCGGCCGGGGCCGTCCTGCAGGCCGTCGCAGTCGGTGTCCGTCAGGCGCGGGTCCGTCTCACCCGAGTCCACGCGGCCGTTGCGGTTCTCGTCCTCGACGCCGTCGGGCGTGCCGTCGCCGTCCGTGTCCGCGTTGTCCTTGTTGGTGCCGGTGGCGGTCTCCACCGCGTCGGTGATGCCATCGAAGTCCGCGTCCGGCACGGAGGCCGCGCAGTCGGCCACCTTCGGGTCCGTCTCACCGGTGTCCCGCGCGCCGTTGCGGTTGCGATCCTCGTCGCCGTCGGAGCAGGTGTCGCCGTCGGTGTCCGGCTTGAGCGGGTCCGTGCCCGACGTGTTCTTCTCCAGGCCGTCCGGCAGCCCGTCACCGTCGGTGTCGCGCTTGCGCGGGTCCGTCTCGCCCGGGCTCACCGTGCCGTTGAGGTTGACGTCCTCCTCGTTGTCCTTCAGCCCGTCGCCGTCCGAGTCGATGGCGTTCGGGTCCGTCTCGCCCTGCTCGCGCGCGCCGTTGCGGTTGGTGTCCTCCAGACCGTCCGGGATGCCGTCACCGTCCGTGTCCGCCTTCACCGGCGAGGTGCGCGTGCTCGGGTCCCCGTCCGCGCGGAAGATGCAGTTGGTGTTGAGAGTGGTGGTGCGGCCCAGCTCCACGCCGTCGCGGATGCCGTCGCCGTCCGTGTCGCGCCGGCTCGGGTCCGTCTTCAGGCCCCCGGCGTACATGTTGACGAACTCCTCACGGTCCGTGAGTCCGTCGCAGTCCGAGTCCAGGTTCGGGTTGTTCGGGTCGTCCTGATTCGTGGGCACCGGACCCGGGTCGGGGTCGGGGTCGGGGTCGATGCCCGCGTCCTCTTCCCCATCCGGCGGGGGCCCGCCGCTGTCCGGCACCTCCTCTACGATGATGCCGGCGTCCACGAAGGGCTTCGCGTCGGGGTCATCACTGCCACTGCAGCCAGCCACCAACGTGGCCGCCAGCAACGTACAGGTGATGAAGCGCCTGAAAGGGGTTCGCATCGTCTCTGACTCCAGTGGCTCCGGCCCGGTTCGGGGGGGATGGGTCGGTGCAGACTTCCCAGTTGAGGGGGCCATTTTAGAGGGGGTTTTGCATTCTGCCGAGCGCCTATTCCCCAAAGGGCAGGTAGGAGGTAACGCCTGGTCGCTTCCCATGCAGTCCCAGAAGCAGATTGTGGCCGAACTGTGAGTGAAGGGGTTCGCGGGGTGGGAGG
>NZ_JABBJJ010000749.1 GCF_012933655.1 Pyxidicoccus fallax | reverse complement strand
CCCGCCCGGAAGCGCCGCACCAGGTCCCCCAGCAGCGCCGCGAGGAGCAGCAGGTCGTTGACGTTGTGCTCCAGCACCGGCGTCAGCGCGGAGCCGTCGCCGCCGCGCAGGAAGCGGAAGTACAGCTCCGGGATGAGCGCGCCATCCACGTCCCCGATGCGGCGGTGCCCGAGGACCTGCTCCTCCAGGTGCACCAGGCGCGCGCCGGCCCCGCGGTGCTTGAAGACGCGACGCGCGCAGTGCAGCAGGTCCAGGTGCGGCAGCTCGGCGGGCGCGGGCACGCGGTTGAGCACGAAGCGCGTGCGCAGGAGCGGCCAGTCGAAGCTCTTGCCGTTGAAGGTGACGAGGCAGGAGGAGTGGGCCATGCGCTCGGCGAGGACACGCAGCATGGGGGCTTCCTCGCCGAGGCGGCGGAGGAAGAGCTGGTGCACGCGGAGCGAGCGTCCCTCGAACCAGGCCAGCCCCACGAGGAAGGGCACCGTGCCCGTGCCGCCCGCGAGGCCGGTGGTCTCCGTGTCCAGGAAGAGCATCCGCTGGAAGTCCACGCCCGCCAGGTCCGCGTGCAGCGCGAGGCTGGCCACCAGCGAGCCCTCCACGTCCAGCGCCCCGGCCAGCGGCGCGGAGCCGTGGTGGTGGTCCGGCGGCAGCACACGCTCGGACACGTGCACGGTGCCGTAGGCCGTGGCGCGGGGCTCCACGGGCAGCGGGCCGGGCGGTGG
>NZ_JABBJJ010000748.1 GCF_012933655.1 Pyxidicoccus fallax | reverse complement strand
CCCACCATCAGCCACCTCCTCCCGCCGCGCCCCATGCGCGCCTCGCTTCCCGCTCCGCTTCTGGCAACAGGCCCCGCTCCATCATCGACACGTAGCCGCCGTCCCCCACCACCACGTGGTCCAGCACCTTGATGTTGAGCAGCTCCGCCCCGGCCACGAGGTGCCGCGTCAGGCCCACGTCCTGGACGCTGGGCTCCGGATCTCCGGACGGGTGGTTGTGCGCGAGGACGATGCCCGTGGCCCGCGACGTGAGCGCCGCGGCGAACACCTCGCGCGGATCCACCGGGCACGCGTTCATGGTGCCCTCCGCCACGCGCGCGTCATGCACCAGCACGTTGCGCGCGTTGAAGCACAGCACGTGAAACACCTCGCGCCGCATCGCGCCCATCGTCGGCGCCAGGTACGCGTGAATCTCTTTCGGCGTGCGCAGCTTCGGCCGCCGCTCCACGGCCCGCTGCGCGCGGCGCCCCAGCTCCAGCGCCGCCAGCACCTGCGCGGCCCGTGCTGGCCCCACGCCCGGCACGAGGCTCAGCGCCAGCGGCTCCTCGTGCACCAGCGCCTTGAGGCCGCCCGCACGCGACAGCAGCGTGCCCGCCAGCTCCGGCGCACCGGGCGTCCGCGTGCCCGGACCCCACACCACGCATAGAAGCTCCAGGTCGGTGAGGGCCTCCGCCCCCAACCGGAAGAGGCGCTCTCGCGACTCCTCCCCGCCGCCCGTCC
>NZ_JABBJJ010000747.1 GCF_012933655.1 Pyxidicoccus fallax | reverse complement strand
AATCTTGATTGCTGTAACAGTAAGCAGTTACACTTGATAAACAATATTGGTTACTGTTCCCCTTTAGAGCAGTCACCGAAGGCCGAAAATGCTGGTAACATTCTCGGCCTGAAAAGACCGGCTTATGCCGGTCTTTTTTTATGCTTTAATAATTTTTGAAACCATATCAACAACTGTAGTTACTGTCTCGCCGGAAACGCTATCAACAGTACGTGCCGCTCTGGCCTTCCAGTCTAAAGACTTCACTTGATCAGCCAAGATAACCCCTGTTGTTTTAGTAGTCCCATCAACAGGAACTTCAAAAGGGTACCCTTTTATCTGATTAGTTATGGGGCAAACAACAGCAAACCCAGTGACTTGGTTAAACAAATCATCAGAAACGACAAGAGCAGGCCTTTTCCCTGCCTGCTCATGCCCTGATTGAGGGTTAAAATCTAAAAGAATGACATCGCCTCTGGCTGGACAATATGTCGTCACAGCATCTCCTTACCTTGAGAGTCACATAGATACTCGTGATGGCGATTTTCTGCAGTGCACTGTCCGAGCAGTTCTTCAAGCGTCGGGCCAGCTTTAGTAATTACTAAATCCCTTTCAGTGACGCGGAAATTAACAACATCACCGATACTAAGCCCAAGCTGCTTCATGAACGGCTGCGGGATACGCAAAGCAGCGCCATTACCCCATTTACCAATAGCCGTAGTCATAATACCTCCAAAGCAGATGGATAAACAATGTGTAA
>NZ_JABBJJ010000746.1 GCF_012933655.1 Pyxidicoccus fallax | reverse complement strand
GTCCAGGAGGGGGCGGGGTTCAGTGGGGCTCATGCCCGCGCCTTCTACTGCACGCGGCGTGGGCGGGGGCACGCGACGCGCGGGCCATGCGCCCACCAGCCCACACTCCGGAGCCCTTCAGCGGCGGCGCACCAGCCAGCTGCGTCCGGACTCGGCCACCACCACCAGCTCCGACTGGAGCCGCTCGCCGAAGATGCGCGAGGGGTGCACGCCGCGCACGAGGAAGTGGTCGTACCAGATGCCCTGCGTGGCGTAGTCCATCTGCTGCGGCTGCCACTCGGACGGAAACGTCGGCGGCATCTCGCCCACGTAGCGCAGGGGCGAGTGGGGCGTGGAGGCGAAGGTGAAGTTCGGTACGCCGCCGCGCGCGCGGGCCAGCACCGCCGCGCCGTGGATGTAGACGGGGAAGCGCACCACGCGCGACTGGGAGTCGAAGACGAGCCCCATGACGCGCGGCCGGGGCGCGGTGGCGGCCACCAGCGGCTCGAGCTCGGCCGCCTCGCGCGAGTACGCGCGGTAGCCGCGCACCATGACGAAGGCCAGCACCGCCGCGCACGCCGCCGCCGCCAGCCGCAGGGGCCGCCGCCACTGGGGCACCGTGGCGGGCGCGGTGGCCACCAGCAGCGCCGCGGCCAGGTGCGCGTAGCGCGTGTTGAGGTAGTAGACGTACCCGCGGATGTCGAAGGGCAAGAGGAAGTAGAGCGCCAGCGCCAGAAGCCCCAGCCCCGGCAGCCGCGCCGCGGCCACCCACC
>NZ_JABBJJ010000745.1 GCF_012933655.1 Pyxidicoccus fallax | reverse complement strand
CCGTCCGTTCGACCTGGAGAGAGGGCCGCTGCTGAGAACGGCCCTGGTGAAGGTGTCGGAGCAGGAGCACGTGCTGGTGCTGGTGATGCACCACATCGTGTCGGACGGCTGGTCGATGGGAATCCTGGTGAAGGAGGTGGTGGGGCTGTACGAGGCGTACGCCCAGGGCCGTGAGGCGGTGCTGCCGGAGTTGCCGGTGCAGTACGCGGACTACGCGGTGTGGCAGCGCGACTGGCTGAAGGGCGAGGTGCTGGAAGCGCAGCTGGAGTACTGGCGCCAGCAGCTGAAGGGAGCGCCCCGGGCGCTGGAGCTGCCGACGGACAAGCCGCGTCCGGCGGTGCAGACGTTCCGAGGAGACACGCGGGGCTTCCAGTGGCGGAAGGGGCTGTGGGAAGGGGTGAAGGGGCTGGCGCAACGAGAGGGGGCCACGCCCTTCATGGTGCTGCTGGCGGCGTGGCAGACGGTGCTGTCGAAGTACTCGGGGCAGGACGACGTGTGCGTGGGCTCGGCCATCGCCAACCGCACGAGGGCGGAGACGGAGGGCCTCATCGGCTTCTTCGTCAACACCCTGGTGCTGCGCGCGAAGCTCGATGGCAACCCGACGTTCCGGCAGCTCGTGGCCCAGGCGCGCGAGGTGACGCTGGGAGCGTACGCGCACCAGGAGGTGCCCTTCGAGAGGCTGGTGGAGGAGCTGCAGCCCGAGCGCGACATGAGCCGCGGCCCGCTCTTCCAGGTGATGTTCGTGCTGCAGAACGCGCCGGGCGGAGCGGTGAAGCTGCC
>NZ_JABBJJ010000744.1 GCF_012933655.1 Pyxidicoccus fallax | reverse complement strand
GGGGAGGTGGGCGTGGGGCTTCCCCAGGTGCTGCCCACCTACGTGGCGGCCGGGGCGCGCAAGGTGGACTGCGTGGGCGCCTTCGCGCGGCTCGCGCTGGGGGCCTGGCCCGCGGAGGCTCGCGCGAGCGTGGAGGAGAAGGCCGCGGCCGCGGGGCTGCCACCGGGAGAGCTGCTCAGCGTCCTGGAGGAGCAGCTGCCCCCGCCGGAGCCCGCCGCGCGCGAGAAGCTGGAGGCGCTGTCCTTCGCGGAGGCCGTCGAGGTCCTCTCCAGCCTGGGCGCCACCCGGACCGGCATGCCCTCCATGCGCGCGCTGGCACGGAACGAGGGCGACTGACCTCCAGCCGGTGTAGAAGGCTCCCATGCGAATCGTCGCTGGTACCGCGAAGGGCCGCGCGCTGGCCGGCCCGAAGCCGACGTCGCGGCACATCCGCCCCACGGCGGACCGTGTCCGGGAGACCATCTTCAACATTCTCGGCCAGTTCCTGGACGGCCAGGGCGTGCTCGACTTGTACGCCGGCACCGGCGCCCTGGCGCTGGAGGCCCTCTCGCGCGGCGCCGGGCGGGCGGTGCTGGTGGACCAGGACCGCGAGGCCCAGGCGCTCTGCCGGCAGAACACGGATTTCCTGGGCTTCGGCGCCCAGGTGGAGCTGCTCGCGCAGCCGGTGGACCGGGCGCTGGCGGCGCTGGGGCGGCGCGGGGAGCGCTTCGAGCTCATCTTCGCGGACCCGCCCTACGCGGCGCGGGTGGTGGAGACGGTGCTGGAGCTGTCTCTTATGCACAT
>NZ_JABBJJ010000743.1 GCF_012933655.1 Pyxidicoccus fallax | reverse complement strand
GCTTGGGGGAGGTGGGCATGGCGTTGGCGGCGTATACTCGCAACCCGCGTGAGATACGAGTTGCTCCTCCAGACGATGACGCCGGGCACACCGTACGAGGTGGCGCGGGTGGATGCCCTCCTGGCCGGGCGGCGGGTGGCTGCCCGGCCGGACGGCAGGCGCGTGTGGCACCTGAAGAACGGTGATGTGGAGCTGGGCGAGCTGCGTGAGGGCGGCCAGGTGGTGGCCACCGAGCTGCGCATCCCCCTGGCGGACCGTCCGGACCTCCTGCGCGAGGTGGTGAGCGAGGCGGCGGCGCTGGCCACCGAGGCTGGAGTCCGGCTGGTGGACCCGCAGCTCGGCCGGACGCTGTCGGCCACGGACGACGGCGAGGTGGTGGTGCAGTACATGCGCACCGCGCGCTACGCGGGCGAAGTGGCCGGAATGGCGGAGGCCATGGGCGCGAGCAGCTACTCGGTGGAGGACACGGGCTCGCGGGGCTTCCAGCCGTCGGGGCGCTTCTTCCTCTTCGTCATCGCCGCCTTCGTCGTCCTGTACCTCGTGGTGGACTCGATGCTGGCCCGGCTCAACGGACACTGAGGGGAAGGCCGGTTCCCCGGCGCGGGCGCGTCCGGTGCGTTAGGTTGGGGGCGTGTTCAAGTACCTGCTGCTCGCCTTCACGGTGGTTCCGCTCATCGAGGTGTACCTGCTGGTGTCCATTGGCCGGCAGGTGGGGTTCCTACCCACCATCACCATGGTGCTGGTGACGGGGTTGGTGGGGGCCTCGCTCGCCCGTCGGGAGGG
>NZ_JABBJJ010000742.1 GCF_012933655.1 Pyxidicoccus fallax | reverse complement strand
TGCCCGCCTGGTTCGACGACTACAACCGCTGTCACCCGCACCGAGGCCTCAAGATGAAGTCACCCCGCGAGTTCCGTACTGCTAACTCTCAACCCTGAGCTGTCCGATTTGACGGGGGCAACTCCAGGCGGCTTCCTGCGCTACGTGGGGCTGGGCGCCACCCACATGCTCACCGGCTATGACCACCTGCTCTTCCTCTTCGGGGTCATCTTCTTCCTGGCGAGCGCACGCGACATCGTCAAGTTCATCAGCGTCTTCACGCTGGGCCACAGCCTCACGCTCATCTTCGCGACCTTCGCCGGTGTCACCGCGAACTACTTCCTGGTCGACGCCGTCATCGCGCTCAGCGTCTGCTACAAGGGCTTCGACAACAACGGCCGGTTCGGAAGCTACCTGGGCGTCAAGGCGCCGAACCTGCTCGGGATGGTCTTCGCCTTCGGCCTCATCCACGGCTTCGGGCTGTCCACGCGGCTCCAGCAACTGCCGCTGGGCGACAAGGGGCTGGGGATGCTGGGGCGCATCGTCGCCTTCAACGTGGGCGTGGAGCTGGGGCAGATCGCCGCGCTCCTCGTGATGCTCCTGGTGCTCTCCGCCTGGCGCAAGCGGCCCAGCTTCGAGCGCTTCAGCCGCGTTGCCAATGACGGCCTCGTGCTCTGCGGGCTGCTGCTCTTCCTGATGCAGATGCACGGCTACATGCACACGCGCTATCCGGACGACTTCGGCTTCAACACGGACGGCCACTCCCATGCCCATGAGGACATGGACACCCCGGACGTCCCCATCC
>NZ_JABBJJ010000741.1 GCF_012933655.1 Pyxidicoccus fallax | reverse complement strand
GGGGGGGGGGCGCCCGCGGTGTCTGCTACCGTACGCGGCCCCTCTCGCGAGCCCGCCGATGAAACGCCTCTTCCTGCTGTTGCTGCTCGGCATCTGCCTGCTGGCCGGCGTCCTGGTGACGCGGGCGCTGGGCTACTCCTCCCGGCAGCCCACCCCGGAGGAGGCGGCGCCGTTCTCCCTGGACGCGGACGCCGCGGCGAAGCGGCTCGCGGGGGCGCTGCGGCTGAAGACGTTGGCGGCGTCGGAGGGCCGGCCCGCCGAGGACGCCGCCTTCGTCGCGCTGCATGACTACCTGCGGGAGCACTTCCCCCGGGTGCATGCGGAGCTGCGGCGCGAGCCCCAGGGGGCGCACTCGGTGCTCTACACGTGGCCGGGCACGGACGCGTCGCTCAAGCCGGTGCTGGTGATGGGGCACCTGGACGTGGTGCCCGTGGAGCCCGGCACGGAAGGCGGCTGGACGCGCCCGCCGTTCAGCGGGGACATCGCGGACGGGTACGTGTGGGGCCGCGGCGCGCTGGACGACAAGGGCAGCGTGCTCGCCATCCTGGAGGCGGTGGAGGCGCTGCTCGCCTCGGGGCACCGGCCCCGGCGCACGGTGCTGCTGGCCTTCGGCGGGGACGAGGAGGTGGGCGGGCACGAGGGCGCGGAGGCCATGGCGAAGCTGCTACGCGAGCGCGGGGTGACGCTGGAGTCCGTGCTGGACGAGGGCGGGATGATGCTGACGGGCACCGTGCCGGGCGTGAAGGCGCCGGTGGCCCTGGTGGGGGTGGCGGAGAAGGGCATGGTGAGCGC
>NZ_JABBJJ010000740.1 GCF_012933655.1 Pyxidicoccus fallax | reverse complement strand
TCCCCAACCTGCTCCCGCCCCTCCCCCTCGACGCGAGCAGCGACGCGTGGCCGGTGACGGCCGCCGACGTCATCCTCAACGTGAACATGATTCACATCTCGCCCTGGGCGTCCTGCCAGGGGCTGATGCGGGGCGCCGGGCGCGTGCTGTCTCCCGGAGGACTGCTCGTCATGTACGGCCCCTACTTCGTCGAGGGCCGCGAGACGGCTCCCAGCAACCTCGCCTTCGACGCGTCGCTGCGCGAGAGGAACGCGGCCTGGGGCGTGCGCGAGCTGGGCGCCGTCACCGCCGAGGCCGAGCGGCACGGCCTGCGCCGCGAGCGCGTGGTGGACATGCCCAGCAACAACCTCACCGTCGTCTTCCGCAAGTCAACGGACGCGGGCGCCACGGGCTGAGCGGCCCTCCACGGTACACCACTCCGGACAGCGAAACCCGGCGGACATCCACCGGGAAACAATGAGAGCGACCGCCCAGGCACGGCCGGCCCCTCCCCTTTACGTCGGGAGGGAGCACCACCACCATGTGGCCCTGACGGTCACCGCGCGGCAGCCGGCGGTGGGAGAGGGGGCACAGCCATGCCGGACGCTGGCGCGAAGGCGGGCACCTTGGAGGGGAGCCTCTTCGCCTCCGTCCTGCACGCCCGGACCCGGCAGGCAGGAGACCGCGCGCGCACCCTGTGGGTGATGCCGCTCGTCGTCGGCCTCCATGCGCTGGTGCTCGGGGGGCTCACCCTCATCTGGCAGGGCTCCAGTCCCGGTGGACGGTCCGCCAGCGAGGGCGATGGGGAGCTCGTCCTCCGGCTCGTGTCGGCACCGCCACCGCCGCCC
>NZ_JABBJJ010000073.1 GCF_012933655.1 Pyxidicoccus fallax | reverse complement strand
AAGCGGCGAACAGTCGCCGCTCCTCCATCTGCTCGGGCGTCAGCCTGAATGGCTGCTGCCCCATCACCACCACCCCCTTCTTCGGAACAACCGCTCCGATGTTTAGGGGATTCGTCGAGGCGGTTTAGAAGGCGCGGTTGACCGCGTACGCGCAGATCATGTGCTCGGCCTTGTACGTGTTCGGACCGGGGATGCCGTCGATGGGACCGGTGTAGCCGAAGCTCCGGCCCACCGTCTGGACGCGAGTCCAGTAGATGGACCCGGGGATGCCGTCCTCCTGCGCGGAGGTGTACGGGCCTCCGCGGCGGTTCAGCTCGCGAGCGGTGATTCGCACCCGGACCTTCTCCGTGTTCGGCCCCGTGATGCCGTCGATGGGGCCGGTGTAGCCGAAGTCACGCTGACCGACCGTCTGGATGCGCATGTAATAGATGGGCCCCGGGATGCCATCGAACTCGGTCGACGTCTGGGGAATCCCACCGCCACCGGGAGGAGCGCCGCCACCGGCGATGCGGGCGCCCGCGTAGTCCATGGACCAGCCGAGATACCGCGCGCCGGACATGCTCGTGTAGCCGGAGACGCTGTTGATGCCGATGGCGTCGCCCCAGGACTGGGAGAGCTTGCGCGTGGCCATGAAGACCGCCGTGCCGCCGCCGTTGAGGTCCGCGCCGACGTGGCCGTACGCGCCAATGGCCCACCAGTGGAAGGCTCCCGTGAGCGCCTTCGAGGGGTCCGTCGAGACGATGGTGGAGTCGTAGTAGGCCTCGATGGCGGAGGGCCGGGCGGAGGACTCGGGCATCTGCCCGAAGCGCCACATCAGCGAGCCGCACCACTGGTCCCAGGTGCCCCCATCGCGCGTGGGATTGGCGGCGGCGAACGCGCGCGCCCTGTCATAGATGGGCGAGTTCAGCGCGTCGGAGGAGGTGGCCAGCGTCTCCGCCGCGTCGGTGTGGACCGTGTCGTCCGCGAGGGGCCCTCCGCAAGCGGTGAGCATCAGACTGGCGGACAACAGGACGGTGTTCCACGTCAGTCGCTTCGAATGCATCGGCTGTCTCCTCGGGGGGTAGGGGCATCGATTGCACCCGGGTTGTCGGAGCAGGCCGCGCAAGAGTTTCTCGTCGTTGGGTTGTTTCTCGCTTCGACCTACAGCCCTGCCTGGAACAGGAGGACGAGCCGCGAGAAGGAGTCCGAGTCCTCGCGCAGCTTCGGGTAGTGGTCCCAGCTGAGCGCGGCGCCCAGCGGGCCGAAGTGCAGGTCCGCGAGCAGCCGCAATCCCGGCCTGACATCGGGACGCACCTGCACCGGCACGCCCAGTCCGAGACCGAGACTCGGGATGATGGCGATCTGCGGCGTCGCGTACTGCGAGAGCGGCGTGAGGACGAGCTGCTCGCGGAAGTCCGTCTCCACCGAGAGCGAGTGCAGGAGGGGCTCGGGCGCGGCGAGCTGATAACCCAGCCGCGCCATGAAGCGGGAGTCGGCCCCGAGCCGCGCGCCCAGGCCCAGCTGCACACCGCCCGGAATCCACCGGGTGCGCTTCGTCAGCGTGATGTTGAGCCACTCCGGCGCGCTCGCTGCCTCGAGGTGCCGCTCCGCCACCACCTGCGCGCCCTCGCGCCGGAGCCGCCAGCCCGTGGCCACCGGCGGCGTGCGCGCGAAGGTGTCCGGACTGCTCCCCACCTCCCACGCGGCCGGGGCACGCACCGAGACGTGGAGCGCGGGATTGCCCGCCCAGGTGCGGATGGGCCCCAGCAGGTAGTCGATGTCCCAGTGCGTGGCCCGCGCCGGTTCGGATGACAGCAGCACGTGGCGCGCCCGCACCGCGGGCCACACGTACCCCGAGGGCAGGAAGCGCCGTTCGAGCCGCACCACGCCGCGCACCACCAGCTCCCCTTCCCTCCCCGGCGGGAGCGTGAGGGTGAAGCCGAAGCGCTCCACCGCGGTGTGCGCGGTGTGCGCGAGCCGGCCAAACGCATCCTCCGGTGAAGCCGCCGGTGCGGTCTCCCAGATGCCCGAGCCAGGGCCGGGCGGGTCCGCCTGTCCCTCCGTCACCGGGAGCGGCTCCCCGTCGAACCGCACGCTCACCTCGTGTGTCCGGAGCCCCAGGAAGGCCGCGTCGATGACCTCCGCCTCGGAGGTGCCGTTGCGCAGCCGGTAGCGCGCCTCGAAGCGGCAGGCCGCCTCGCGCTCCGCCTCCGCGCAGTCGAAGTCCAGCCGCTCGCCGAGCACCTCCGAGCGCGTGCGCGCGGTCCCCGGGGAAAGAGTGAAGGCCGCCGGTGCGCGCGTGGATGCGGCCACGTTGGCGGCGGCGGGCAGTGCGACGAGGAGGCAGACGAGAAGAGCGAAGCGGACCGCCATGTCCGTCATTGTCACTCGAACCGGAGACCCTGCGGCCGACAATCGGCTCGAGCCCGCCTGCGGCGCTGCCTGTTAGACTGCGCCACTCACGTCGGTGAGCGGCGCGGCCCGGAGGAATCGATGCCCTGGTGGAACCCCTTCCGGAAGCCCTCCGCGCCGGTCGCGAAAGAAGGCGTCGCTCCCCCGGTCCTCGACTTCAGCGGAGCTGGAGGAGCGCCTGCTGCGCGACCGGATCGTCTTTCTGGGCACACCCATCAACGATGAAGTGGCGAACCGTGTCGTCGCGCAGCTGCTCTTCCTGGAGAACCAGAACCCCACGGAGGACATCCGCCTCTACCTCAACTCCCCTGGTGGCTCGGTGACCGCGGCGCTCGCCATCTGCGACACGCTGGAGCAGGTGAAGCCGGACGTGTCCACGATATGTGTCGGCCAGTGCTCGGGCATGGCCGTGCTCCTCCTGGCGCTCGGCGAGCGGGGCAAGCGCTTCGCCACCGCCGATGCCCGCTTCATGCTCACGCCCATGACCGGAGGCCGTCCGGAGGACGCGCCGATGATGGAGCGGATACGTCAGAACTTCGCCGAGCGCCTGGCGCGCGCCACGAACCAGCGGGTGGACCAGGTGCTCCGCGACTGCGAGGAAGAGCGGCTCATGGGGGCCCGGGAGGCCGTGCACTACGGGCTGGTGGACGAGGTCGTCGAGCGTCCGCGGGTCTGACGAGCGGTGAGAACGCGCCCCACGAGAGACACCACGCCCCACCATACCGCCGCCCAGAACACAACGACCGCCATCAACCCGAGCGCCGAAGGCCCGCCCCATCCTCCCGATTCCGCCGCGCTGATGACGGGAAGCCCCAGGGCTCGCAGGGCCATGAGCGGCAGGTAGACCGAGCCGGCCACGGCGGGAGCCAGGGCCTCCGGAGGCGAGGCCGTCACGAGAAACTGCAACACCAGCAGCAAAGCCCACAGGCCCAGGCGCAGTCGCATCGTCGAGACCGGGTTCATGTAGGAGATCTCTACACGAGGAAGGCGTTCGCGGTGCAGCCTCTTCTCGGCGAAATAGCGCCGACCGTCATCCACGCTTCCCGGCCGACCCGGTCGCTGAGCGGGCAGGCATCAACCGCGGTGACACTCGGGCTCCGGGTTGTTCACCGGACCCAGCAGGTCCAATTTTCCCTCCATGGACCTGCCCGTCATGCCCCCGGTGTCGCCCATGCTCGCCCGGCTGGTGAGAGAGCTTCCCGGGGAAGGCGAGGTGCTCTACGAGCCGAAGTGGGACGGCTTCCGCGCCATCGTCTATCGCGACGGGGACGAGATCATCCTCGGCAGCCGCAACGAGCGGCCGATGACGCGCTACTTCCCCGAGCTCGTCGAGTCGATACGCACGCACCTGCCACGCCGCTGCGTCGTCGACGGTGAAATCGTCATCGTGGGCGAGGACGGCGGGCTCGACTTCGACGCGCTGTTGCAGCGCATCCATCCGGCGGCTTCACGCATCCGGAAGCTCTCGGTGGAGACGCCCGCCTCGTTCGTGGCGTTCGACCTGATCGCCCTCGACAAGCGGGACCTGCGGCCGAAGCCCTTCCACGAGCGCAGGCGGTTGCTCGAAAAGGCACTCGCGGGTGTCCGCGCGCCGATTCACGTCACGCCCGCCACGCACAACCGCGAGGTGGCCGAAGCCTGGTTCAGCCGGTTCGAGGGGGCCGGGCTCGATGGAGTCGTCGTCAAGCCGCTCGCCCTGCCCTACCTCGAAGGCAAGCGTGAGATGTTCAAGGTGAAGCACGAGCGCACCGCGGACTGCGTCGTCGGTGGCTTTCGCTGGCACAAGGACGGCCAGGGCGTCGGCTCGTTGGTGCTCGGCCTCTACGATGACCAGGGCACGCTGCACCACGCGGGCGTCGCCACGGGGTTCAGCGCGAAGCAACGGGGGGAGCTCGCGAAGAAGCTGGAGAAGTACCGGAAGCGGGCCATGGAGACGCACCCCTGGCGCGAGTGGGCCGAGGTGGAGGACGACGCGGTCCGGATGCCGGGAGCCCCGAGCCGCTGGAGCTCGCAGCGAGACCCGAGCTGGGAGCCCGTGCGCCCCGAGCTCGTCGTCGAGGTGGCGTACGACCACCTGCAGGGCATGCGCTTCCGTCACGCCACGCACTTCCGGAGGTGGCGCCCGGACCGGACGCCGCGCTCGTGCACCTACGCTCAATTGGAGCGGACGGTTCCCACCGAGCTCGCCGAGGTCTTCGCCGCCGAGGGCGAGGCCGTCACCGCTCATTGATGAAGCAGTCGCGCCCGGGGCGGCTCAGCGGCTTCCGCCGCGACGCGGCTGGCGCCGCCCACGTGCCGCGAGGGCCGGTTTCGCGCGGAGCGCGCCCTCGCGGGGCGGCGCACGGAGCGGTTCGTCCTTCTGCTTGTCGAAGTGCGGAGGAAACGGGGCCTCACCGAGCCCCGCGGCCTTCTGTTGCTCGAAGAGCTCGAGAAGGCTGTCGAGCGTGAAGGCACGCGCATCCATCTCCCCCCAGACGTCGCCGAGCTTCTTGTAGCGCCGGGGCACCGTGGCGAGCGTGAGCGCCTCGGGCTCCACGTCCGCGACCTCGTCCCAGCGCAGCGGGCAGGACACGCGCGCTTCGGGGTTGGCGCGCACGGAATAGACGGACGCGATGGTCCTGTCCTTCGCATTCTGGTTGAAGTCCACGAACACCCGCCGGCCGCGCTCCTTCTTCCACCAGGCGCTCGTCGCCTCGCGCGGCATGCGCCGCTCCACCTCACGCGCGAGCGCGAGCGCCGCGTGGCGGACCTGGGTGAAGTCCCAGCGCGGCGCGATGCGGACATAGATGTGCATGCCGCGCCCCCCGGACGTCTTCGGGTAGCCGACGAGCCCGTGCTCCTCGAGCACCTCGCGCACGCACAGGGCGACCTTGCGCACGGTGGGGAAGCGCACGCCCGGCTGCGGGTCGAGGTCGATGCGGAGCTCGTCCGGGTGCGACAGGTCGCTCCGGCGGACCGGGTGCGGGTTGAAGTCCAGGCAACCGAGGTTCACCGCCCAGACGACGTGGGCCAGGTCCACCGGGCAGAACTCGTTCGCGCTCCGGCCGCTGGGGAAGGTCACCTCGGCCGTCTGGAGCCACTCGGGTGCGCCAGCCGGAACCCGCTTCTGGAAGAAGAAGGCGCCCTCGGCTCCATCCGGATAGCGCTTGAGGGCGCACGGGCGCTCGCGGACGCCTCGAAGCACGCCCTCACCGACGGCCAGGTAGTACTCGATGAGGTCGAGCTTCGTCTCGCCGCGCGCGGAGAAGAAGACCTTCTCCGGCCGGCTGATGCGCACCTGGCGCCCCGCGACCTCCAGGAGGGTGAACGCGTCGGACATGCCCTCAAGGTAGATTCGACCTGGGCGGGTGACCGCAGTGAGGGTGGGAGCGCCCGACTGCTCGGCAGCCGGGCATGGGAAAACCCCCGTCCCCGGTCTACCTCGGCGTGCCGACGATCGTCAGCCGGTGCGGCTCCGGCGTCGCCCAGTTCTGCGGGGTGTTGCCCGACATCGTGATTCCGTCGAGCGTCACGTTGCTGTCGAAGAAGTAGAGCCCTCCACCCTCCGGGGCCCTGTTGTTGCGGAACTCGCCGCCACGGAACGTCCAGTGGGTGCTGGCCGAGAGGTGCGCGGTGTTGACCGCTCCACCCACGCCCTGGAACTGGGTTCGCGGACCGGTGCACTCGTTGTCGTGGAAGTTGTTCCCGGAGGCGACACCCGAGCTGGTCGGGGAGATCAGCATCAGCGCGCCGCCGAACGCGGGCGCCTTGTTGAAGCGGAACTCGTTGTTGTTCACGTTCACGTTCGCGCGCGAGCCAATCCAGAGCGCGCCACCGGCGTTATCGGAGTACGAGCCCTCGTCACCCGGGCCGTCCTGACCGCCGACCTTGTTGCCGTACTCGAAGACGCAGTGTTCGAGGGTGTCCGAACCGGAATCCGACGTCGCCGCCAGCCGCATCCCCGTCCAACCGGCGGTGGGATTGTCCGCGGTGAAGACGATGCGATTCGCGGCGGTGCCCCGCGCGGTGATTCGTCCGAACACGGAGAGCTTGAAGCGCCCCATGAAGACCATGCGGACACCGGGCTCGATGGTGAGCCGGTTCCCCTCCGGCACCGTCAGGTCCCCCATCACCCGGTACGGCGAGCCCGCGGCCGTCAGCGTGCGCGTCGTGAGCCTGCCGGAGATCGGCGTCCCTCCGGACGTCCTCACCATGACCGTGGCGTTCGCCGTGGTGCTGCCGCGATCGTTGGTCGCCGTGAGCGTGTACGTCGTCGTCGTCGCCGGGCGGACATCCACCGAGTTTCCGCGCACCTCACCCACGTCGTTGATGGAGACGCTCTTCGCGTTGGCGACTTCCCAGGACAGCTTGACGGACTCGCCCGAAGCGATGGTCTCGGGGGTCGCGTCGAAACGCACGATGGTCGGCAGGTCCTTGGGGTTCTGGGGGCCGCCGGGGTCCTGAGGACCGCCGTCCTGGGGACCCAGGGAGTCCGGCTCCGACGAGGAGCAGGAGGTGGCAACCGCGATCGTTGCCGAGAGGGCAAGAAGAAGGAGACGCGAGCGGATCATGCCCACGTTCTAGCTCAACGGTGGAGTGCCGATAAGAGGAAGGCCTCCCCTCTCCATTTCCTTGTGCCCCTTCCTTCTCGAAGGACCGCAAAACCCGTCAACCCGCGGTCCGCGGCGGGTTAAAAGGCAGACGGACTCTCACCCAGAAGGAGCAGGACCATGAAAGGCAACATCACGCGGACCTTCCTCGGTGCTCTGGCGCTGGTGACCACGGTGGGCTGTGGCGCGGGGACCCCCGAGGAGGAGCAGCAGCAGACGGCCGTGGAACAGGGCCTGTCGAGCCTGCCGGACTTCATCGTCGCCACCGTGCAGGGCCCCGCCAGCGTGCAGTCCGGGCAGAGCCTCACAACGACCGTGAAGGTGTGCAACTACGGAAGCGTAGCCGCCAGCACCACCGTGGCGGTCTACCTTTCCCAGGACACGGTCATCACCCCGTACATGGGCGGGCCGTTCCCTCCCGTGGACCAGCCCGCGGGAAATGCCCCCGTGACCAACCTCGGCCCGAGCCAGTGCGTCGATGTACAGGTGACGGGCACCGCGTACCCGCCGCCCCCGCGCACCCCGGGCAACTACTACCTCGGCGCCGTGGTGGACGCGGGCAACTACGTCCCCGAGGTCAGCGAGACCAACAACACCCGGGTGGGCTCGGTCATCGCCATCAGCCTCTAGCGGGCTGTTGAACCTCGTCGTGCTGGGGCGGAGGAGCGCTCCCCCGCCCCAGGGACGTCTTCAACGGCCTGCTAGTCCTTCGTGCAGACGACGTCGTCGATCTGGAGGTGGTCGCGGTCCGCCTCGCTGCGGCTCGGATAGAAGAACAGGCGCCAGTCGCGCACGTTGCCGGTGAAGCGGAAGAACACCGGCTGCCACTCGTCGCTGTCGACCGTGAGGAAGTCGGTCTGCGCGCTCCAGCCGGCGCTCGAATAGATGCGATGGCGAATGCTGCCGTGGCCGCGCACCCGATACGAACAGGAGTAGTTGCCGCTCGGGACGTTGAACTTCTCGAGGGAGAAGCGCTCGGCGACCTGGATGGGGACGACGAACTGCAGCGCCCTCGAACCCCCGTGCACGGCCTCCGTGTAGAGCATGAGGCGCGACGGCTTGATCTCGGTACCCGGGTCGCTGACGCCGTTGTCGAGCCCGTACCAATAGTCAGGGATGAATGGGTTCCCGTAGTAGGGAATGGGGCGGGTGCTCCAGTCCTCGAATCCCCCATTGCGGATGATGTTCGAAGGGTGGCTGGCGGCGACGCAGCGCTGGGTCGCCGTGTCGCAGGCAGGCAGGTCACCGCGGCAGTCATAGGTCGTGAAGCAGGCCCCTTCAGCCAGCTCGCACACGCCGGTCGTGGGGTTGCAGCTCATCGCCGGGTGACTGCAGGTGACGCCCGCGCAGGGGTCGCCCTCGACGCACAGATGCGTGGCGACATCGCAGACCGGCGTTTCCGGAGTCCCCGCGCAATCCGCGTGGCGGGCGCAGCGATTCTCGGCGACCACGCACGTGTTGGTTCCGTCGCAGGTCTGCCATTCACTGCAGTCCGCGGCGTCGTTGCAGCGACCCGGGAGCGGCTCGCAGGTCGCGGTGGCATTCTCGCAACGCTCCCAGGGCGAACAACTGACCTGATCACACGGCTCGGCGGCCCGAACGCAGCGCACGTCATCGATGAGCAGGTGCTCGCCACGGGTATTCAGGACGCTGAAGATGAGCTCGAAGGTGTCGAGGACGTCGGCGGCGAGATTGAAGTTGTACGCCAACCGGGTCCAATTCGGGGTGTTGACCGCGGTGTAGGCCGAGTAGTTGGAGTAATCGCCGCCGAAGAAGGCGTTTCGAACTTCACCGGTGCCCCGCGCCTGGAAGGTGCAGGAGTAGCGGCCCGCGGGCATCGACTTCGCCTGGGTGCTGAAACGCTTGTGCGTGGTCGAAGCATTGATCAGCCGGACCGCGTTCAGGCCCTCGAAAGCATTCGTCTGGACCTTCTGCACCTCGTCGGTGGCGATGTTCGACGTGCTTCCGAACCACATCGCGGGAAGCGCACCGGGCCATTCCTCGAAGCCCCAGTTGTCGATGACGTTCGCCTCGGGCTCCGTGCCCGCGTCCGGCGTCTCGTTGCCCGCGTCCGGCGTCTCGTTGCCCGCGTCCGGCGTCTCCGTGCCAGCGTCCGGCGTCTCCGTGCCCGCGTCCGGCGTCTCGTTGCCCGCGTCCGGTGTCTCCGTGCTCGCGTCCGGTGTTTCGGTGCTCGCGTCCGGTGTTTCAGTGCTTGCGTCCGGCGTCTTGCTGCCCGCGTCCGACAGCGTCTGGCCGGCATCAGGGGTTGCTACTGGATTCGAATCACCGCAGGCGACCACCACGACCAGCAGCGAAGTCAGACAAACACGGAACAACGTCAAAACGAGCCTCCGATTTCAGGAAACGAACCCCTCGTATCACAGGATGAGCCCCTTCGTTTCTCATCGCCGGATTCAGAAGCTCACCCGGAGCTGACCCACGCCTCCCTGCCACAGTCGGCCGTTCGCGGTGGAGCGGTCCAGGTCCCAGGTCACCATCAGCCGCAGCGCCGCGCGCGTTCCCACCGCGACCTGGAGGCCCGTGTTGAGCCGGTGGTGGAGGATGCCGTCGTAGTCCTCGCGGGACGGACGGTAGCGCTCGCCCAGGGCCTCTTCGAAGGCGCCACTTTCTCCGTGGTACGTCGCCTCGTACCCCAGCAACCCGCGCAGCGTGGCGTCCGCGCCCAGGCCCGCGGTGGGAGTCTCCACCCACAGGTGCGGGAGCACCTCGTTGTAGGCGAGCACCCGGCCGTTGATGTTCCACCGGCGCAGCGCGAGGTGGACGCCCGGGGAGAATTCCCAGCCCTCGAGCAGCCCCCGCCCGCGCACCACCGCGCGGACAAGGGCCAGCAGCCGGTCCGTGCGCCAGCGCTCCTCGACGACGTCCGCCCCCGATTCCAACGCCTGGCGCGACTCCCACTTCCGGTCCGCCTGGAGGCGCAGGGCCACGTCGAAGCCCCGCCCCGTGTCCACCTGGAGGAACAGCGAGGCGAAGCGCCTCGCGTAGCCGTACTCGGACTGCTCGTCGAGGAACCGCCACCGCGTGCTCCCCTCCCAGCGCACCGCGTACTCGAGGAAGTCCCGGGAGCCGCTCTCCGGCGCGCGGAACACGCGTCCCACGAGTCCCGCCGTCCATGGCGCGCCGCCCTCGGCGAAGGTCTCCTGACGGTCGCTGCGGGTGCCTCGCACCAGGTCCACCCGCGTGTAGAACAGGCGCACCTCATGGCGGGGCCCGGGACGCAGGAGCAGCGCCGCGCCCAGGTCCGCCTGCCGCTTGTGCATGGCGGGCTCCCCGTACACGGACAGGCCCACGGCCCGGTGCAGCCACGTCACGATTTCCAGCACCACATGGCGCGACTCGCGCTCCTGGTCGCCGTGGTCGAGCCAGGTGAAGCGGAAGTCCAGCCGCCCGGGGATGATCTCCACCCATGCCTTCGCCCGGGAGTCCATCAGGAACTGCGTGGCGCTGGTGCTGCCAATCACGCCATCGAAGGCGATGTCCGAGGTGAGCCACGCATACTCCCACTCGAGCGGCTTGGCGTACGAGTGGATGTCGGAGGTGTACTCGGAGCCCAGACGCTCGGGGCCCTCGAAGGCGTCGGGCTCCTCCTCACTGAGGCTCTGGAACTCGGGCAGCCACTCGAAAGCGAGCCCCTCCGCCGGCCCGAGCACGAGCCCGAGGACGAGACAGCCCAGACGGATGGGGAGAAGTCGGTTCACGGCGCACGTGAAGCGTAGAGGAGAGTCCGTGCCGCTGCCACCCGCGCCGGAGACACCGCCATTCGTCCCTGGCCCTAATTGGCGGGCACGCTCGAGTAGGAAGCACGGAGCGTGACGTTGAAGTAGGACTCGTGGCCGCGCAGCATGAGGTAGATGCGTTGATGGGTCGGCTGCGCGGCGATCTCGCACGTGGCGGAGTCGTGGCCGCTGTAGGGCTTGACGCAATGATACGAATCGGTCGTCGGCGCCGTGCCGATGCGCGCGTACATGTCCAAACCACCCTCGCCACCGTACACGCGGAAGGTGGACCGCCGGCCCGCCGGCACGTCGAAGCAGAAGTACTTCGTGGAGCCCTGGGCGCCGGAGATGCCCGTGCGTGCCACGCCGTTGGTCAGCAGGGTGCAGGACGGAGGAGGCTTCGCCCAGCCCACCCCCACCGCCTCCCAGGCCAGGTTCACCGCGTCCACGTCCGCCGTCGTGTAGCCCAGCAGCGACGCGGCTTGCGCCGTATACGTCTTCGCCTGGGCGATGGTGGTGGAGGCCGTGAACAGGTCCGTGCTGGCCTTGTAGAAGATGCGCGCGGCCTTCTCCACGCCCACCGCCGGCACCAGCGTCACCGTCTTGGAGTACGGGTGCCTGCCACCCGTGGACAGCAACTTGAACGCCAGGCTGACGATGCCCGAGTTCGCGTGCACGCCGCCGTAGTCGTCGGTGCCCACGTAGCGCTCGGGATAGTAGCTGTACGTCGGACCCGCCATGTCGCGGAGGCCCCTACCCGGGTAGCCCGGCGACACGAAGTCGTCGCCAATGATCCACACGCCCGAGCTGCTGGCCCAGCCATTCGACCAGCTCTCACACGCCGCCGCGAAGATGTCGGACAGGCTCTCGCTGAGGGCACCGGACTCGTTGGCGTAGATGAGGTTGGACTCGGTCGACGTCACGGCGTGGGTCAGCTCGTGCACC
The DNA here is from genome assembly GCF_012933655.1 of Pyxidicoccus fallax. Lineage (GTDB taxonomy): Bacteria > Myxococcota > Myxococcia > Myxococcales > Myxococcaceae > Myxococcus > Myxococcus fallax. The sequence continues at coordinate 30,972 of NZ_JABBJJ010000073.1, read as the reverse complement.
ACCATGTCCGGGTCGCGACTCGGCGGGCCGTACGTCACGTTCAAGTCGTCGCCGTAGCCGTCGCCGAACACCAACTGGCTGCCGTCCCAGTAGGCTTGCAGGGACTTGACGCCGTAGTGGACGGTGCTCGTCAGCGGCGCGCCCGCGTTGTCGTACGAGTCCCGGTTGAAGGCGCTCTGGAAGCAGTTGTACGCGTACCCGAGCAGGTCATGGTTCTTGTCGACATGGGGGTCGCCCGTGGCGGCCCCGCCCTCGCCCCGGCGCAGGGTGCCCGGCAGGGTGGTGCCGTTGTCGGCGCTGTACACCGCGCGACTCATCGCCGAGTGGATGTCACCGACGCGGCCCGCGATGGCGCCCGTGGTGGCATCCACGAAGACGTGGTCGCGGATGGGCCTGCCATCACCCTCCCCTGTCACCACCACCTCGTAGGCCAGCGTCAGCTTCTGGCCCTCGCCAGCGCGCAGGTAGACGAGCTGCGGCTCGCCGTCGATGTCCAGGTCCCTGCCCACGGTGTCGCGCAGGGCCGCCGTCCGCGCCGCGTGCGCGGCGATGCGCGCCTTGGAGGGCGCCCCCGGCTCTCCGTCACGCGCGGTGCCGTTGGCCATGACGATGTTGCCCGCGGCATCCAGGTGGATGATGAGCTCCTCCCCGCGCACCGGCAGACCGTTCTTCGTCTGGTGATAGCGGATGTGGGTGAATCCCTCCTCGTCCACGCGGATGCGGCTGACCACCAGGTCCTCGGCGCGCAGGCGGAAGACGGAGGCGATGTTGGGCAGCGACGCCTGGATGGCGCGGTGCACATCCGCCGAGCCGAAGCCCGCGAGCGCGGGGTCCGCCGCGCCCAGCCGGCCGCGGATGAGGAAGGGAACGCCGTCCTGCTCACCACCCATTCCATGGGCAGTCGGTGGCAGCGCGAGCAGCGCGGCGAGAATCCGGGTTCGAATCACGGGGTGTGGCTCCTGATGGCTCCTGCGGCGGAACGCCGCGAGGGCTCAGGATGCACGTCGTAGCAAGCAGGACTGACATCGACAGACAGCAGATGCAGTCATTCCGCCTCTGAGTGGCAACAACGACCGGATTTCATCAGGAAGCGGAGAGAGACCTACCAGAGCTGCCGATAGAGCGCCGCCGCATTCTGGCTCCAGGTCTGCGTCCACTTGCCACCGATGGCGACCACCAGCGGCTTGTTCCAGTTGGCGAACCCGCCATCCACCTGCCACTGGTTGATGCACGCCTCCTGGGTGTCGGCCAGGTGGTGGCCGAGTCCTGCGGGTCACCACGCCAGTCTCCGAAGGTGCTGTCCGAGTCAGAGCCGCCCGAGAGCCAGGGGCCGCCGCTGAGCCATCCCAGGCGGGGCTTCAGGGCGTCGGCGAAGTCCCGGTAGGCGGAGGCGCGGGCGCGGGCTTCACGTCGGTGTTCTGGCCCGCGACGATGCGCCACTGTCCCCGGGTCTTCTTCAACACGTACCGCATCTGGGTTCGCAGCACGCCCGGCTCGGTGGCCTGGACGCCCGGAGGAAGCCCCGCGTAGCCGGTCACCCGGTGCTGCGTGTCGACCACCGCCACGCCGCCGTCGAGGAAGAGGACCTTCTGCACCGTCACCTCGCTCCGGCTGCCCTTGAAGAGGGTCTTGAAGATGGAGGCGTGTCGCTGCTCGATTTCGGGGCGGCCGTTGAAGATGGTGCCGACGATGTTGATGAACACGGCGTCCTCGGCGAAGTCCTTGCTCCAGGCCGCCGCATCCTGGCGGTTCCAGGCATTGGTCTGATCGGCCACCAGCTTGCGGAGCGCCGCTTCGTCCTGCGCGCGAGCCCCTGCCGGGGCGGCTCCGGCCGAGAGGGTGAACGTCAGGAGCACCACGGCGACAGTCGAAAGGGAGAAACCGGCTCGAATCACACGACCTCCAGGGGAACGAGGACCTTCACGCGAAAGCGCGCCCTCGGCTCGGAGCGCAGCTTGCCTCCCCGCTGGGGCGCCGTGAAGCACTCAGATGGCTGGCGCGGGACACCCAGCTCGGACAGCCATTCATTTCGACGGGCCAGGAACGCACCCGGTCATACCTGTATGCGATTCCACTCCGGGGCTGTGAGCGCCTTCACAGCCTCTCACCGTGGCGGTGGCTATCTTGATGGGCACCCTCGCGGTGAATGACGGGAGAAGCCCCCCATGCCCTTCATGTTCAAGCAGACGCGTCCGGTCCTTCCCAAGGAGTCCCCCCACAGTGGCCAGCGCCCCCAGGCGCACGACGAGCCGCCGGCCCGGAGCAGGCGCGAGGCCGCGGATTCGCTGAGAGCGACCAGGACCCGAGGCGCCGAGCTGCTCGCCTCGGGGGACCTGGAAGGGGCGCTCGCCGCCTTCCAGGAGGTGGCGAAGGCGGCGCCCGACGAGCTCACCTACCGCCAGAAGGTGGCGGAAGTGCTGCAGCGGTTGGGAAGGACGCGTGAGTCCCTCGCCGAGTACCAGGACATCGCCGAGGCGTGGGCGAGGACGGGCTGGCTGCCGCGTGCCATCGCGGTGTGCAAGGTCATCCTCCAGCTCGATGCGTGCCACGCCAGGGCCCGGTCGTTGCTGAGGGAACTCCATGCGCGCCGTGGGCTGCCCCCTCCCGCCTCCCACCAGGGTGCACCGGCGCGCGCCACGGTGGTGACGCCGGAGGTCGTGGTCATCCCGGAGCCCTCGGGCGCCAGGGTGGGAGCGCTGCGCAACAGCCCCTTCTTCTCCACCTTGTCGCCGCCGTTGCGGCGGGCCGTGGAGGACACGCTGACGCCTGTCACGTTGAGGGCCGGAGAGCAGGTCCTCACCCGCGGGGAGGCGGCGCAAGCGCTCTTCGTGCTCGTGCGGGGACGATGCGCCGTGCTCCATCAGCACCTGGACGGACACGAGACGCCCTACCCGGATCTCGTGGAGGGCGATGTCTTCGGTGAGGTCTCGCTGCTACGGAGCAAGCTGGTGACCGCCACGGTCCGGACCGTGACGCCATGCCTGCTCCTGAAGCTGCATCGCGAGCGCTTCGAACGGCTCCTCGAGGAAGCGCCGGAGCTGCGCCGTGAGCTGCTGCTACTCGGGGCCGAGCGGCTGTCGCGCACCTCGCAACTGCTGGCCCGGCGGAAGCACTCCCAGGAGCCCGCGAGTCCTGGCCGTCAGGGGTCAGAACCCGGAAGGCCGCTCATGGGCGACGCCTGAGGCACGCTCCAGCGCGATGCCGACACGGCCAATCGTGCCCTCGTCGAAGAGGCGGCCAATCAGCGTGACGCCGTGGGGCACCCGGCGCGGAGGCGAGAACGTCGGCAGGGGCCGCTCCGGATTGGGCGCCCAGTCGCTCCGGGCCTTGGCGACCTCGACGAAGCCCGTGCGCAGGGTCAGTGACGGGTGGCCCGTGAAGTTGGTGATGGTGAGGGCCTCTTCTCGCAGCGAGGGCACCAGCAGCAGGTCCACCTCGGACATGACGCGCGCCATCTCCCGGGCCACCTTCCGCCGCAGCCGGTCCGCCTGGACGAAGTCCACCGCCGACAGGAACCGGGCCTGCCGGAACAGGTTGGGCCACGCGTCGGGAACCTGCATCGACAGTGCGTTCACGCCTCGGGAGAGCGTGAGCTCCTCGAAGGAGGCCGCCGCCTCGGCGAAGAGGATGACGTTGAGCGAGGCGTAGGGCCAGTCGGGCAGCTTGACCTCGACGGGCTTCAGGCCCAGGCGCTTCAGGGACTCCAGCGCGGCGCGGTCCACGTCCGTCGCCGGGCTCTGCTCCATCCAGGCGGGGAGATAGCCCACGCGCAGCCCCTTCACTCCCGCGTTGGCGTCGAAGTCGAGCCGGCCAAGCACGCTGGCCACGTCCCCCGCGTCCGGCCCGGAGAGCGCCGCGAGCACCAGCAGCGAGTCCTCCACGCCGCGCGTCATGGGTCCGAGCTTGTCGAGCGACCAGGACAGCGTCATCGACCCCGTGCGGGGGACCCGGCCGAAGGTGGGGCGCAGCCCGGTGACGCCGCAACGCATGGCGGGCGCGATGATGCTGCCGCCCGTCTCGCTGCCCAGGGAGAACCCCACGAGGCCCGCGGCCGTCGCCGCGCCGGGCCCGGCGCTGCTGCCCGACGAGCCTTCCTCCAGGAGCCACGGGTTCTTCGTCTCGCCGCCGAACCAGATGTCGTTGAGCGCCAGCGCGCCGAGGCTCAGCTTGGCCACGAGCACCGCGCCAGCGCGATGCAGCCGGTCCACCACCACCGCGTCCGTGGTGGGGACCCGGTCGCGGTACGGCTCCGCGCCATAGGTCGTCGGGATGCCGGCGGTGTCCACCAGGTCCTTGGCTCCCCAGGGGATGCCGTGCAGCGGGCCCCGGTAGCGGCCCCTGGCGAGCTCCTGGTCCGCGCGCCGGGCCTGCTCCAGCGCCAGCTCCGGCGTCAGGGTGATGACGCACTGGAGCTTCGGGTCGAACCGCCGCAGCCGCTCCAGGTAGAGCTGGGTGAGCCGCTCCGAGGTGAGGGCGCGGGACTCGATCCAGCGAGACAGCGTGGAGACGGGGGCGAACGCGATGTCCTCCTCACGGGAGGGCAGCGGGATGGCGGCGGCCTTGCTCCGCACGAAGCGGTTGCGCGCGGGACCGGCCTGGAGGCCCGGGAGCACCGGGTCCCATCGCGACGCGGGCGCCAGCTCGGGCTCCAGTGCCACCTTGCGTGGACCCGTGCGCTGCTCTTGCAGCGGGGCCATGGACACACGCCAGGTGGAGGCCGCCTGGGCGCGCTCGGCGGGCGTGTACTGCACCCGCGCGAGCTTCTCCGCCTCGGCGAAGGTGGCGGCGGTGACCTCTGGACCCACGGCAGGTGCTGTCGCGAACGCGGGCGGAGCGCCCGGCGGAGTCTGCTGGGGGGGAGTGCCGGCATCCGATGTGGCGGCCTCCGCGGCACGTCCGGTGGCGACAGCGCCAGCAAGGCCCAGGGCGGTGTGGGTCAGGAACTGCCTGCGTGAGCGGGGCATGGGGCTCCTCGGGAGGACTGGGGCCGCGAGTCTGCCACGACGAATCGCTGCATCACTCACCGGCTCTAGTTGCGTGTAGGGGCCAGTCAGACCAGGGATATCGAACCGGGACGGGGACCAGGAGCTGACATGCGGCAGGTCTGCGGGTGGATTCTCGTGGTGGAGACAACACGCGAGCTGATGGAGGCCTACTACCGGCACCTGCTGGCGGGACAGGGCCGCGCCACGGCGCTGCGCGAGTCGATGCGCGAGTTGCGACAGACGCAACCCCACCCTCACTACTGGGCGCCCTTCATCGCCATGGGCCGGGATACACCCCTGCATCTGCGCTGAGAGCCAGATGCCGCGGAATCAACTTCGAGTACGGGAAAGCCACTAACGTCATGGACGACGAGAAGCCGTCGCTCATCCGCCCGCGGATTGGCTGCATCGATTTTCCATTTATCGGCTCTACTCGTGCGGAGGGCATTTCTCGGCCCTCCAATGGCAATTCAGCCTGGGAGAACCATGCACCTCAACATTCGCAATGTGGCTGTTCGTGCTTCTGCCGTCTCGATGCTCTGCCTCGCGGCGTGCGAGGGCGAGCCGCGGCAAGAGTCGACTCAACAACAGACATGGGAAGAGTTCCGCGCCCAGGTCTACCAGGAGCCTGACACGGGCATCTTCATCGTCAACGGTGACGAGCCTATCCTGAACGAGGACCGCCTGCGCGAGTTCTATGAGCGGATGAGCGGCAAGGCGGTTCTCGCGAATGAGCAGGAGAACCTGGGCACCACCCGGCAGCCCCTCACCCTCCTCGACATCCCCGGGTGGGCCAACCGCTGGAGCATCCCCGCGGCGCGCAACCTCACCTACTGCATCAGCTCGACCAGCTTCGGCGGTAACTACGCCAGGGTGGTGAGCGCGATGACCGCCGCCGCCAACGCCTGGAAGAACACCGGCGCGAACCTCCAGTTCGTCCACGCCTCCTCGCTGGACTCCAGCTGCGACAACACCACCAATGTCGTCTTCAATGTGCGCATGGTGGCAAACCAGCCCTACCTGGCCCGCGCCTTCTTCCCGCCCGATCCCCGCTACGCCCGTGAGATCCTGATCGACACCAGCTCTTTCGGGAACATCTCCCCCTGGACGCTCACCGGCGTGCTGCGGCACGAGCTTGGACACGCGCTCGGTTTCCGCCACGAGCACATCCGCCCCGAGGCGGGGGGCGCGTGCCCGGATGAGTCAGACCCCTACTGGCGGGCGATTACCGCCTATGACTCGGCCTCGGTCATGCACTATCCGCAGTGCAATGGCACGAACATCGGCGACCTCAACCTGACCGCGACGGATGCGGTCGGCGTCAGGGCCATCTACCCCGTCGCGCTCCTGGCGGGGCAGTCGCTCCAAACCGGCCAGAGCCTCACGTCGAGCGATGGCCGGTTCACGCTCGTCATGCAGGGCGACGGGAACCTGGTCCATTACCGGAACGGCCAGGGGGCCCTGTGGTCGACAGCCACCTGGAACACGAATGGGCGCTCGGCCTGGATGCAGGACGATGGCAACTTCGTCCTCTACAGCACCTCGACCCCGACTGTCGGCGCTCACCTCTGGCACAGCAACACCTACGGGAATGCGGGCGCCTATCTGGCCATCCAGAACGACGGCAACCTCGTCGTCTACAATAGCACCGGCGTCACGCCGCTCTGGACCTCGAACACGGGCGGACAGTGAGACTTCCGAGCATCACGCGTTGAGCCGCGGACTCGCACGTGCTTCTCCCTCCGGCCTATCGCCGGAGGGAGAGGGATTCCGCGCAGGAAACCCGAGCAAGCTCACACGGTCTCGCCGGCTCCAGTGGCTTGTAAGGGCTCTGTTCGGAACCCTTCACGAGGTCTGAGCCTGGCGCGCGGGGGGATTGAGCCCCTCGTCCCCTCTGCTTTCTCCTGTGCTCCATTTCAGCGTGGTTTTCAGCTGATGGGCGATGGGGAATGACGCTCTCCGGGCCCAAAGGGGGGGACATGCTGCTTCGCGGGTGGCTCGTGGTGGTGGCCCTGTGCTGCGCCGCAAGAGCGGCGACCGGGGAGGAACTACCGGAGGCGCGGCTGCGGGAGGCGCAGACAGCCTTCGACGAGGCGAACACGCTCTGGGATTCGGGCAGGTACGCTGATGCCATCGCGCGGGGCGAGCACGCGCTGGCACTGCGGGAGGCGGTACTCGGAGTCACCCATCCAGACGTCGCCAGGAGTCTGGGCCTGCTCGGCTCGTATCATCTGCGTCAGGGCAACCCCGCCAGGGCCGAACCGCTCCTCCTGCGCGCACTGGCCATCCAGGAAGCGGCCCTGGGCGAAAACTCCCCGGATATCGCGCAGACGCTCACCCACCTCGCCAACCTCTACCCGGCCCAGGGATTCTACGAGCGTGCCGAGTCGCTCTACACGCGGGCGCTGGCCATCCGGAAAGCGGCTTTCGGCGAGAACCATCCCCTCGTTGCCGAGTCTCTCAACAACCTCGCCAGGCTCTATCAGAGACAAGCCTCGTACGCTCGTGCGGGACCGCTCTTCCTGCGCGCACTGGCCATTCAGGAAGCGACCCACGGCAAGAACCATCCGGACGTCGCCCAGACGCTCGACGACCTCGCCTGGCGCTACCAGCACCAGGGATTTTCCGCTCGCGCGGAGCCGCTCTTCGTGCGCGCGCTGGCCATTCGGGAAGCGGCCCTCGGCAAGAACCATCCGAATGTCGCGGCCTCGCTCTGGGGGCTCGCCAATCTCTATCGGTCTCGGGGGTTGTCCGCTCGTGCCGAGCCGCTCGAGGTGCGTGCGCTGGCCATCTGGGAAGCGGCCATCGAGCAGAACCCTCCCAACGTCACGGAGTTGCTCATCGCGGTTGCGGGGCTCAACCTGCTCCGGAGCGCGTTCGCGCGTGCCGAACTGTTCTACGAACGCACCCTGGCCGTTCAGGAAGCGGCCGTCGGCGAGCACCATCCGCTCATCGCGGACACGCTCTATCGACTCGCGGCGACGTACGAACTCCAGGGTTTGTACAGCCGGGCCGAGCCGCTCTTCTTGCGCGCGCTGGCCATCTGGGAAGCGGCCCTTGGCAAGAGCCACTTCCTCGTCGCCGCCCCGGCGCTCAGACTCGGCAATCTCTATCTGGCTCAAGGGTTGTACGCTCGTGCCGAGCCGCTCCTCGAGCGTGGGCTGGCCATCCGGCAAGCCACCTTCGGCGAGAAGAGCGGCCCAGTCGCACTCGCGCTCGGCAATCTCGGCACTCTCTACATGGCCCAGGGACTTTTCGCACGCGCCGAGCCGCTCTTCTTGCGCGCGCTGGCGAGCTGGGAGGCGATCTCCAGCAGGAGCAATCCCTACTACGCCATTCCGCTCAGCAAGCTGGGCAACCTCTATCTGGCCCAGGGGCAGCTCGCTCGCGCCGAGCCGCTTCTCCGGCGCGCACTGGCCATCCTGGAAGCGGCCTTTGGCGGGAAGGACCCCGACGTCGCCGAGGCGCTGCACGACCTTGCCAACCTCTATTCGGCTCAGGAGTCATATGGCAGGGCCAGGCGTCTCTATGCGCGTGGGCTCGCCATTCGGGAAGCGACCTTCGGCAAGAACAGTCCCCACAACGTCGAAACGCTCAACCAGCTCGCGGTGGCCCATCTGGCCCAGCATCGCCTTGCCGAGGCCCTGCCGCTGTTGACGCGCGCGTTTGCCATTTCCGAGCAGCGCCTGCGCCTGGAGGCACTCGGCTTCTCCGAGGCGCACATGGCCCGCTTCCTTCAGCACCTCCGCACCGACGAGGAACGGCTCTATGCACTGCTGCGCACCCATCCCGACAACGCCGACGTCAGACGCCTGACCCTCGCCGCTGCCCTCCTGCTCAAGGGACGCTCCGTTGAGGAGAGCGCCCATATCTCCCGCACCATCTACCGGAGCCTGGGCACCGGGGATCGCGCCACCCTCGAGCGACTGCAGGAGTTGCGCACCCAGCTGGCCCAGCTCTCCCTCCAGGGCCCCGGAGCGCTTTCCATGAAAGCCCACGAGCAGCGTCTCGAAAAGCTGGCCGAGCAGGCCGCGACCCTCGAAACAGACCTGGCCAGGCGCTCCGCCCCCCTTCGCGAGCTGGCCGCGCTACCGCCCCCCGACGAGATTGTCGACCGGGTCGCCGCGGCGCTGCCCAGGGACGGAGCCCTCGTCGAATTCATCTCCTACGTGGACCTCCCGCTCGTGCCCAGGCCCGGCACGTCCGCTGGCCAGGGCTCCCGCCCGCTACGCTATCTGGCGCTGGTGCTCTTCCCGGACGCCACCATCCGCTTCCAGGACCTGGGACCCGCCGAGCCCATTGACGCCGCCGCCCTGCGCCTGCGTGACGCACTGGCCAATCGTGACGCGGACTTCCGGGCTCCGGCGCAGGCGCTCTACCAGCTTGCCTTCCAATCCCTCCGTCCACTCCTGGGCACGACCCGCCGCCTCTTCCTCTCGCCGGATGGCCAGCTCGCCCTGGTGCCCTTTGCCGCCCTGGACGACGGCCGCCGGTTCCTCGTGGATGACTTCGACTTCACCTATCTGCCTTCCGGCAAGCACCTGCTGCCTCGCTCACGGGAGAATGCCCCCCCTGACTCCGTGGTCGTCCTCGCGGATCCTGACTTCAACACGCCCCTTTCCGCCCTCCCCTCCGCCAGGGAGGAAGCGCTCCTGAGCGACATGCCCTCGCTGACCGGCGAGCACCTCTCGACGCTGCGCGCGGACCTGACACGGCGAGCCTGGGCCCCGACTCCCCTTCCAGGCTCCCGCCAGGAAGCCGAGGCCATCCAACGCCTGATCCCGCAGGCCCAGCTCTTCCTCGGTCCCGAGGCCTCCAGGTCTCGGCTGCTACAGCTGTCTCCTCCGGGTATCCTCCATCTGGCCACGCATGGCTTCTTCCTGGATGAGGGGGCCGCGCCCCCGGATGCGCGCGCGGTCGTCAGCTTCGGTGCACTGAACGAGAACGCTCGGGCCCCCAGCCCTCCGAGCCCCCTGCTGCGCTCCGGACTCGTCCTGGCCGGGGCGGGCGCCCCGGTGCCCCAAGGCGCCAATCCCGCGTCCCCTGCGCCTGACAGTGGGCTGGTGACGGCGCTGGAACTGGCGGGCCTCAATCTGTGGGGCACCCAGCTCGTCGTCCTCTCCGCGTGCGACACCGGGCGAGGCGACGTCAAACTCGGCCAGGGCGTGTACGGGCTGCACCGAGCCTTCCTCGTCGCGGGCGCGGAGACAGTGGTGATGAGCCTCTGGAAGGTGAACGACGAGGCGACACGCGAGCTGATGGAGGCCTACTACTCGAACCTGTTGTCAGGTCAGGGTCGCGCCACGGCGCTGCGCGAGGCCATGCGCGCATTGCGGCTGGCACGGCCTCACCCCCACTACTGGGCCCCCTTCCTCGCCCTGGGCCGGGAGACGCCCCTGCGCTTGCCCACGCCCGGTTTCCAGGAGACGCGTCACAGGCAGCCCGCGCTCTGCGGTGGGAGGTAGGTGCGGACGGCGACCCCCTCCTTCGTCCCGCGTAGATGAGAGCAGACGCCCTGAGGAAGCTCGCCCTCGCCCGGAGCCCACCCGTGGCGCCGCGCCCCAACTCCACGCCGCACCGGGCTGCGACACCAGCTGGACGATGGACTCCATCCTGCTGGCCCCAGCCCTGATGCCTCGTCCTTCGGCGGCTTCGTGGCCCTCCCGGTCGAGCAATTGCCGGAGGCGCATGGTCGAGGGACCGCCTGCTTCGTCGCGGCCCGTAACGGCGGTTCTTCGGCTTTCCTGGGGGCCGCAAACGATCGCGGATCCTCGGCGTCGCGCACGCGATTGCGCCTGGCGATCAAGAAAATCTCGTCGAGAAACGGCGTTGCATCGCCCATGTCGAGTGGACCGGCGCGTCGTCCATCGGGATCTCGTGGCTCCAAAGCCAGATGGCACCGTCGCGCTCGAGCAGCAGCCAATCACCATCGCTTTGCGCACAAAGTCGAGGAACTGGTCGATGTTCGTCATGCGCGCGTTCGTATCACACGTCCTCGACGGGGAAACAGCGGCGCGCCACGCAATGCTCCCCAGGGATGGTCTATCGCGTGCTGATTTCGAAACCCGAATCGATCCCAGCATTGTCATCGTGCGTGCATGAGAGAATCTCCCGCCAGGCGTCTCGCGCGCAAGCTAGGCACCCCGCGCTCGGAGATGGAGACCTATGAAGCCGAGGTGCGGAAGCAGTCGGGCGTGGATCCGGGCTGGCTCGAGACGATGCGGCCGGCCGGCGCCGAGTGGCGCGCGTACTTCGAGAAACGTGGGTCGGCGCAACGGCCCGAGGACGCGCCCTACGCGGACATGATCTCGGTGTTCGGAAACGACGGCGATCTCGTGCTGATCGCGCGGGACGGCCGGGTCTTCGGCTGGAGGCACGACGCCACCGTCGAACTCGCACCGCTCGCCGCGTCGTTCGATGCGCTGCTCGACGTGCTCGACGGCCGGCGCGCGAACCCCCTCGACTTTCGGTAGTGAGGCGGCGGGAATCGAACCCGCGTCCGGCGGTGCGAAAACCCCAGCAGAGTCGCGCACCTGCCTCGTAACCGCCCGGACTGACTCAGCTATCCCACCGCGCTCCCCTGCTCAGACCTCGTCGAACCGTCCTCCGACGATCCCGACCTGCTCTAGCGCTGCCTTGATGCTCTCGTCCACGATGATTGGTGAACTCCAGCCCCAGAGGCGAAACACGCGCTCGTACCTCACCTTGGACTTGTCGATTCGGAGGCCTGAAACGACATGGTAGCGACCGATTTTGTCGGGGGCGTCATCGGCCGCAGTGTAGAGCCGTGCCTCTTCGCACGCAGCGTCGTCGATACAGCGGGCGGTGCGGGCAACATTCAAAAGATAGAACGCTTCGGACTGTCCCTCGACCTCGGCAGGAAAGAGCTGCACGTCGTCGGCGGCAAGTTCGCGAAACACAGCTGCAGCCCGACTGCTGAGGATGGGCGCCTGCCCCGCTCCGGCGAACTCTATATCGAGTGGACGGCCGGGCCTGTAGAGAGGGATTCGCAAGGGCCCTGGGTCCTCCACCTTTCTACCGTCGATGAACTGCCAAATGTCGTCAATCTCTCGACCTGAGAGGTCCATCGGGTCCCCGAGATACCAGCGCCCCTTTACATCGACGTCGATCTTCAAATCGAAGTACCGCGTTGCCATTCCTCAAACTCCGGAGTTCTTCGTGATGATCTCTCGCAGCCTGGTTCCGGCCGTGGTGAGCTCGTGTGCGATTCTGCTTAGCTCATCGACCAACTTGACTCGGCACATTTCGGGTCCCCGACATCCCTTCATGGCTTCAGTAATTCGGCGAAGCACCTCCTCGTGGTACTCACGCGGATGAGGCCCCTGGTGTCCCTTGATGCGCACGAGATTCGCACTGTCGCTGAGCTTCATGCCGGCCCGGTCGAACAGGCGTTGAAACACCGGCGTCCAAGGGCCGCCAGACGCTTCGGACACTTCGTTCTTGTTGGTGCAGATGTGGTGCACCTCGCCGTCGGGGTCTCCCTGAATGGGGGTGCTCCCCCCAGAGCTGCTGGCGCTTCCGGTCCCCATGGCCATTGCAGCAACGGCGGTGGGCGCGAGAGTGACGTTCAGCACGCCAGCAGCGGGGACGGCAATCGACTGGACCTCTCCGGCAAACGCCGCGGATAACTGGAAGCCTGCTTCTGCCTGAGCCCGGAGCGCCGCTTGTGCGGCACCCGGAAGTCGAGGCCCCTGGGAAGCCATGGCATTCTTGCCACCGAGCACGGCCAGCGCGACGACGATAAGCACACGTGCCCCGTTCTCGCCGAGAATCTTCCCGAACCGATGGCCTGCGGCTTCCAGAGCGGCGAAGTCCTTTGCGTCCCTGGACTCGTCCCACAGGGTCAGGAAGCCCCTGCCCAGGTCCCACACGGGGCCGGTGCCGAGATACGCGATAAGGGACGCCGTCAGCGCGATCGCGACGAACTTCGTGATGGGCTCAGGCGCCACCAGCATGACGAGCGCCGCTCCAATCATCGTCGTAATCATTGCCCGGAGCGCGACGGGGTTCGCGAGGTCCTTGATGGCTTCTTCCACTCCCTCCCAGACGGTATCGAGGGCGAAGTAAAGCGCCATCATGCGCCGTTCCATCGGGCCGAAGGTGAAGCCTCCTGTGATGAGACTCAGGCATTCGTCCGGGTTGCTCTGTCGTTGGCAGACTCGCTCGTGTAACGAGGGCGTATTCCTGCCTCGCGCTCCGTCGACGTAACCGCCCGAGGACGCGAGCAGCGAGCGTTCTTCGTTTCGCTCTGCTTCGTTGAGGGCGACGTTCAACTGCATGTCGAGCACAAGCTGCGTGACTGCGCTCTTGAACTCTTCTTCGCTTATCTCGACGGGATCGGACTCGACCGGCTTGTAGACGATCGGCGCTCCCTGGCCGGTATCGAGGTGGACCACCCTCGTCGTTGAGCATCCTGTCGCGAGCAGGAGCAGCGCAACGACCTCGCAGACCCTCATGAGTGCTCCCCCAGAGTGAATGCTCCGTATCACCCTCGAAATGACGATGCGCTACGCCACCTGAGCTCCGACAGCCGGGAGGAGGCGGTCACCGTCTTGAACCGTCCTTTTGCTCCGGCGCGCGACATACACGCAACACGAATGGAGGGGTGCCGCCAACCCCCCGTAGCTACAGCGTAAAACAGTGGAGGCGGCGGGAATCGAACCCGCCGTCGGAAGCCAGGGGCAATCTGGCACGGGCTGCGACCCTCCTGCGCCTCCTGCTCTCATAGGCATGAGGATGCAGGCAGGCGCCAGGTGTTGGTGAAACGTGAAGCAATTGGAAGAGGGTGAGCGATTCTGGTGCACCTGGGGTTGCCCACGGCAGGTGCGAGTCCGACACCGGCACGAGGGCCACCCCTCCACCGTGCCCCCATCCCTCTTGTTGGGATAGGTCCCGCATCATGAGATCTACACCGAGAGCTTCTCTGTTACGTGTGTGACATCCAGATAGTTGGCGTCTGGAGCCCGAACCCTGAGGCTACTTTGCCAAACCATCATCAGCTTCATCGCTTCGGGGTCGATGATGACGGTTGCCAAGAACGAGGTGTGCTCTTCGGTCCGTCTCCCGAAGTAGGTCTTGAAACTCAACATGGTTTTTGGCAGCTCGAACCTCAACACGGAGTCAGGTGTGAGGTGAACGAGTTCGACTCTTTCCGCGCCTCGAAGGGGGGACCTTGGCCGCTGGTCTTCCGGCGAGCAGAGTGCAAAGCGCTCGTCGTAGTCGAGCGGGAGCAGGGGTTTGCGAGTCTGCTCCCAGTGCTCGCCGTAAGTGCCGGCCAGCTCGCGTCTGGGGGTCCACCAGCGGTCGATGGCCCCAAAACCTGCGGGGACCGAATGCCGTCCATCAGGGTATTCAACGGCGTAAACTGGCTGATTCTCGAGTGTCGCTGAAGATGATGCGATTCCCTTTCCCACCGGGTTTCGAGCATCCAGGCGGTGCTTACGCGGATCGGGGTCGGAGGTGTCCAGCCCGCCAAAGGCCCACTCGTAGAGGATCGCTTGGCGGGTAAACGGCTGCGGCTTGGAGGTGGTCAACCCCATCAGACCCCGGTAGTAAACTCGTGGCCCGTGGACAACCAGGACCTTCTGCATGTCACCCACCCGCAGCGAGACGGGGACGCTCGGTGTCGGCTTTCTCTTCGGCGCATGAGCAAAGCCGTTGAGAATGACGTCCGTTGCTGGCTTGACCGCAAGCAGGTCTGAATCGAAACGCAAGCTCGAACGCCCCGGCTCACCGTGGTACTTGGGCTCGAGAAGCGGTGGTGGCTGGTCATCGGAAAGCCTCAACTGTCCCGAAGGCGAGATGTCGAACGTCGCCTTCACTGCGACCAGCCAATGGTGCACACCGGATTTGTCCCGTACCCAATTGCGCTCCGCACTGTACGGAGTGTCGTTCTTGATGACCCACATGGATGGTTCTGCCGCTGCTCAAGGGCTCCGATGCCCAAAGAAGTACCTGACCCCGGGTTCCAATTTCTCAAGCACCCCGCTTTGCCGCAGCTTATTGAGGGCAGCGGAAATCTTCGGCATCACCGGCTCGCAGTCATCGTCAAGGCAGCCGACGTAGGATGCTCCCGTCATACCTTCGAGAATGCTGAACAAGTTGGCAATTCTTCCGCCGCGCAGTTCGGGCTCTTCTTCGGCGCAGAGCCGAGCGATGGTTTCCGCCACCTTGATGGCACCAAGAGGTTCGCCGTTCAGGAAGAATTTCGTATCCCGATAGTGAGTCCGAAGCTCTGCCACTTTTTCTTCGACGCGGCGGACATACGCAGCATCATCGAGATTGCTTTCGGCAAGCTCCAGGTCATCCATATCCGCCTCAAGGATGTCGCTCACGTTGTCCATGATGCGGTCACGCTCACTGCGAGGAGCCTTGCTCCGGTGTCGCGCCAGGGCAACAGCCAACGATAAATCCCCCGTGAGCCGCGTCGCCGTATATGCCTCGATGCGGGTGTCGTAGTCGGCGTGCTCGTACACTTTCGTGAGTTCCCCCAAGATCGAAGAAGGAGCCGCAAGTGCAAAAATGCGCACCGCGCAGTCGCGCAGGTGCCAGTCGTCTGCGTCCTGGATGATTTCGATCAGCCGTTCGACGTGCGCGAAGTTGCCGGCCTGTGCATGGAGTGTCACGGATGCAGTACGCTCCCAGAGATTGCTGCTGGTGAGCGCGGCTGGAGAGAGCAGACTGTCAGGAGGGCGTAGAGCGAATGCCATGCCCTGGGTACAGCGCATCCAGTCCGGGCTGATGTAGACGGGACGCTGGTTCGAAGTGGGTCGGGTCATGAAGAGGGGCCCTATTCGTTTCGAGCAATCGCGCGGTTCACCACGTCTTTGATCTGGTCATCGACTGCGTCCACCCGGCTCTTCTCGGGTTCTTTGTCCGGTTTGAGTACGAGTTCCTGGTGAAGCGGGCAGCCGCCGACTTTTATCGGGTGCGGGTGATGGTACTCGCCCTTCATCCCAGCCTTCTTCTTCTTTTGCTCATACTTCTCTCGGAGCTTCTTATTGTCGAGTTTAGGGATGACCTTGAACCTGCCGCTCTTGGGGGGAAGCATCGCGACCAGGTCGGGATTGGACTGTCCGATTTTGTCAAGATCAGCCCGCTCGGCTTCTGAGAAGAACTCGTCGTAAGGCTTGGCGTCGGATTTATTCTTACCAACTGCCCTCTTGCAGTTCGGACATGTCTCGGGGTTCCCGCCGACATCAGGGATGCTCGTCATCTGGACGAGGCCCATCATCGTCGCCGAGTTCGCAGGGCTCCCCGATGGGCCACAGTTGTTGATCATCTGGTCGCCGAGCAACTGGACGTTCTTGCCTTCAATGTGCACGTCCATCGAGCCCGGACCGACGAACTTGGTGGGGCCTTCGACGTTCATCGAGGTGATTCCACCGCCCGTCCCTTTACTGGCGATGTCTCCAGATGAGCCAAAACTTGCGCCTTGAATCGCAACGGCTTTGCCCTCGATTGTGACCGATTTCGAGTAGCCCTTCGGCGAACTCCCGCTGTTCCCGATGTTGGGAAGCGGCGTCGGCACGAACGGTGCTGGCGGCCCCGGCATCTTGCAGATGTTCGGTAGCGTCGCGGCCGCGACACCGTTGCTGCCCTCGGTGACGGGTGTTTTAGGCGGGTTGATGCCAACAGTGCTCATGGTTGGTCACACGCCTTTCTCCTGTAAAAGAATCGCGGATCCCCGAAGCCCGGATATCGAGCTTCCGGCCACGAGCGCCCTCGGACCACGTGCATACGCGCGCTGCCAGGCCTGCACCGCGAGGACACAGTTCAACGCAGCGGTCGCGGCTCCCACGTCTCCCCACGACCTGACCGCGCTGGTGTACGCAGATGCATCTCGGAACACTCGTGGCTGTCGCAACAAGACGAAGCCCCATTCGTCGCTGCGATATCGCTCACCATTAATGTCACAGTAAATGTTATCCAGGCTCTCGGCAGGCGTGGCCAGCCCCCGAGTCACACGCGCGATGACATTGCTCAATGCCTCGCCCAGCGCACCTTCGTCGCTGTTCATGGGCCTTGCTTCATGCGCCGTCGCAACGCTCCGGAGGGTGGCAAGAGAAGGTAGCCGCAACCTGGACCGAGAAGTACGGGTAGTCAGCGCAATCATCCCGGCAGCCTCGCCTGGAATGAATCCGTCACGAGTGCCCTGGCGCGCCACCTTTCTGCCCTCTTCAAGCCATTCGAGGGTCTCTGCATCGAGGTAGCTGTCCACGCCACCAACAATGCACAGGTCACACATGTGCCCGGACATTCGATTCATAGCCAGTTCGAGCGCACGGAGAGCCCCTGCATGCCCTTCGCAAAGAACTTCAACATCGAGGCGCGCTTTCCCTCGAAGTTCGATCTTCTGAATCGCATTCAAGACGGCCTCCGCATCACCTGCTTTGAACCCTGGGCGAAGCTCGGGCAAGGCCAGATAAACGGGCACAACCGTTTCGAGCGGAGCCTCCCACTGGATTTTCTCGAGTACCTCCTGCAGAGACGACGCAGCCATTGCGGCCAGACGAGCCGACCCTTGGACGGCGAACTCCAGAAGAGAATCGCTCGCGCATGTCAATGGCTTTCCGGAGCCATCCATCAAAACGGGGTGCTCGGCGATACGGCTGATACGAGCACGAACGGCGGCCGCCGCGCTCTCCGCGCTCAGGCCGACAGGCGTGCGCGCCCCGACGGCCGAGATTTTAACGTCGATGCCCATCCTCCCCCCAGCCGAGCAAGTAGGAGACCAAGTATAGGCGATCTGTCCCCCCCTATTGTAGGACCATCGCTTCATCCACCAAGGGCTGCGGCTGCGTCACGCCAGGCCGCGCATCGCGCGTCGGGGAATCGGCTCCAGCGAGCGGCTGGGACGTCATCGCTGCAAAGTGGAGCGCACGGGCGCCTGACTGCACCGGATGCGCCGGCTCTGCATCCGGTACGAGCGGCGCGACTACGTCCACTACGCATTCCTCCAGCTTGGCTGCTGCGTGGTGCTCTTCCTCGCACTCATGCTCTGGTTCTGGAAGGCGCTGGAAGACGAAGCGGACGCGGTACATGCCCGTTCATCCCACGCTGGCGGCCACACCATCGACCTCTACACCACGTTTCCGTGGAAGGCCCTTTGCGCCGAAGTGGCGAAGCTCAAGGTCCAACGCCAGGATCGCGGCCAACTCGCCCGGCTGGCGCTGGCAGCTTCAGCGGAAACCCCGGCTCGCCTGCTGACGGCGGGCGTGCGGACTACTCGAACAGGGAGACCTCTCCCAGCTTCACCAGCTTGCCGGACGTCCCCCCGCCCTCGGATGTCACGCGCAGCCGGACCAATCGCACGGGCAGCTCGCTCATGAGGGGCGCGTCGAGGAAGAGGTGGGGAGTGAAGGGCTCAATCGGCCCTTCCCCGAAGGGGCTGTCGTTGGCGGAGACCATCGAGGGGAGTGGAAAGCCCCTCGATGGCTTCGCGGTATCCCAGAGCACGGTCAGGAAGTTCCCGAGCGTCACCCATGCCCCGCCATCCACGCTGCCCTCCACCACCACCCGCAGTCGGCCCAGGTAGCCCATCGTGGTGTCCAGGTTGCGCACCACCACCCGGCTCAGGCGCGTGGGGGCATTCAGCGAGAAGGTCAGCGCCTCCACGCCCGCGTCGTCCTCCGTTCCGCCCGCCGGAATCGCCAGCACGGGCTCGAGCCGGCCGTCCGTGAAGGGGCACGGCCGGTCCACGGGCGCGGGGCTGCACGTCATGCCCCGGCTCACAGGCCGCAGCGTGCCCCTCGGCAGGGCGGCACGCGGGCTGCGCCACTCCAGCCGAAAGTCCAAACCACTGGAGCTGGCGCCCAGCGGCTCGAAGTACCACAGGCCGTCACTGGAGGCCCGGACCTGGGCCTCCACGGCGTCGAAGTCCTCCAGCACATAGGCGCTGGGCGCCCACGGCGAGGTGGCGGGGGACTGGTGCCAGACCAGCCCAGCTCCGCCCTGGAGCTGCAACACCGGACTGGGCGTCGTGGGGTGGAGGACGTAGTGCTCCGAGCCGACATGGGCCTCGCCCAGCGTCGCCGTCGGTGGCGTCTCCGGGGCGGGTGGCGCGGCGGCGAAGGACAGCGAGAGCCCGTCCCCCACCGTGAGGCCCCAGTCCCAGGGCCGCAGCGTCGGCAGGTCCACGTCGCCCTCGAAGTAGAGGACGGCGAAGACGCCGCTGCCGTCCGACGCGAGCGGCGGGTACACGCGGAAGCGGTGCCGCACGGTGACTTCGAAGCCCTCCCGGGTATAGCCCTCCGTGCGGAGGTCTCCGGCGAGGGTCTCCAGCGTGAAGCCTCCCGAGGCCTCGGCGGTGACCTCCGTGTACGGCTCGTAGTTCCAGACCCGCTGGTCGGGGTCCCCGGGGTTGTTCCAGTCGTCCAGGTCGGCCTGCGCGCGGTCCACCTGGATGAGGCTGCCGCCCGCCGGTGAGCCGTCCGGGAGTCTCACGTCGCCGTACAGGAAGACGGAGTCTTCCGGCATCAATTTGCAGCCAGTGGCGAGGAGCGCGAGCAGAGGCAGGGTCAGTGACGAAGCGCGCATGTCAGTAGGTCCCCTTCAGGCCGAACATGGGAAGGATGACGGGCAGGCGCAGGGGCTTGCGCCGCGCACCCGACTCCTCCAGGAGGTAGTCGTAGGCGAACGTCTCCTGCTGGGCGGAGATGTTGAGCACGTCGAAGTAGGCGTCGAGCGTGAAGTCCTCCATGGCCCACGACTTCGAGGCGCGGAAGTCCACGCGGAAGAAGCTGCCCAGCCGCTCCACGCGGTCCTCGTCCTGGCGCACCCACTTCGTGCGCCCGTGGTCGTCCGTCACCAGGCGGTGCGTCTGCGAGGACACCTGCCCGGACTCGGGCCGGCCGGTGTTGAAGTGCACCACCGTGCCGAACGTCCAGGTGTCGAACTTGTAGCTGAGCGCGGCGTTGAAGACGTGCGCCTGCTCGAAGGCGAAGGGCAGCGTTCCGTCCACGGACTCCACCACGCGGTTGTCGTCGCCGTACCGCTCGAAGCGCACGCGCCGCTTCGACTGGAGGAAGCTGTAGGACGCCCAGCCGAACCAGTTGCGGCCCAGCGGGTGGCGCGCCATCAGCTCGAAGCCGTAGGCGTAGCCACTGGCTGACGGGGCTCCGGAGCTGCCGCCGCGGCGCCGGTTCTCCACCACTTGCTGCACGTCGAACTCCACCGTGCGCGACAGCGGGTTGTAGAAGACGTCACCGCCCACCTCCAGGCCCTCCGTCGCCTTCCACTCGGCGCCCACGTCGAACTGCGCGCCGGACTGCAGGCCGTAGCGCAGGGCGGCGGTGTCCACCGCGGGCAGGTGCAGCAGCACCGTGGGCGGCTGGTGGAAGAGGCCCGCGCCACCCTTGAGGGCCAGCGCGTCCGTGAGCTGGTGGCGCACGGTGAGGCGCGGCTCCACGGCGGTGTGGGTGATGCCGGGCACCCGGTGATACGCGTCCACGCGCACGCCGGGCTGGAGGAGCCAGCGCTCCGCCGGGCGCCACGTCACGCTGGCGTACGCGCCCGAGAAGGTGGCCAGCGACGACGGGCTCTTCAGCGGGTCCCCGGTGATGCCGGGCCGGTTGCCCGGGGCAATGGCCTTGCCGGTGAGGGTGGTGGAGGCGCGGCGGTGCTCCACGTCTCCGCCTACGGCCACCTCCAGCGTTTCGGTGAGGTGCCGCTTCCAGCCCGCGCGCGCCGAGTACGTCGTCTGCTCCACTCCGTAGTCGCCCACGTGCTCCACCACCATCTCCGCGCCGGGGCTCGGCTCCACCGTCTCCTCGCCGGAAAGGCCCACCTCGTCGACGCCCACCGTGAGGCCCACCTCCACCTCGCCGCCGCCCAGCGGGTGCGTGCCGCGCAGGTCCACCCGGTGGAAGCGGGACACCACGGACGCGCCCGTGTTGCCCAGCGAGTCCCTGGACGGCGAGGCACCCACGTCGTCCGAGCTGCCCAGGGCGAACAGCCGCACCCTCCCCTCGCCCACCTTCTGCTCCACGCGGGCCTGGTAGTCGTAGAAGTTGGCATGGACATCCTCGCCGTCGGGGCCGGCGAACAGCTTCGTGCCCAGTCCAATCAAGAGGCCCGTGTAGCTGACGCGGCCCGCGACGCTGACGGAGGTGCCCGTCTCCTGGAAGGGGTACTCGATGAAGCCGCCGCTGTTGATGAAGTCCGCGTACGCGGTGAAGTGCAGCCGGTCCTCGCGCGGCCGAGACAGGCGCCCTTCCACCGCGCCCCCCAGCACGCGGCCGAACTGCACCGGCGGCGTGCCCGGGTAGAAGTCCACGGTGTCGATGAAGTCCGGGTGGATGACCGCGGGCCCCAGGAGCAGGTGGTACAGCATGGGGATGCGCACGCCGTCGAGGAAGAAGCCCGTGGCCGCCGGCTGGCTGCCACGCACCACCGGGTAGCTCACCCCCGAGGCGACGCTGCCCACGCCCGGCATCAGCATGATGACGCGGAACGGGTCTCCCATGGTGCCGGGCACCTCGCGAATCTCCTGCTCGTGCAGGCTGATGCGCGTGACTTCGGTGCGCGGCCGGTCATCGCGCACCACGGTTTCATATGGATTCACGCGGCCGGGCTGAAGGCGGTAGACGACCTGGACGGCCTGCCCCTCGCTCACCGTCTCCTCGAAGGTGCCGGGCTGGTAGCCGGGCGCGCGAACCTCCACGCGGTGGGTGCCGGGAGGTACCGCGAGGTCGAAGCGCCCCTGCGCGTCCACGGCACCCGCGGGCTCGGTGGCGCCGTCGAGAAAGAGGGTGGCGTCCACGATGGGCCGGCGCGTGCCCCGGGCGCGCACCTCGCCCTGAAGGCGCGCGGTGGCGGCGGGCACCTGGACGGGGGGTTCGAAGCGGTAGACGAAGGGCAGGCGCACCGCCACGGGCACCCCGCCCACGGTGGCAGGGGTGAAGCGCAGGCCCGAGGCGGCCTTCAGCGCGGCCTCGGCG
Organism: Pyxidicoccus fallax; assembly: GCF_012933655.1. Lineage (GTDB taxonomy): Bacteria > Myxococcota > Myxococcia > Myxococcales > Myxococcaceae > Myxococcus > Myxococcus fallax. Next base: position 9,026 of record NZ_JABBJJ010000073.1, on the reverse strand, counting down.
AGGCGCGGCTCAGCGGGCGCCTGCACCACCTTCGCGCCGGCCACCGCGCCCGACACGTCCACCAGCAGCTCCAGCGTCACCTCGCCGGGCGTGCCCTCCAGCCCCTCTGGCCATGGGGCGGGCGACTCCGTCACCAGCGTGGGCGGCACCAGCTTCGCGTCAGCGCCGCCGGTGGTCAGGCCCAGACGCTCGGCGTCCTCGGCGGACACGGACGTACCACCGTCGGTGGCCTGGACATCCACCTCCACCGCGCGCTGCTCGCTGGCGGGCGTGGGCACGGACTGGGCGCCCACGGCGGCGGGCAGTACCGCCAGGAGGAGCAGGAAGGTGCATGGGTGTCGCAGTCGCATCTTGGGTACCAACGCCCAGGCTCGCGAGACATGCGCTCCGGCCGGTGCGCTTCGTGGGGTGGAAATAATCCCAGCCCAAGAGGGCCCGACCCGCGCGTTGTCCCAAAAATCCCCCACCCGGCCGGCGCGACCCGGGGTTCCTTCAGCCCGACTGCTCCCGGCGGTAGATTGCGCCTCGACCATGACCGCGTTCCCCGTCTCCTGGAGCCCCGCTGCCCCCAAGGCGCTCCAGGTCCTCGCCCTGCTGGGCCTTCTCGCAGGCTGCTGGCAGGCCCCCACCGACGTCGTCGCGGTGCGGGCGGCGCCGCTGCTGGCCGACAACTCGGAGGGGGCCGCGGTCGTGCGGCAGGCGGCCTTCGGAGAGCCGTTGAAGGCCTCGCGTCCGCGCTTCGGCTCGGCGGAGTTCCTGCGCATCGAGGGCGCTCCCGGCTGCGAGCGGTGCTTCATCCGGGCCGCCGACGTCGAGCCCTTCCCCATGACGGGCACGCCGATGTGGGTGACCGCACCTTCGCTCGATACGAGCGGCGCGGACGGGCAGCCGCTCGAGACGCTGACCTTCGGCACGGAGGTGGTGGCCCGCCTGGACGCACCGTGGCTCCCCACAGACCAGGCCGCGCTCCTCCGCGACGGGCGTCCCTTCGCCCGGGCCTCACGCGCGGGACTGTCCCCCTCCAAGCCAGACTCCAAGAGCGTGCTCACCGAGGTGTTCCAGGCGCTGGGGGCGGTGGACTTCGTGGCCGCGCGCCGCTGGGTCAGCGTCGCGGCGACGGCATTCGGGAAGCAGGCGCCCGCGGCGGGTGATTCGGCGGCGCTGGACGCCCTGCGCTACTGGATGGATGTGCACACGGGAAACCCGCGCCTGGAGGGTCCAGAGGGAATCCCTCCTCCGGGCGGAACCGGCGCCCCGCCGCTGCGCTCCACCGAACCTCCAGCAGCCTCCGGGCCAGCGTTCGTGTCCACCGCGCTCGCGTCGTTGCGTGCGCGCGGCGCGTCCAATGGCGCGGCCCTGGGCGGCCTCGCGGCGGGTACGCCCGTGCGCGTCCTCTCGGTCAAGGGAGATTGGGCCGAGGTCGCCGTGGAGCGTGGCGCGCTGGTGGAGCCGAGCAGCGATGTGATGCTGGCGTGGGACGACCTGCCGAATGCCAAGGACGCGCCGCCACCGCCGGAGGGCACGGCCGACGCGGGCGTGACGCCCACCCTCGTCGAGACCGACCCGGACGCCGGCACGCCCGCCGATGCCCAGGCGCGGAGCGACGGCACTCCCGCCGAAGCGCCATCCCCTGACGCGGGAACATCTCCCGAAGCCCAGGCCCAGGCGACCGGCACGCCTCCCGAGACACAGGCCCCAGACCCGAACGAAGCCACGGGCTTCATCGAGCGGACGCTGCTGACGACCACCGCCCCGGACGCGGCGGCGCTGGCATCCGCGGCCCGCAGCCCCGGGGTGCCGCACGAGCAGGCCGCGGCGCTGCTCGCCACCGCGTGGGCCCTCTCCCCCGCCAACGCCGCGCTGGGCAAGGAGCTGCTGACCCACGCCGTCTCACTACGCGAGCCCAGACTGGCGGTGGAGACCGCCGCCGCGCTCCGGGACCTGGAGGGGCCCGCCATCACCTTCGACGTGCAGCTCCTCGCCGGCTGCCAGGGCGACGCCCGCAAGGCCCGCATCGTGACGGATGAGGTCTTCGCCAAGGAGCCCCGGACCGGCGCGCTGTGCGTGCATCAGGTCGAGCTCCCCAAGCTGCCCGGCTCGTGCTGGGGAGCGAAGTTCGAGCGCGACTACAATCGAGAGATGGCCGCCCAGGAGCGCCTCCTGCGCCCCCTGAAGACGCCGCGCCTCAGGCTGGTGCTCCGCAACCGCCGGGCCGCCGCGCTCTCCCTCCAAGGGGGGCTGTACGTGGCCCGGCTCCCGGGCCCCTTCCACACCATTGGCGGCTCCGTCGGGTGGCAGACGGAACCGTTTCCGACGGAGCCCTCGCCGGGGCTTCGGCTGGCACGCGTCCCACTGGGACCTCTGCGCCCTTCATCGACGACGGTGGTGTGGATTGCGCTGGACACCTTCGCCCCCCAGACCTTCGGTGTCACCCTGGGTGACGCACAGGATGCAATCCAGCGACTCCAGCAGGGAGAGGAGAAGCTCAGCAACAGCGTCTTCCGCCGGCACATGGACGCTCCCACCACGTGGTCCGAGGACCTCGAGGGCGCACGCTGGACCGTCGTGATGAAACAACAGCACCACCAGATATGCGGTGAGTGAGCCGCGAGGCGTTACCCCGCCCGTGCAAGTCGTCACCGCGAGGACGGAGCGAGCGCTTCCGGAGAGGCGAAGCCGGCGAAGAGCTCTCCGGTGACATAGGCGCGGTGCTCGCGGGAAGCCCGGCGGAGGTAGTCGTTGAGCACCACGCGGCGAGTGCGGGCGCGGTGGGTGGTGGGCCAGCGCAGGTGCATGCGCGAGCGGGCAACGCCCTTGCCGCCACGGTGGATGAAGGTGACGAGTCCTCCGGCGGAGACGTGCTCGACGACGCCGACGTGGGTGAGGCCGTCATCACGGCGCCCGTCGCGGTCCCTGTCATACGTCTCGCGGAAGAAGACGAGGTCTCCCGGGCGCGGTTTCGTGCGGTGGAGGGCTCCCCGGCGACGCACGGCGCGATAGATATGGGTGACGCCATTCTCGCCCCGGCGGCCGGGGACGGGAGCCATGAGGTCGATGCCGGCGCTGGAGTACGCCAGTCGCACCAGCCCGGTGCAGTCGTCGGGCACGGTGTCGCTCACGGTCCTCAGGGACGCGACACCGACGAGGCCGGCGGCCCTGCCAGCGATGCGCTGGCCCACCTGCGGGCGGGACACCGCCTTGCGCTTCGGGGCGGCCTTCTTCTTCGAGGCGGGTGACGCCTGCCTGACGGCTGCCCGAGCGGACACGGGAGCCTCGGCGCGCGCGGCGGCGTGGGCGCTGCCGTGAGACACCGACGTGAGCACTGCTACGGCGACCACGAGGACGTGACGGAGCATTGCTCCGCCCGACGGGGCCGCCGGTGCGGCTATTCACCGGGGACGTGAGCTCCACCCGTCTGATCGGCGCGCAGGCAGGCAGGCTGCCCACCCGCGCGCCGGTCCACCGTCACTGGCCTACCTGCTCCGAGCCCACGAGCGTGGGACAGGGCATGAGGCAGATATCCCGCTCGAAGGCACGGAGGCGCACAGTCAGTTCCGCTGACTGATGCGCTGCTGGAGGAGCCAGTCCCAGAGGGCCGGAGTCCCATAGGCCGTCCGCCACAGCGTGGAGGAGTGGCCCACGTTGGGATAGACGGTGGGGTTCAGCATGGCGCTGGTGGTGCCACCGCACTGCGTCTCCAGCTTCATCTTGAGGCTCGTGGACTTGTCGGGCAGGGACGAGCTGTCCGCGCCCCCATGGAAGGGCCAGATGGGGAGCGTGCGCAGGTTGCAGATGTTGGAGACGTTGGCGGGCGTGAGGGTGGCGGCGATGGGGACGAAAGCCGCGACCTTCGACACGTGAGCGGGAATCCCATCCGCCTCGTAGAGCGAGTTGGCGCCGCCGCTGAAGCCCGTGAAGTAGACGCGGTCGGTGTCCACCAGGTAGTCCCGCTTCAGGTCCTCCAGCAGCCCCATGACCCTGGGCATGTTGAACCACGCCTGGCCGCTCGGGCTGGCCTTCCAGTAGTGGGGAGACACGGCGATGGCGCCGAAACCCGCGCGGAAGCTGGGGGAGAGCAGGTTCCAGGCAAGCCCCTCGGCATTGCTGGCCACGGCCGAGTGGTCATCGGTGAGCGTGACGCCGCCAATGCCATGCAGGGAGATGATGAGGGGCCACTTCGCGTTGCGGTCCGCGTTGTAGCCGGCCGGCAGGAACGCGGCGTAGGAGTAGCGCGAGTTGCGCACGGGCACCTGCTCCCCGGCCGCGCAGGACATCGCGCCGGTGGGCGCCGGAGCGGGCCGGCCCTGCACCTTCAGCTCGCGCACGAGGCAGTACTCGCCCGTGGTGACACTGTCCAGGCAGAGCAGCCGCACCCGCGTGGCCACGACGGGCGCGGTGAAGCTCACGCTCTTGAGCGTCTGGGTCGTGGGGTTGTTGCGCACCGACGCGCCGGGAATCGTCTTCCAGCAGCCGCCGTCCCACGCCTGGAGGTCGAAGTTCTTCATGGCGGCGGAGGAGGTCGCCGAGAAGGACAGGTGCACCTCGGCGCTGTGCAGCTCGTAGGCGCCCTGGAGGTCCACGTCGAGGTACGTGCCCGGCCGGTCGTTGTAGGCGGACTCCCAGCGCGTCGCGACGTCGCCGTCGACGGCGCGCGAGGCGACATGGGTCCCGTTGACGTGCATGGCGGTGGCTGGCTTGGAGAGGGCCACGTTGGTGAGCGCGGTGGTGCTGGTGGCCGTCACCGTCACGTCATCGGAGTGGGTCGCGCCATCGTCATCGGTGACGGTGAGGCGGAAGACGAGCGTGCCGGCGGAAATGCCGCTGACGGAGAGCGCTGGAGTACTGACGCCGCTGAGCGTGGCGGTGGGGCCGCTCACCTGCGTCCAGGCATAGGAGACGATGTGGCCATCCACGTCCGAGCCCGAGCCCATGAGGGTGATGCCCGGAGACGGCAGCGTCACGCCCTGGTCCGCTCCGGCGTTGGCGACGGGTGGCTGGTTCGTGCCAGGGCCCACGGGCGCACCAAAGACCCAGACCTCCTTGACGCGGCAGTTCTCGTGGATGGGCTCATTGCACAGGAAGCGCACGCGCTGGCCCCGCACCACCTGGGTGAAGGTCGTGGAGACCGCGACGCTCGTGTTGCCCGTCATGACGGCGCCGGGAATGGGCTTCCAGCCGGTGCCGTCGTCGTAGAGCAGGTCCCAGCTCGCGATGGCGCGCTCTTCCCGGAAGCCTGTGTACAACTCCGCGCGGTGCAGGTCGAACGTGCCCTGGAGGTCGATGTCCAGGTAGCGCGGGCCGCTGACGTAGGGGCCCGGACACCAGCGAGAGTCATCCGCGGTGATGTTGCCGTCCACCGCCTTCTCCGGCGGGAAGTATGGGTCCTGCTGGATGTGGGACGCCGTCGCGGGCTTGTGGAGCGTGACATTGAGGAGCCCGTCCTCCAGCGCCGAGACCGACTCGCTCCGCGGTGCGTCCCCAGAAGGGGCGCCCGTCGCTCCGTCACAGCCGCCCAGCACCAGGGCCAGGGCCCAACTCCCCATCGTGATGAATTTCCTAATCAAGGCTCGTCCTCCAGGACATAACAGTAAATCATGTCCCGGTCCGGTTGGCGTTCCAAATACACGCGCCGAGCCATCTCCCCTGCCCCCGCGGTCGAGCCTTCCGGCCCCTACCCGCTCGAGGCCGCCCTCCAAAGCTCGTAGAGCTCCACCGGTCCCCCGGGATGAACCGGCATGTGAACGAGCTTCATGGCCTGTTGCGCGAACGGCTTCGCCAGCTCCGCGTAGACCGCGGCGGTCGACAGGCCATAGGGCTCACCATCCTCGTTGGAGTAGGCGAACGCGACCTGCTCGATGCCGGCCATGCGCATGGCCGCGAGGCACATCGGGCAGGGATGTCCGCTCGCGTAGACCGCGCAGCCCTCGAGACGTGGGGTACCAAGCGCCCGGCCCGCGGCGCGAAGCGCGAGGAGCTCCGCGTGGGCGGTCGGATCGTGGGTGGCCAGCATCTCGTTGACACCCCGCGCGACGATCTTGCCGTCCTTGACGACGACGGCACCGAACGGCCGCCCGCCGCGTCGGACGTTGTCGCGCGCGAGCGCGATTGCTTCGAGAAGGTGATCCATTGGCGATGACATGAGGTCCTCCATTCGCTGCCCACGGGCCTCCGCCCGGCGCATCCGCTGAGCTTCCCTCGGGCGGCCTGGCGAGCGAAACCTGCTTGAGCGACGCCCGGGTCCCGCTTGTCGGGGTGAAGACCTTCATCCACCTCGGCGGACCCTGTTGGCCGGACAGGCGGCCACAACCGACGCTTTCCGGCGGCTGAGTACCAGGGCCGCGCAATCCGAGAAGGCAGCCCCTCCCGCACTCTTCCACCCCGGCCGAAGCAGGCATGCCGATGCGGCCCAGCTCTCTATCCGGCGCCTGTCAGTGCTCCCAACCCGGGAAGCAGATGCCGCGGCCACGCGCCCGTCCGAGATTCCAGTCCACCGCGAAGGGCATCACGCCCTGGCCTCCCGTCTCGCAAACCCATGGGGGTCCTCATGGACAAACAACTCGTCGAGAACGGGCGATATGGAATTGAACTCCCATCCATGGGGGCACTGGCGGGGATGGACGGGCGGCCGCCGGCGCTGATGCCCGGCTCGGACGACGCGGGGATGCCGCCAGGTGGGAGTGGCGCGCGGCCTGTGCCGTTTGCCCAGGCCCGCGCCGGGTTCGCAGACGCAGGAGAGGAGAGACGATGATCATCGAAACAGACAAGGGACGTATCAAAGGAACCACCGAGGAACGCGTTCACGTGTTCAAGGGCATCCCCTACGCGGCGCCGCCGGTGGGTGACCTGCGCTGGCGTCCGCCGCAGGAGGTCACCGCCTGGACGGACGTACGCAATGCCTACACCTTCGGACCCGCCTGCCCCCAGCCCGTCTATGAGGACTCGCTGGATGGCTCCGAGCCCGTGGGCGCCCAGAGCGAGGACTGCCTGTACCTCAACGTCTGGACGTCCGGCGTCGACGCCTCGAAGCTCAAGCCGGTCATGGTGTGGATCCACGGCGGCGCCTTCAAGATCGGGGCCTCCCACATCACGATGTTCAGCGGCTTGCCCCTGGCGTGGAAGGGCGCCGTGGTCGTCGCCCTCAACTACCGCCTCGGCAATCTCGGTTTCTTCGCGCATCCGGCCCTGGAGGCGGAGACGGGGGGAAAGGGGCCGGTGAACTTCGGGCTCTTGGACCAGATCGCGGCGCTGGAATGGGTCCAGCGCAACATCGCCGCGTTCGGAGGCGACCCGAACAACGTGACCCTCTTCGGCCAGTCGGCGGGCGGAGTGAGCGTGCTCGCCCTGATGGCCTCGCCACTGGCGAACGGGCTGTTCCACAAGGGCATCGCTCAGAGCCCGTATGCGATTCCCGAGCATTCGCGGGAGAAGGCCATCGAGGTGGGCACCACCGTGGCGACGGCGCTGTTCGGGCTGGGCCCCAATGCCACGGCGGCCGAGCTCCGGAAGGTGCCGGCCAAGGTCTTCTCCTCCAATGAGATGGATGGCCCGGACGGAGAGCCGATTCCGGTGGGTGGGCTGGCTCCGGTGCCCGTGGTCGACGGCGTGGTGCTGAAGAAGAAGATCCGGCAATCCTTCAAGGATGGTGAGCAGAAGGTGCTGCCGCTGATCATCGGGAGCACCAGCAACGAAGCCAGCGTGCTCGCGGCCTTCGACATGGAGCCGAGCGAAGTGCTGGCCAAGATCGTCAGCTCCACCGGCGAGGACACGGCGGCCGTCCTGCAAGAGCTGAAGAGCCTCTACGCCAACGATCCGGAGGTGAACCCCAAGGAACTCGACAGCAACAAGCGCTTCGCTCCCCTGCTGCTGCGCGACATGCTGTTCACCATGCAGGCCCGCTGGATCTCCGACCAACACTCGAAGAAGTCGTCGAGCTGGCGTTACTACTTCAGCTACGTCACGGAGGCCGACCGCGAGGAGAACCCCTACGGCGTCGCTCACGGAAACGAGGTCGTCTACACCATGGGGACGGGCGACATCTTCGTGGGGAGCAAGGACGTCTTCACGGACAACGACCGGGCGATGTCCCAGAAGGCCGTCGACTACTGGTACTCGTTCGCGAACACCGGCACTCCCAGCGGAAGCGTGGCGTGGACGAAGAATGAGTACGGGGTCCTCGCGCCGAAGGACAACACCCTGAAACTGGACGAGGAACTCACTGTCCTGAAGAACTTCAGGAGAGCCCGTCTCGACCGGTTCATCCTGATGTATCCCATCCTGGAGGCGGTGCTCTCGGGTGAGGCTCCGGAGGAGACCGAAGCGACCGAAATGGGCGAGTATCCAGGCCGCGAACCCACACTGGAGCCTGCCACTCCAGCGGGCCACTCGTGATAGAAGCCGTCCTCCTGGACGACTGAGCCTGGCAGGGCGTACGGCCCTCCGGTCCGCTCCAAACATGGGAGCCGCATGTGGGAGATCCAGCAGGGCACCGAACCTTCAATACCCTTCAGGTGCCCTGTGGAGGTCCCCATCCCACCTCGCGCTCCGACCGGTGATGGAATGCCCGACTATTGGATCAGCGACGCACACAACCGGGTGCTGGGGCCCATCAGCCTCGATGTTCTACGCACCCTCCTGATGTCGGGCCGGTTGCGCGGACTCACCCAGGCCTCGCGGGACGGGCGCAGCTTCGCCGCGCTCCAGTCCTTCCCCGAAGTGGTCTCCCTCCTCCAGGAGGCGGCCAACGCCCAGCAACTGGAACAGGAGCGGCAGGAGGCCCGCCGGCTGGCCGCGCATATCGACACGCTGCGCGGCAAGCCGGTGCATGAGGTATTCGGTCTCGCGGAGGACGCGAGCATCGATGCGTATCGGGCCTCGTTCTTCTCGCTGGTGAAGCGGTTCTATCCCGCCCGGCTGCCACGCGAGGCCGACGACGAGCTGCGCCGTGCCTATGGCGCGATGTTCTACTTCCTCTCGCAGCTGATGGCCCAGATCGAACAACGGGCCATGCCCCCGGTGCCCGTGTCCCC
>NZ_JABBJJ010000739.1 GCF_012933655.1 Pyxidicoccus fallax | reverse complement strand
TCGGCAGTGTATAACAGACAGCCCTGCCCGGCCCGGACTGGGTGCGGCTCAAGCCGCTGCTCACCGGGCTGTGCGGCTCGGACATGGCCACGCTCTTCTTCAAGGCCAGCCCCCAGCTGGAGCCCTTCAACAGCTTCCCCGCCGTGCTGGGCCACGAAATCCTCGCCGAGGTGACGGAGCTGGGGCCCCAGGCGCGCGACGTGGCGGTCGGCCAGCGCGTCGTCGTCGACCCCCTGCTGCCCTGCCGCCTGCGGGGCATCCAGCCGCCGTGCAAGCCGTGCTCGGCCGGGCAGGAGAACGGCTGCGAGCGCACCGCCGAGGGCTGCCTGGCGGCCGGGCAGATGCTCGGCTATCAGCGCGACCTGCCGGGCGGCATGGGCACGGAGATGGTGGCGCACCCGTCGCAGCTCCATCCGGTGCCGGACGGCGTCTCCAACATGGAGGCCGTGCTGGTGGAGCCGCTGGCGGTGAGCCTGCACGCGGTGCTCCGGGCGCCGCCAAGGGACGAGGACCGGGTGCTCGTCATCGGTGGAGGGCCGGTGGCCTTCGCCGTGCTGTGGGCGCTGCGGGCGCTGGGGCACCGCTGCCACGTGACGCTGCTGGCGGCCGAGGAGTACCAACTGGCGCTGGGGAAACGGATGGGCGCGGACGACGCCTTCCGCGTCCGGGGCGACCTGGAGGAGGCCGACGAGGTGGCGCGGCGCACGGGCGCGAAGGTGTACCGCCCGGTGCTGGGACCTCCGGCGCTGTCGGGCGGCTTCGAGCTGACCCTCGACTGCATCGGCAGCGCGGGCTCGGTGCAGGACGCCCTGCGCTACACGCGGGCCCTGGGCCGGGTGGTGCTGGTGGGGGC
>NZ_JABBJJ010000738.1 GCF_012933655.1 Pyxidicoccus fallax | reverse complement strand
GGTCAGGACTCGGGGGCGGCTGCGGATGGGGTCCATGGTGGGGGGGCGTCTCCAGAAGTCGGCCTGCCGGGGATTATCGCGCGGGCCCGGCCCGAGGTTGCGTCCGTCCGCTCCCAAGGCACGTGCACTCCCGAGCGGGGCCGCTATGTTCCGCCCCATGAAGAAGACCTTCCCCGCCGAGTTCGCCGACCTGCTCACCCCCAAGGGCCGCCGCATCCTGGAGGGCAGGGACCGCGAGCTGACGGGCGCGCTGCTGGACCCGGAGCGGCGCTTCGTGGCGCTGCAGGGCGTCATCGACCCGGCCCGCGCCGTGGCCTGCCGCGACGCCCTGGACGCCGCCCTGCGCGACACCCTGGTGCCCATGGAGGACCCCATCCCCCATGACTCCATCTCCGGGATGACGATGAACTACATGGAGCTGCTGCCCAAGACGGTGCGCGTGCGCACCGCGCTCCTGGAGAACCGCCGCTCCCGCTCCTACCGCGCCGCCGAGGCCGTGGGCCTCACGGACATGATGCGCTCGGACACCTTCGCCGCCTTCGCCGCCGTGGTGACGGGGCGCACCCTGCGGCGCAAGTGGGGCATCCAGGTGCTGTGCTACGGCCCCGGCGACTACTCGGGCCCCCACAACGACCACCACCCCGAGGAGCCCGAGGCCCGCGACGGCTACGTGGACATGCACGTCTCCCTCACGCTGCCGGGCGTGGACCACCAGTACCTCGTGTACGCGAAGGACGGACACTTCTCCGAGCTGACGAAGGTGAGCACCGTGGGCGGTGTCACTGTCTACCGGCTGCCCTTCTGGCACTACACGACGCCGGTGGTGGCGAAGCCCGGGCAGGAGGAGGGGGCC
>NZ_JABBJJ010000737.1 GCF_012933655.1 Pyxidicoccus fallax | reverse complement strand
CCCCCACCCTGCCCCTCTCGGAATGGCAGGGGTTGCGTGCCGGTATGCGAATTGCTCCACTTCCGGCCCACCGTCCCACAGGGGGGAATCGCGTGTCCGCTTCGCAGACCGTAGTGCGCTGTGTCATCTACCCGGGCATTGGCATTGCCCGCGTTGGCAATGCACCCGGAGAGCATGACTACTTCATCGGTCCCGAAGCTCCGGGTGAACAGCCCCAGCCTCCCGGCGGCTTCAAGGACGTCCAGGGCCGCATCAAGCGTCAGGCCGCGCGCTTCCGCATCTACGGTCTCGACGCCGCCGGCAACGTGGTGAAGGAGCTCACCGCTGACGACGCCGACATCCAGTGGCGCGTCCACGTCGCCAACCGCAAGGCGGCCTGGTACCAGTTCAACAACGCCATGGACCTCGGGGAGTTCGCCCAGTCGTCCTTGCCGCGCAACGCCTCCACCGTGGGCACGGATCGGCGGCAGCTCGTCATCGACCCCGGCCCCCGCGGCATCTCCGGCCGCGACGCCGCGCCCGTGCGCTTCGACACCGGCACCTTCAAGGGTGAGCCCATGCCCCTCGGCGAGCTGCGCACCGACGAGAAGGGCCGCCTCCTCTTCCTCGGCGGCTTCGGCAAGGCCTGGGGCGCCTCGCCCGTCACCACCTTCGCCAACAACGACGGCTGGAGCGATGACATCTCCGACGGGCCCGTGCGCGCCACCGTCCGCATCGGCGACCAGACATTCGAGGCCGAGCCGGCCATGGTCGCCGTCGCCCCGCCCAACTACGGCCAGGGCCTCTACGCCGTCGTCACCATGTATGACCTGCTCCGCGACGAGTTCGGCCGCGCGGGCTCGATTCCCCTGCCCACCC
>NZ_JABBJJ010000736.1 GCF_012933655.1 Pyxidicoccus fallax | reverse complement strand
GGTCCGGGGCGGGCGCTTTCCGGAGGCCCATGTCTGGTTTAAGAGGTCGGCACCATGAGGGCTCGTATGTCTCGCCTGGGATGTCTGCTGCTGCTTTCGCTGCTCACGCTGTCTGTCATTCCCGGGTGTGCGACCCGGCGGCCACCCTTCAAGCCCGTGGCCTTCAACAGTGCCCTGGAGGTGTACCCCAGCGGCCTGCGGTTGCTGGTGCAACACACGCCGCAGGCGCCGCGCGCGACGGTGTACGTCTCCTATGCGGCGGGCACCGTGAGCGAGCCTCCAGGCAAGGAGGGCCTCGCGATCCTCGTCTCGCGCCTGACCTTCGTCGCCCACCGGGGGGCGGGCCCCGCGTCTCGGCTGGACAGCCAGGTCCTCGCGGCGGGCGCCACCTATGATGCCCACGTGGGCCCCGAGGACACGGGCTACACGTTCAGTGTCCCGCCGGACCGCCTCGCCCGGCTGATGGCGCTCCAGGCGCAGCGGCTTCGGGACCCGCTGGAGGGGCTCACCGAGGCGGAGTTCACCTCGGTGAGGGACGCGTTCGCGGCGCAGCTTCAGTCGTGGCAGGACCGGTACCCCGTGCTGGAGGAGCTCCGGCTGCTCCACGCCTCGCTGCTGCCGGGGCACCCCTATGGCCGGATGTCCGGTGCGACGGCCGCGTCCGTCCGGGCGCTGACGCTGGAGGACGCGCGGTCCTTCGCGCGCACCCATCTCACGCCGGCGCATACGGTGCTCGTGGTGTCGGGCCCGCTGCCCCCGCAGGAGGTGAAGTTCGAGGTCGCCCGTGCCTTCGCCGGGATGACGGGCGCGGGCGTCGCCACGCGGGTGGAGCCGGTGTCCGCCCCCGTCCTCCCGGCCC
>NZ_JABBJJ010000735.1 GCF_012933655.1 Pyxidicoccus fallax | reverse complement strand
GCTGAGCACCCCGTGCTCCAGGTCCCCCAGCCCCTCCGAGAAGAAGCGCACGCCGAGCGCCACCCCCATCAGCGGGTAGGTGACGACGTCGAGGATTTCTCGGCGCAGGACGTCCGTCACCACCGAGATCACCAGGGCCACTCCAAGGACCGTCCACAACGCGAGCTGAACAGGCGTCATACCGCGCCTGTCCCATCCGTCACAGGCGTCCGGTATCAAACCAGGGACGCCCCGAGCCCGTCAATTGTCGAACAGCCGGAAGCCCCCGAGGGCGAGGACCGGGGCCGGGCTCAGCCCAGCATGAGGCGAATCTTCTCGCTGCAGATGAAGTACTCGTCCCCGTCTTCAATCTTGCGGCGCTTGATGCGCTGCTTGTTGAACCAGGTGCCGTTGGAGGAGCCGAGGTCCTCGATGATCCAGTCATTGCCCTCGTGGACGATGACGGCGTGCTCGCGGGACACCTTGCCGGAGTTGATGACGAAGTCGCAGTGCTTGCCGCGGCCGATGACGAAGCGCTCCTTGACGATGCGCTCCTGCTCGCCGGACTCGGTGACGAGATAGAGGGCACCGGCCTCGGGCTCCTCCTCGGCCATCTCGTCCGCGGGCTCCTCCTCGGCTTCCTCGGCCTGCTCGTCCTCCAGGGCCGGGTCCTCGGGCTCGGGCAGCGGCTCCTCCTCCTCCTCCTCGACCATGTCGTCGCTGGGAGGGGGCGGCTCGTTCTTGCCCTTGATGAGGCGCTCCAGCTCCGCGGCCGTCTCCAGCACGCGCTCGGCGACCTCGCGGCGCACCGGATCATTGTCCAGGCCGTTGGCGCCGCGGTCCTCGGCGGCGGGAGCGGCGCCCCGGCCGGCCGGGCGGGGCGGCTGCGGGG
>NZ_JABBJJ010000734.1 GCF_012933655.1 Pyxidicoccus fallax | reverse complement strand
GGGGAGCGCTGGCACCGGGAAGCGTGCGGGTGGGTGAGGGGCTCATCTGGGGAGAAAATCAATCCCATGGGCGGGTGCTCTGGACGGCGCTGACGGCGGAGGGGGACGCCGGGGCCGAGGCGGGCGAGTGCCTCCGCCCGCGGGGCCTTACGACGTCCTGGCTGAATCAGGCGGGACGTTGTGCAGCCCGGCTTTCACTCCGCTGCCGCTGGACTCCGTCCATGACGTCGCTCGTCAGGCCCTGCCCCGACTTTCCTGAAGAGGTTAGCGCCCACCGAGGCACCACCGACCCATGGTAGGCGCCGGCTATCCCGGGAGGCTCGCCGCGACCTCCGGCGGGGCCTCGGCATTCGCCCCCACGCGCCAGTCCACACCCTGCAGGCCGCACTCACGCACCAGCAGATCCACCATGGGCCCGTAGTTCTCCTCCACCCACTGGCGGAAGTAGACATCGGGCACGCCCAGGATCAGCCGACCGTCCTGCACGTCCACCGGACGGGCCTTCTGGAGCCAGAGCAGGGCGTAGCGCTTGCCCTGATCCTGCAGCCGCATGAGGCAGCGCTGCCAGGTGCGGCCGGCCGGGGTGGACGTGTCCGTGGACACGGCGGCGGGCGCGGACGCCTCGGGAGCCGCGGCCACGGAGTCAGAAGCCTCGTGGGGCACGTAGCGCACCCACACCTTCGGCGAGCAGAACGCCACGGCCGTTCCCACCGGCTGGCGGGTACGGCCCCAGTCGGACTGCAGGTACCCGCGGCAGGCCGCGATCAGCCGGCCCTCGTCGCCGCCCACCTTCGCCAGCGCGTGGCGGTACCAGTCGGGCCAGCCCGCGGGCATGTCCTCGCGCGGAACGCCTCGGAAGGCGCGCTGGCGCTCGT
>NZ_JABBJJ010000733.1 GCF_012933655.1 Pyxidicoccus fallax | reverse complement strand
GCCTGCCCCAGGTACCTCTTGCCCATCCCCACCAGCGTCGGCTTCGGCCCCACCTCCAGGAAGACGCGGTACCCCTTCTCGTACAGCCCCTTCAGCCCCTCCCAGTACTTCACCGGCTCCCTCAGGTGCCGGCTCCAGTACCTCGCCTGCACCACCTCTTCCCCACCCGCCCCCTTCCCGCTCAGGTTGGACACCAGCTCCACCTGCGGCCGCCCCATACTCACCTGCCCCGCCACCTTCTCGAACTCCCGCTGCATCGGCTCCATCAGCACCGAGTGGAACGCGTGCGTCGTCTTCAACGCTCGGCACTCCACTCCCTGCTTCTTCAGCCGCTCCACCACCTCCTCCACCGCACCCGCCCGTCCCGCGATGACCGTCTCTTCCGGCCCGTTCACCGCCGCGACCGACACGCTCCCGCCAGCGCGCGCCACTTCCGCCTCCACCGTCTCCTGCCGCGCCAGCACCGCCACCATCTTCCCGGCCTCCGCCAGCCCCTCCATCAGCCGGCCCCGGGCCGCCACCAGCTTCAGCCCCTCCTCCAGGCTGAAGACTCCCGCCACGCACGCCGCCACGTACTCGCCCAGGCTGTGCCCCATCACCGCCGCAGGCTTGACGCCCCACTGCCTCCACACCTGCGCCAGCGCGTACTCCACCGCGAAGAGCGCCGGCTGCGCCACGCTGGCCTGCTCCAGCAGGTGCCCCTTGCTCCCGTACAGCACCTCCACCAGCGACTCCTTCAGCTCCTCTCGCAGCAGCTCATCGCACCGCTGCATCACCGCCCGGAACGTCGGCTGCGTCTCGTACAGCTCCCGGCCCATTCCCGCGTGCTGCACGCCCTGGCCGGTGAACAGCAGCACCACCTCCGCCTCCCCCACCTTCGGCGC
>NZ_JABBJJ010000732.1 GCF_012933655.1 Pyxidicoccus fallax | reverse complement strand
GGGATGGCGAGCAGGCTTCGCATGGGGGGCATTCTGGATCGCCTCTCGGGCGGGGCTCCAGCCGAGGATGAAAGCGCCCGCGAGGGTGTTGGGGTGCTTGACACCGGGTCGCCGAGAGGAAGGATGGCGGCCATTCCGCAAGGGAGATTCTGATGCGACGTTGGGGGTGGGGCTGTGTGCTGGCGGCCATGCTGGTCGCCTGCAAGGGGGACAAGGCACAGGAGACCGTCCCGGACGCGGGTCCGGTGGAGACGGGACCGTCCGCCCTCACCGAGAAGGAACCCAACGAGCGGCCGGACCAATCGCTCGAAATCATCCGCGACAGCACGGTGACGGCCGAATTGACGGCCCAGCCGAACAAGGCGGACGAGGACTGGTACCGGCTGGCGCCCCCCGCTCCCCGCGTGGCGGACGTCACCGTGTCCGGGCTGCCCGGCGGCGACATCACCCTCGAGGTGTATGACCGCGACCGCAACCGGCTGGTCGCCATCAACAGCGAGGGCGAGGGCAAGCCGGAGCGCTTCCCCAACCTCTACGTCGAGGGCGAGCGCTGGGTCCGCGTGGTGCCCGCGCGCAAGGGCGTGGGCGGCGCCTACACGCTCGAGGTGCGGATGCGCCCCGCCAATGACGGCGAGGAGCGCGAGCCCAATGACCGGGCCGTGGACGCGCCGGCCCTGCCGCTCGGCCAGACGGTGACGGCCTTCCTGGGCCACGCCGGGGACGAGGACTGGTACCGAATCGAATTGCCCGAGCCCACCGCCCCGGGCGGCACGGAGGGCACCGCGCCCGAGGGCACCGCCCCGGTTCCGGGTGGCGAGGGTGCCACGCCCCCTCCGGGCTCCGAGAGCGGCGCCGCCCCGGGCACCCCGCCGCCCTCCCCTCAAG
>NZ_JABBJJ010000731.1 GCF_012933655.1 Pyxidicoccus fallax | reverse complement strand
CGCCGGTGGTGCCCCGCCGCCCCCGCGCCGCGCAGCTGTCGCGGCTGCGCACCCTGATGCGCTACGCCACCGTGCGCGACGACGCGGACAACCAGCACGAGGGCTACACCACGCTGGAGCGCATGGACGGCGCCACCCACTACAACCAGTGGCTGGCCCGCCGCTTCCGCGAGCACCTGGGCCGCCGCGTGCTGGAGATTGGCGCCGGCATCGGCACGATTACGCGCGAGCTGGAGTCCGGCCTGGAGCTGCTCATCGCCCTGGAGGTGGACCGCTTCTACGTGGACCGGCTGAAGAACCTCTTCCGCGGCAAGCCCCACGTGCGCCCCTACCTGTCCGACGTGGCGCTGGCGGACTGGGAGTCGCTCAAGAAGGAGAAGCTGGACACCATCGTCCTCTCCAACGTGCTGGAGCACATCCCCGACGACGCGTCGGCGGTGCGCCGCTTCCGGCAGATTCTGTCGCCGGGCGGCCGGGTGGTCATCCTGGTGCCGGCGCTCCCGCAGCTCTTCGGCGCCATCGACGAGGCCGTCGGCCACCACCGCCGCTACACCCCCGCCACCCTGCGCGCGGTGCTGGAGGAGAACGGCTTCGCGGTGGAGAAGCTGGAGTGGATGAACCTGGTGGGCATGCCCGGCTGGTTCGTCAACAGCCGCCTCCTGCGCCGCCGCGCGGTGCCCAAGCTGCAGCTCAAGCTCTACGACACGCTGGCGCCCCTGTTCGCCCAGGCCGAGTCCAAGGTGAAGCTGCCGGTGGGCATGAGCCTCTTCGCCGTGGCCCGCGTCACCGGGAGCAACGCGTGAGACGTGCCCGCGGCGCCGGGCCGCGCGGGGTGGGCGCCGCCGCCCGGACGCCCATCACCGCCCGGCCGGAGGCCGCCGCCCGGAATCACGCCTCCCGCATGACCGGAGCCACGCCATGAG
>NZ_JABBJJ010000730.1 GCF_012933655.1 Pyxidicoccus fallax | reverse complement strand
CCGGAGAGGGGACCGCGCTGACGCGCGGCGAGCTGTACTCACGCGCCCGTCGCATCGGCGCGGCGCTCCAGCAGATGGCTCCCGCGGGCGAGCGCGCGGTGCTGCTGTATCCGCCCGGCGCCGACTACCTCGTCGGCTTCTTCGGGTGCCTGTTCTCGGGACTGGTGGCGGTGCCGGCCTATCCGCCGGACCCGGCGCGGCTGGAGCGTACGCTGCCGAGGTTGCGCGCCATCATCGACGACTCGCGCGCGACGGTGGTGCTCACCACCTCCTTCATCGCGTCCATGGTGGAGGTGCTCTTCGAGAGCGCGCCGGACCTGAAGGCGCTGCGCTGGGTGGCCACCGACACGCTGGAGGCCGATGAGTCGGCGTGGCGCAAGCCGGCGGTGACGGCCGAGTCGCTGGCCTTCCTGCAGTACACGTCGGGCTCCACGGGCTCGCCCAAGGGCGTGCTGCTGAGCCACTCCAACCTGCTGCACAACCTGGGGCTGATTCAGGGTGCCTTCGCCACGCGCGACGACAGCGTGGGCGTCATCTGGCTGCCGCCGTACCACGACATGGGGCTCATCGGCGGCATCCTGGTGCCGCTGGCGCAGGGCTTCCACACGGCGCTGCTGTCACCGCTGGAGTTCCTGAAGCGGCCGCGCTTGTGGCTGGAGACGCTGACGAAGCTGGGCGGCACCATCAGCGGTGGACCCAACTTCGCCTTCGAGCTGTGCGTGCGGCGCATTCCGCCCGCGGAGCGCGAGGGACTGGATTTGAGCCGCTGGGAGGTGGCCTTCTGCGGCGCGGAGCCCATTCGCGCCGAGACGCTGGAGCGCTTCACGGAGGCCTTTGCCCCCTGGGGCTTCCGGCGCGAGGCCTTCTACCCGTGCTACGGGCTGGCGGAGGCGACGCTCATCGTCTCCGGCGGAGAGAAGGGCG
>NZ_JABBJJ010000072.1 GCF_012933655.1 Pyxidicoccus fallax | reverse complement strand
GGGCGGCTGGGCCGGGAGCGCTTCTCCGCGGACGCGGCGGCCATCCGGCTCGCCGAGGTGCTCCAGCGCACGGTGGGCACGGCATGACGCGGCGCCGGTCGGCGGGGAGGAACTTCGCGTGGACGCTCTCGGCGGGGCTGGTGTACGCGCTCGCCCAGTGGGGCGTGCTCGTCCTCTTCGCGCGGCTTGGCACGGTGGAGCGCGTCGGCGAGTTCGCGCTCGGGCTCGCCATCTCCGCGCCGGTGATGCTGATGGCGCGGATGCAGTTGCGCGCGCTCCAGGCCACCGACGCGCGCGAGGCGTACGGCTTCGAGCACTACCTCGGGCTGATGGCGCTCAACGCCCTGGGGGGCGTGGTGCTGTGCGCCGGCATCGCGCTGGTGGCGGGGTACTCCGCACGGGCCGGCGTCGTCATCACCCTGCTGGCGGTGGCCAAGGGCTTCGAGTGCCTCAGCGACGTCTTCTACGGCGCCCTGCAGCGCGCGGAGCGGATGGTCCTCATCGCCCGCTCCCTCATCGCCAAGAGCGTGCTGTCCGTGGCGCTCGTGGCGCTCGCGCTGTGGGCCACGGGCAGCTCGGAGGTGGCGGCGGCGGCGCTGGGGCTGTCCTGGGCGCTGGTCCTCTTCCTCTTCGACGTGCCCGCGTACCGCAGGGAGTTCGGCGGCGCGCGGCCCTGGCGCCGGTTGTGGCAGGACCCCTGGCGGGAGCACGGCACGCGCCTGCGGAGCCTGCTGGGGCTCGCGTACGTGCTGGGAATCGTCGCGCTGCTGGGCTCGCTGCGGCCCAACATCCCGCGCTACCTGCTGGAGTCCCACGCCGGCCCGGCGGAGCTGGGGGTGTACGCCGCGCTCGCGTACTTCTCGGCGCTGGGCGGCCGGGTCGTCCAATCCCTGGGGCAGGTGCTGAGCCCCCGGCTGGGGCGCTACCACGCGGCGGGAGACGCGGGCCGGTATGGCCGCGCGCTGCTGGGCTTCGTGGGAGGCGCGGCGCTCGTGGGCGTGTGCGCCATCGCCGGGGCGGCGCTGCTCGGGCGCCCGGTGCTGACGCTCTTCTATGGGGCCCCGTATGCGCGCAATCTCGATTTGTTCACCTGGCTCATGGTGGCCGCCGCGCTGGAGTACGTCGGCGTGAGCCTCCAGGCCGCGCTCACCGCGGCGCGGGAGCTGAAGGGGCAGATGCTGATGCTCGTCGTCTCCGTCGGGGTGGTGGCGCTGGCGGGCCTGTGGTGGGTGCCCTCCGCGGGCCCCCTGGGGGCGGCCTGGGCCCTGTCGGTGGGCTGGCTCGCGGAGCTGGGCTTCAGCGGGTGGCTCGCGCTGCGCTCCTGGCGGCGGCTGGGACGTGGGGAGAGCGCCCCGGTGCCCGGTGCGCCGGTGTCGCCCGGCGCGGACTCGGTGGCCTGAGCGGCCGTGCGCGTGTCCCGGGCGGTGTTGGGCCGCGACACCACGCCACGTCTCGCGGACGGGTGGTGGGGAGACGAGGGGGAGGCCACGTTGTCACGAAGCGAACCTGCCATTGGAGGAAAGACCATGTTGCGACCGGTTGGGACGACACTCCCTCACGCGAACCCGCGGACGTTGGCCGGACGGAAGCCGCGACAGGCGGGGAGGGCGCTCCTGGTGAAGAAGTGCGTGGACCGGGTGGCCGCCGCCACGGGGCTGCTGGTCCTCGCGCCGGTGATGGCCGTGACGGCGCTGGCGGTCCGCGTGTCCATGGGCCGCCCCGTCTTCTTCCGCCAGCAGCGCCCGGGCCTGGGGGGACGGACGTTCCAGCTCGTGAAGTTCCGCACCATGCTCGACGCGCGGGACAAGGACGGCCGGCCCCTGCCGGACGCGCAGCGCCTGACGCGGACCGGGAAGTTCCTGCGCTCGGCGAGCCTGGATGAGCTGCCACAGCTGTGGAACGTGCTGCGCGGCGACATGAGCCTGGTGGGGCCGCGCCCGCTGCTCATCGAGTACCTGTCGCGCTACTCCCCCGAGCAGGCGCGGCGCCACGACGTGCTGCCGGGCATCACCGGCTGGGCGCAGGTGAACGGGCGCAACGCGCTGGACTGGCCGGAGCGCTTCAAGCTCGACGTCTGGTACGTGGACAATTGGAGCCTGTGGCTGGACGCGAAGATTCTCGGGATGACCGTCCTGCGCGTCCTGCAGCGCCAGGGCATCTCCCCCAAGGGCCGCGCGCTGATGTACCCGTTCATGGGCAACGGCACGCGGCCCGAGGAGGCTCAGCGGCCCTGATGCACCGCCCTCACGACCTCCACCACCCGGGCCAGCTCCTCCCGGGTGAGGTTGGAGCCGGAGGGCAGACACAGGCCGTGCTCGAACAGGTCCTCCGCCACCTGGCCGCCACGGCAGGGGAAGGCGGAGAACACCGGCTGCAGGTGCATGGGCTTCCACACCGGCCGCGCCTCGATGTTCTCCCGCTCCAGCGCGAGCCGCACCGCCTCGCGGTCCGCGCCGAAGCGCGCCGGGTCGAGGGTCACCGTCGTCAGCCAGCGCGTGTGCCGTCCCCACGGCGCCTCGGGCATGAAGGTGACTCCCGGCAGGCTGGAGAGCGCGCTCACGTAGTACGCGTGGTTCGCCCGCCGCGCGGCGACGCGCTCCTCCAGCACCCGGAGCTGCGCGCGGCCGATGGCGGCCAGCACGTTGCTGAGCCGGTAGTTGTAGCCCACCTCGGAGTGCTCGTAGTGCGGCGCCGGGTCTCTCGCCTGGGTGGACAGCTTGAGCGCGTGGCGGATGAGCGTCTCGTCGGAGGAGACGAGCATCCCTCCGCCCGACGTGGTGATGATCTTGTTCCCGTTGAAGGAGAAGATGCCCGCGCGGCCCAGCGTGCCCGGGTGGCGGCCCTTGTACGTGCTCCCCAGGGCCTCGGCCGCGTCCTCGACGACGGGCACGCCGTGGCGCCCGCAGGCCGCGAGGATGGGGTCCAGGTCCGCGCTCTGCCCGTAGAGGTGGACCACGACCACCGCGCGCGGCAGCCGCCCGGCCCGGGCGCGCGCCTCCAGCTCCTCGCACAGCAGGGCGGGGTCCATGTTCCACGAGGCGCGCTCGCTGTCGATGAAGACGGGCGTCGCTCCCAGGTAGCGGATGGGATTCACCGACGCGGAGAAGGTGAGGGTGCTCACCAGCACGTCATCGCCCGGGCCCACGCCCACCAACTGTAGCGCGAGGTGGAGCGCGGCCGTGCCCGAGCTCAGCGCGAGCGCGTACGGCGCTCCGACGCAGCGGGCGAACTCCTCCTGGAAGGCGTCGACATGGGGCCCCAGCGGGGCAATCCAGTTGCTCGCGAAGGCCTCGTCGACGTAGCCGCGCTCGAGCCCTCCCAGGTGCGGCGAGGACAGGTAGATGCGCTGGGGCATGGGGGTCCCTCCTGCAAGGGGCTCGGCGGCCCCGTCGGTTCGTCCAGGAGCCTGCACACCGTGGCGCTCGCCTGCCCTGGGCCGGCGAGGAGGGGCAACTGTCCAGTTCCGCGGCGCCGCTCACCCGCCCAGCGCGCGGAAGACGCGGCTGGCCACCGCGTCCCACGAGCGCGCCACCGCCGCGGCGTGGATGCGTCGCTCCATGTCGGAGCGGCCGGCCTCGTCCTGCCGGGCCGCGTCGTCCAGCACCTCGGCGAGCCGGTCCACCGTCAGGGGACTCACCGCCCAGCCGGCGCCCGTCTCGCGCACGTAGTCGAGCAGGTCGGGCGGCCCGCCCGCGATGACGGGGCGGAGGAAGGCGCGGGCGAGCTGCGCGGTGCCGCTCTCGTGGCGGATGTGCTCGTCGTAGAGGTTGAGCACCGCGTCCGCGGCGCCGAAGTACCGCGCGTGCTCGCCCACGGGGATGAAGCCGGGCACCATCCGGACGCGCTCCTGGAGGCCCGTCTGCTCGCGCAGCGCCTCGAGCTGACGGTAGGAGACGTCCCCTTCCGGGCCAGCGACGAGCAGCTCCCACGCCGGGCTGCGCGCCAGGGCCTCGAAGACGAGGCGGAAGCACTTGTCCGCCCGCAGGGTGCCGAAGGCGAGCGCCACCTTGCGCCGCGTGTCCAGGCCCAGCGCGGCGCGGGCCTGGGCCCGCTTCATGCGCGGCACCTGGTCCGGATGGGGGGCGCCGTAGGGGAGCACCTCGACCTTGTGCATGTAGCGTCGCTCGGGGTCCACGTTCGCCACCAGGTTCTCCCGCATGCCGGGCGCGTGGACGAAGGCCCGGTCCACGCTGCGCAGGATGTGCCGCGCGAAGGGGCGCGCCAGCAGCTTGTAGGTGGCGGCGACGGGCGACGCGTGCTTCAGGTTGAAGTTGGTGTCGTGGAAGATGCACACCTGCCGGTGGCGGCGGCGCGCTCGCGCCAGGTGCGCCGCCAGCGAGATGTACTCGAAGGTCTCGAACAGCAGCGGCGGCGAGCCCAGGTGCTGGTGCACGCGCCGCAGCTCGCTCAGCAGGTTCGCCTGGCGCTGGAGCCGGTGGGTGCCCCACGCGACATCCCCCAGGCGTCCCAGGCGCTCGCGGTACGCCGAGCGCGAGGCGAGCGCCGCGTCCCCGCCGACGGCGTGGGGGACGAGGGGCGGGGGATAGGTCACGCTTCCGCGCAGCCCGAGGACGTGGACCTCCACGTCGAGCCGCGAGAGCGCCTCACCCAACCCGGTGAGATAGGACTGCTGGTGGCCCGAGGGCTGGAACGCGGACGGGCTGAAGATGAGCAGGCGGTTCGGCATGGCGCGCAGTCCACAGCGGCCACGCCGAACCGCCAAGCGCACCGCGGGGCAGCGCCGGGTCCTGTGCCTACCAGTTCCCGGCGCCGCTCCGCTTCGTGACTACTGACCCAGCAGCTTCGCGTTGAGCGCGCCGTTGCCGTAGAACGTGCTGTTGTTGCCCACCTTGTGCGCCTCCAGGCGGCGCTGGAGGTTGGCGTCGTAGCGGCCGAGCTTCATCAGGCCGTCGTTGAACCAGCCGTTGCCCGCGCCGGAGCCGTCCACGTACTCGGCGTACTTCGTGGCCGAGGGCCAGATGACGGTGTTCAGCGTGGCGGTGAACTTGCTGATGTCGTCGGCCGTCCACTCCATGCCGGCGTCATGCGCCTCGACGATGTAGGCCATCACACCGTTCGCATGAGACACATCCTGGCCCGGGCGGGCAGTGGAACCCCAGATGGCGCTCCAGTAGTACGCCGCAGAGGACGTGAGGCCCGGCTTGAGCTGCTGGCGCAGCGACGACGTGGAGTTCGGCAGGTCGCGGTTGACGTTGTTGAAGACCTGCAGGTACTGGGCCTTCTTCGTGGAGTCCGTGGTCATGCGCGACAGGTCCATCGCGATGAACGCCCAGTGCGCCGCCATGTGCGTGCGGTTGCGGTAGATATGCGAATTGGCGCCGCGCTTGTGCCACTTCTCGAAGATGTTCTTCTCCGTGAAGGCCAGCAGCTTGTCGTACTGCGCGCGGTAGGTGGGATTGTCATACAGCGCGGGCGTCTCGCGGATGACGCGCAGCATGCGCGTCACGTAGCGCCAGCAGTAGCTCTCGAAGAGAGGCACTTCCTGGCCGACGGTGTCGGAGCGCGCCGAGGCCCAGCCCAGGTACGAGTCCTTGAAGGAGCTCTTGGGCAGCGAAGACGACACCTTCGCGTTCTTGACCATGTTGTTGACGTAGAGGAGCGCGCGGTCCATGTACTGCGTCTTGCCCGTGGCGCGGTACATCGCGGTGTTGCCGTCGATGGCGTAGCCCAGGTTGTAGAACTGCCAGCTGTCCAGCGAGTTGCTGCGCGGCAGGTAGTCCGCGGTGTGCTCCGCGTTCCAGCGGCCGAGGAAGAGCTGCTCCCAGGCGGCCACGGTGCGCAGCGGAGCGGTCGCCTGGGCCGTCAGGGTCCGCGACTCTTCGGTGGTGGATTCAGAGGGAGGCACCTGGTCGGCCAGCGAGCCAGTCGGCCCGGCGGCGTCCTCGGTGGGCGCGCCCGAATTCACATCGACAACGGCGGCGACCTCATCACCGTCGGGCGTGACGACCCGACCGGAGTCAGGGTCGACCAGCTCGGCGTTGGGGTCGCACGCCATCGCGAAGGTGACAGCGAGAGCCAGGAACGAGGACATGGCAAGGCCACGGGTGCTTCGACGACAGAAGTCCAACATCAATTGTGTCCTTGGGGGAGTAGTCCTCCGCTCGCGCGGATGACTACTCTGCAATGGGAACGCCGGAGTGCGTTCGTTGGCGAATGGAACGTGTGATGACAAACCAAATTCCGGCGGAGGCCCGTACCGCGAGGCACGGGCTGCCCGCCCGGAGGTGGTGCGAGCCCATGACGAAGACGCTGCGTGCGGTGCTGATGCCGGACGGAGGAGAGGCGGCGGGGTCGGCTGACTACTTCCGCTCGCCGCACCACCTGCGCGCCGAGGGCGTCACGCACACGCTCGTCATCGACGGCGGTGGGCGCGGGTCGGTGCGGTTGCCGCTCATCGTGCGGCCCATCGAGGGGACGCCGCACGGCGACGCGGTCTCTCCGTATGGGTATCCAGGCGGGTTGCTGTGGGGACTGAGCGAGGTGCCGAAGGAGGCGGTGGACTGGGCGGCCACCGGACTCGTCAGCATTTTCGTGAGGGACCGCGTGCGCGGGCCGCGCTGCTTCGCGGGGGCAACCGAGCGCAACGAGGTGTTCTTCATCGACCCTCGCCTGCCCATCGAGTTCCGCGAGATGCACCAGCGGCACGCGCGACGCAACGCGCGGGAGGGCTTCGTCAGCGCGTATGAGTTGGCGCGCGAGGCCTCGGCCGAGGCGCGCGAGGGCTTCAAGCAGGCGTACCGGCAGACCATGGTCCGCGACCAGGCACACGCGCGGTACTTCTTCTCGGACGCCTACTTCGAGGAGCTGTTCTCCTCACCCGCCGCGTGGCTGCTGACGACGCGGGCCCCCGACGGGCAGGTGGCCGCGGCGGCGGTGTGCGTCATCAGCGACGAGGTCTTCCACTACTACCTCGGCGGGACGGCGGACGCGTATCGCGCCCGCTCGCCTGCCAAGAACCTCTTCGTGGCCATGGCGGAGCTGTGCACGAAGCTGGGACTGCCGCTGCACCTGGGGGGCGGGATGCAGCCGGGCGACGGGCTCGAGGCCTTCAAGCGGGGCCTCGCGAACTCGAGCTCCCGCCTGTACACCCACGAAATCGTCTGCCAGCCGGAGGTCTACATGCAGCTGACGGGCGGCCGCGCGGACAGCGGTTACTTCCCCGCCTACCGCGCGGCGCCCGCCCAGGCGCTCACCGACGCTCAGCCCTGAGACTTCGAGGGGGTGTACGTCGGGATGAGGGTGCGCAGGGTGTTCGTCACGGCGGGCGTGTCACCGGCGCGCGCCGCCCGCCACAGCCGCTGCAGCCGGATGTGGAAGTCCGCGGGAGGCGCGGGGCTCTGCGCCACCTTGATGCGGTTGCGGATCTGCTGGGTGCGCTCCTCCTCCTCGCTCAGCAGCGTCTCCGCGAGCTTCTCGCCCGGGCGCAGCCCGGTGTAGACGATGGAGATGTCCTTGTCCGGCACCAGGCCCGCCAGGGAGATGGTGTTGGCGGCGAGCTCGGCGATGCGCACGGGCGCTCCCATGTCCAGGATGCACAGCTCCCCGTAGCCGCCCAGGCCCGCGAGCACCACGAGGCCCACCGCCTCCGGAATGGTCATGAAGTACCGGGTGCAGTCCGGGTGCGTCACCGTCACGGGCCCGCCGCGCTGAATCTGTCGCTTGAAGATGGGCACCACGCTGCCCGCCGAGCCGAGCACGTTGCCGAAGCGCACGGCGGTGAAGGCGGTGCGGGAGTGGCCCGCGAGGTCCCTGACGACCATCTCCGCCAGCCGCTTGGAGGCGCCCATGATGGAGGAGGGGTGGACGGCCTTGTCCGTGGAGATGAGCACGAAGCGCTCGGCGCCGCAGGCGTGCGCCATGCGCGCGACGTTGAGGGTGCCGAAGACGTTGTTCTTGATGGCCTCCTCCGGCGCGTCCTCCATCAGCGGCACGTGCTTGTGCGCGGCGGCGTGGAACACGTACTGCGGCGCATGCTTGCGGCCCACGCGCATCATCCGGGCCATGTCCCGGATGTCCGCCACCACGGCCGACACCGGCAGCTTCGGGTGGCGCTCCTGCAGCTCGCGCACCAGCAGGTACAGCTCGTTCTCGTTGATGTCCACCAGCACGAGCGACTCGGGCTCGTGCTCGGCGACCTGGCGCGCGATTTCGCTGCCGATGGAGCCCGCGCCTCCCGTGACGAGGATGCGGCGGCCGGTGACGAGCCGGTGTACCTCCTCGCGGTCGAACGAGACGGCGTTCCGGGGCAGCAGGTGCTCCGGACTGAGGTCGTGCAGCATCGCGGAGGTGATCTTCTTGTCCAGGTAGATGAACGAGGCGGGGACGATCTTGAACCCGACGTTCAGGTTCCTGCACAGGTTGAGGATGTGCTGGATGCGCTGCGAGGGCAGGTTGACGATGGCGATGAGCACCTGGCTTACCTGGTGCTTCTTCACCAACTCCGGCAGCATGTCGATGGGGCCGAACACCCGCCTTCCCCCGAGGAGGGTGCCATGCTTGGCCGGGTCATCGTCCACCAGCCCGACGACGTGCCACGGGCTGCCGGGCACACCGCGCAGGTCTCTCAGGAGGAGGTCTCCGGCGCCGCCCGCCCCGACGATGATGGCGCGCTGGGTGCCGAACCTGCGGGCGCGCTGCCGGTCGAGGTACCACAGCCTCGCCATCCGCGGGGCATAGCGGTGGACCCCCATCACCGCGGTGGTGAGGAAGAACTCGATGCCGACCACCGAGAGCGGCGCCCGGGTATGCAGGACGCTGGACTGGAGCACCTCGAAGCCGAGCGTGGCGAGCGCGTTGGCGCAGATGAGCCGGCCCGCCTCGCTGAGGCCGGAGGTCTTGAACGACCAGCGGTGCAGCCGGAACACCACCAGGGCGCCCAGGCGCAGCAGGAGCAGCAAGGGAAGTCCGTTCAGGAACGCCCACTGCCACCGCGTTGGCATCCGCCCATCGAAGCGCAGCAGCATCGCGCAGAAGAGCGCACCGGTCGTGATGACCGCGTCCAGCAGGAGTACGAGTAGCGGACGGAACCAGAGCGAGCGTCCCGGACCGCCGACCCGTTGCACCGGAGCGTGTCCGGCCATGACAGGAGTGCTTTCAACCATTCCTGGTGACATCCTCCCTTCCTTCTTCTTCGCGGAGCCCGGCCCCCGGCCCCCGGCCCCCACGGCCGGGAGGCGCCAGGGGGCGCTTCCAACGATTGCCGCGGAAGGTGGAGCGTGCGGACGCCGGCTCCAAGCTGCCCTGGAGCGCCTCCGTTCGGGGGACGAGGCGGCACTCGCCGACGGACACTTGGCGGCACTCGCGGGCGGACACTCTCCTGCCCTTGGCGTCCAGTCGCCCCAAGGCCTCTCGCGACCCACCTGGGAGCGGTGGTCGAGAAGGTCGAGGGGTGCATGTCCAATACTCAGTTGCAGGAGGTCGCTGACGCGGTCCTCCCGGTCATCACGGAAGAAGAACTCGCGAGGTATCGAAGGGAGGATGGCGCGCGCGTCATCCAGCACGCCGGGCACTACTGGGAGGAGGTGGGGGCGCCCGGGTTCTTCCAGCCGGTGAACCTGCTGGCGCCGCTGACGCCGGAAGAGGCCACCCGGCCGACGCCGCTGAGCTGGGGCTACCGTGCGGCCCTGGCGCCCCAGGATGCGGGCGCCGCGAATGGCTCCGTCCCCATCGTGCGGCTGAAGGACCTCGCGAGCTATGACATCGGCAGCCTGTCTCCGAACCGCAGGAACAAGCTGCGCAAGTGCTGGCGGCTCGTGCGAATCGAGCAGCTCACCAGCTCCGAGCTCCTGGTGGAGCAGGGCCATGAGCTCGTGCTCGAGGCGCTCGCACGGACGGGCCACCGCAGGCCGCCCTCGAAGGAGGAGTTCGTCACGGAGGTGAGGCGGTACCTGGAGGGGGGCTACGGGTGCATGCTCGCGGGCCTGGTGGACGGCAGGCTGGGAGGGTTCCTCACGGGATACGCCGTGGACGGCGTCGCGTATGGGCTCAACGCGTACTACGCCACCTGGGCGCTGCCGACGAACATCTCGACCGGGCTCATCTTCGAGTTCGCGCAGCTCTGCCGTAGGAGCGGGAGGGTGCGGACGCTCGTGGGAGGGCTCCACGCTCCCGAGTCGCCGCAGCTGAGCCAGTTCAAGGACGACATGGGGTTCGTCGTGGACCGCATCCCGAGCCGGTGGAACATGCACGCGCTCGCGCGGGCCTTCATCCGCTGGCGCCGTCCCCACGCGTACTACCGGCTCACCGGTCAGGCCTGACGTCCTCCCCTCGCATCCCCGCGAAGTGTTGGCGCGTGGTCAGCGGCCGGCACTCGCGGGGAGGTAAGCAGAGAGGCGGCGCGTGGCTAGCCTCTCTGGCATGGGCGGGAAACGCCCCGGGAGGATGAGTCCTATGTGCGGTGGGCGCGAGGTCGTCGCCAGGGCCACGGGCCTTGCGGTGCTGCTGACGGTGTCATCCGCCGCGTGGGCGGACGCGGGAGGGAGCGCGGCGCTCCGGGTCCGGTGCGGAGACACCATCACCCGGAGCACGCGGCTCACCCATGACCTCGCGTGTCCGGGCACCAACGGCCCCGCGCTGCGCGTCACCGGGGCGGGCGTCGTGCTCGACCTGGGAGGCCACACCGTGCGCAGGTCCGGTCCGGACACCGGCTTGTCCGAGGGCATCCTCGTCGAGGCCGACAGCACGGTGCGCAATGGCACCATCCGCGGGTTCTCCTGGGGGTACATCGTCGACTCGGGCCAGGACGTGCGGCTGACCCGGCTCACGTTCGTCGACAACGGGATCGCCGTGTACAACCGCTATGGCAGCTTCACGACCCTCACGCTCACGGACTGCCGCGTGCTCCGCAACCGCGTGGGGCTGACCAGCGAGCAGGACGCCAGCAACGGCACGTTCGTCGTGCGCACGTCGCTCTTCTCCGGCAATCAGGTCGTGATGAGCGCGAACTGGCACGACATCGAGGTGGAGCGTTCCACCTTCCAATCCAACGCGCTCGTGTTCTGGTGCCCCTACGGCAACGTCACCTTCCGGTCGAGCCTGCTGTGGCGCAACGGCGTCGTGGGCGAGGTTCCGCTCGGGGAGTTCGGCTACGGCGCCTGCTCCGAGGCGCGGTTCTTCGACACGGTCATCGCGGACAACGGCGCCCTCGCTCCCGAGACAAGGCGGGCCTGGGAGCCGCTCAACCTCGTGATTCGCGACTCGTGGGTCGTCGGCAACGGCACGGGCCTGGAGGCCCGGGTGAGGACGCTGGACGTGCGGCGCACCCAATGGTGGGACAACGGGAGCGGGCTGTGGGTGGCCGAGCCCTCGGATTACTACCCGCCCTCGCTCACCGGAGAGGTCCGCGACAACCGCTTCCTGCGCAACCGGGGCGACGGCCTCCTCGTGACGTACCCCGGCACCCTCACCGTGGCCGGCAACATGGCCCTGGGCAACCAGGGCTGGGGCATCAACGCGCCGGGCGTCATTGACGGGGGCGGCAACGTCGCGCGGAGTAACGGTGCGGGTGACTGCCTCGGCGTCATCTGCGCGGCCTCGGCCGGCCCGCACCTCTTGGCCGGGCCGGAGACCGAGGCCCCGGTGCCGTTCATCCCCAACGGAGGGTGGGTCCCCGTCGAGAGCGCCCGGTAGGCCGCGCCTCAGGGCGCTTGGAGCGGCCCGCGGAAGCCAGCCGGCTCCGCGCGCACCGTCGTGCCGCCCGCGAGCATCCCCCGCGTGAAGAAGGGGTCCTCGAAGAAGACGTACGGGTGCACCCGCTCGGGGCGGCTCGCCGCCTCCAGCCTCGCGGCGAGCGCGGGGGGCAGGGTGAAGTCGAGCGCGCGCAGGTTGTCCTCGAGCTGCGCCAGGCGGCTGGCGCCGATGATGGTGGAGACCACGCCCGGGCGCGTGGCCACCCAGTTGAGCGCCACCTGCGCGGGCGAGCGCTCCACCTCCTTCGCCACCGCGAGCAGCTCCTGGAGGATGGCCCAGGGCCGCTCCTGGAGGAACTTGTCCGCCACGGGGTTGCCGCTCGCCAGGAGCGCGTGGGCGCGCCCGTCTCCCTTGGGCCTGGCGCCCTCGCGGGTGTACTTCCCGGTGAGGAGCCCACCGGCCAGCGGGCTCCACGGGGTCATCGCGGCGCCCAGCGCGAGCGCGGCGGGGAGGTGCTCGCGCTCGATGTTGCGCTCCGCGAGCGAGTATTCCAATTGCAGCGCGGCGATCCGCTCCCAGCCGTGGCGCTCCGCCAGTGTCTGGGCGCGGGCGAAGTACCACGCTGGCACGTCGGACAGGCCGAGGTACCGGACCTTGCCCTCGCGCACGAGGCCGGTGAGCGTCTGCATCACCTCCTCCACGGGCGTCAGGCCGTCCCAGACATGGAGCCAGTACACGTCCACGTAGTCCGTCTTCAGGCGGCGCAGCGAGCCTTCGAGCGCGCGGAGGATGTTCTTGCGCCCGTTGCCGCCCGCGTTGGGGTCTCCGGGAGAGGTGTTGGCGGAGAACTTGGTGGCGATGACGGCGCGGTCCCTGCCGCCGTGCTTCGCGAAGAAGTCGCCGATGATGCGCTCGCTGGAGCCGGACGTGTACGCGTCCGCCGTGTCGATGAAGTTGCCGCCTGCCTCCAGGTAGCGCGCCAGGAGGCGGTGGCTGTCCTCCTCGGTGTTGCCCCAGCCCCAGTCGGGGCCGAAGGTCATGGTGCCCAGCGCCAGCGGGCTCACCCGCAGGCCCGTCTGGCCGAGCAGGTGGTACTTCGCCAGGGACTCAATCAGCTGCGTCGTCATGCCGGTTCTCCCATCCGTGGTGATGGGCGCTGAAGCGCGCCCATCGCGTCGCTACGGATAGGGGAGGGCCCTCGCGAGAGCAGCCCGGTTCTTGCTCCGGATTCTTGCGAGGGCCCGGCGCGCGGCGGCCGAATCAATCGAGGTTGAAGTACACGTCGTCGATGGCGCCGTGGAACTGGTCGTTGTTGGTGCCCGTGCCCTTGGCGCCGATGCTGACGGGCTGCCCGACGGGGCTGATGTCGTAGGTGGCGGAGATGAGCGCGCTGCCCCGGGCGATGTTGTCGATGAAGATGGTTACCGTGGAGCTGGTGCGCTGGCAGGAGACCTTGTGCCAGGCGCCATCCGCCACGCCCACCGACGCCTTGACGACGATGGCGTCGGCGCCGCCCGTGGTGCGCAGCACGCAGCTTGGCCTGCCCGTGACGGCGTCATCGAGCTGCAGCTTCCACTGCGGCGTGTTGTAGAGCCCCTTCTGCACGATGTTGGAGCCGTGGTCCGCGCTCAGGTCCGCGAGCGTGAGGCGGACCCTGGCGCCGAAGGTGAATGGGGCGGTCCCCGGGTTCAGGTCGGCGGCGTCCGGGGTGGTGATGTCGGCGTGAGGGCAGCCCGTTCCCGAACACACCGCGGGGAACCGCACGCCCAGCCCCTCGTAGCCCGGAACGGTCGACACCGTGCCCCCGTTGGCCGAGTGCACCGTGCCCGTGTGGCCCTTGCCGCTGTCGTCCACCACGGTCGTCACCGGGCTGGTCGCCGTGTCGAACCGGTACCGCAGCCGCTGGCTCACCGCGCCCGCGACCGTCGGGCCGAACAGGAGCATCGCCATCGCCGCGCTCGTCACCGCCTGTGTCCTACGTGCTCTCATCGTCTCTCTCCTCGTATCCATTGAATCCTCCATGACTCAGCGGTGGTAGACCTCGATGCCGGACAGGTTGGCGGTGCCGCCGGACGTGGCGAGGTTCAGCGCGCCGTCCATGACGGACACCGTCCACGGCCCCAGCCGCTTCCACTGGCCGGGGTTGCCGCTCACGTAGTCATCCTGGACGAGCACGCCCTCCACCCGCACGTCGAACGTCTTCGTCGCGTTGTCCTCCCACACGTAGAGGTACACGTCGTAGGAGCCCGAGGGCACCGCGCCAATCGTCACCGCCGCCGTCGTGCCGTAGATGCACGAGCGAATCATCTGCGCGCGGGCGGCGTCCGTCGCCGGCACCAGCGGAATCGTCTGGTCCTCGAAGCGCGTGCCCGACAGGGTGAGGTTGGGCGCGCCGCTGCTCGCCTCCCAGCTCCGCCCGTCGATGGTGAGCGCCGGCCCGCCCAGGTTGACGAGCCGGAAGGGTGTGCCCGACGGCGTGGTGCTCGCGCGCTCCGCCACCAGCACCGCGTCCGAGGAGCCCGAGGGCCACGTCAGCGCCCGCGTCCCACTCCCCGCGTACGTGCCGATGAGCGTCTTCGCGCCGCCCACGCCCGGGTTCCACCACGAGAGCTTCACGCTGGCGCCGCCCAGCGCCGCGAGGTTGACCACGATGTCCGAGCGCGTCGTCGGGAAGTACGCCAGGGCGAAGCTGGCGTCGCTCGCCGTGGCGGAGACCGCGTAGTCGAGCCCGCCGTTGGTGGTCGTCGAGCCGTAGCCGCTCGTCAGCAGCTTCGCGGTGTTCCCCGCGCGGTGGTCCGGCCGCAGCAGGTGCGTCGGGGAGCCCGCCAGGAACGTTCCCAGCCGCTGGATGTCCGTGGCCGACACCGCCGGCAGGCCCGTCGTCTTCCACGCCGAGTCGAGGTCCCAGACATTCTCATGGCCATAGGCGAAGCCCACGCCGCCGCTGAGGAAACTCCACCACGCCTGCGCGCGCAGGCGCCGGCGGTCGAGGATGGGCGAGCCCGTGCGCGCGTCGTAGTACGACTCGGGCATCACCACCGGGCGCACCGTCGCGCGGTTGTAGTCCGTGAGCACGTAGCTGTACGTCGTCTCCGGCGAGTACGCGAAGTGCACGGTGTGCCACGTCTGGCTCTCGAAGAACCTCGCGGACGAGTTCCTCCGCTTCGCGTGGTACGACATCAGGTGCCGGATGGACTCGTTGGCGAGGATGGCGTTCGCCATGGCGTTGGTCGCCTCGACGCGGTCGCTCGTGTCCATGCCCGCCGGAACGCTGGCGACGTCGCCCACCGGGTCGTTGTCCCCGCCCAGAATCCAGAAGAGGTGGGGCTTGCCACCGAAGCGCTTGCCCAGGAACGTGCCGTACGCCGTGGCCGCGCTCGTCGTCATGTACGGGCGCCAGTCCCGGCCGCCGTAGCCGTACCAGGACACCGCCGCCGCCACCTGGATGCCGCGCTGGCCAGCCTGGTCGATGACCCACTCGACGTGGTCCCAGTAGTCGTAGCCGCTCGCGTCCGCGGGGTTCGTCGTCGCCACCGAGGTGATGGCCGGTGACGCGGGGTTCATGTTGTTGAAGGGCGAGTCGCCGTAGAAGTTCTTCGTCCCCCACTCGCTCGGCATGGGCAGCAACATCATTTGAAGGGTGTTGAAGCCCTTCGCCTGGCGGTCGTCGAGGTACTCGAGCACGTCCGCCTGGCTCAGCCGCGAGGCCAGGCCCCACGGCGTGTCCGCGAGGTACGTGAACGGCGCGCCCGTGGCCGTGACGAGGTGGCGCTGATTCGTGCTCGCGCGGATGGGGTAGTCCGCCAGCGTGAGGGCATGGGCCGCGACGGCGGCCTCCGAAGTGTCCACTTCTGGCTCGAGTCCTTCAGGACCACACGCCGCCAGGGTGAGGAGTCCCAGGGCGAAGAGCCGCGGTTGCCAGCGTCCAGGAGGTGAAATCAAGAGAGCTGTTCCTTGCAGGGAAATGCAGGAAATACCTATTCGCTTTCTGGAGCAAGCCAGGGCGTTAGGCTGCGGAGCCATGACCTACCAACGGAGTCCGGTGAAGGCGCCCCGCGTGTCGGGGATGGCGCTCAAGGCGTTCGTGAACGCGCTGGAGAGCGGAGTCGGCTCGGTGGTGCTGGAGAAGCTGGTGCGCGACAGCGGCATCGAGCGCTGGCGCGAGCTGTCCGCGGGAGACGCGCCGCCGCTCCAGTTCCCGCTTCCGCCCGGCGCGCCCGGCGCGGAGCCCCAGGCGCCCATGGAGCAGGCCGCGCGCGCCATCGCCGCGGCGCCTCCTCCGGGTGAGCGCGCGACGGTGGCCGCCTACGTGCGCGCCTACCGCGAGGGCGGGGTGGACCCCGTCACGGTGATGCGGCGGCTCCACGAGTCCATCGACCACCTCGACAGCGGGAGGGACCGCCTGGGCCTCTTCGTCTCGCGCAAGCCCGACGAGGTGCTCCGGGCCGCGGAGGCGTCGGCGGAGCGGCTGCGCGCGGGCCGGCCGCTGAGCGTGCTCGACGGCGTCCCCGTCGTCCTGAAGGACGAGGTGGACCTGGCCGGCTTCCCCACCACGCTGGGGACGAAGTTCCGCGACCAGCTCGCCGCCGTGGACTCCACGGTGGCCGCGCGCCTCAAGGCCGCTGGCGCCATCATCCTCGGCAAGGCCAACATGAACGAGATTGGCATCAACCCCATCGGGCTGAACCCGCACCACGGCGCCGCGCGCAACCCGTGGAACCGGGGCCGCATCACCGGCGGCAGCTCCAGCGGCTCGGGCGCCGCCGTGGCCGCGGGGTTGTGCCCGCTGAGCATCGGCGCGGACGGCGGCGGCTCCATCCGCATCCCCGCCGCGCTGTGCGGCATCGTCGGCCTCAAGGCGACGTGGGGCCGCATCCCCGAGACGGGCGTGCCGCCCCTGTGCTGGAACGTGGCCCACGTCGGCCCCATGGGCCTCACCGTGGACGACGTGGCCGCCATGTACGCGCTCGTGTCCGGGCCGGATGGACACGACATCGTCGCGGAGACGCAGCCGGCGCATCACCTGTCCGGCTACGAGAACGCGGACCTCACCGGCGTGCGGCTCGGCATCTGCTGGCCCTACTTCGAGGATGCCGACGCCGACGTGGTCGCGCGCTGCAGGGACGCCGTGCGGGCGCTCACCGAGGCGGGCGCCACGGTGGTGGAGATTCCCGCGCCCGACCTGAACACCGTGCTGTGGACGCACAGCTGCATCATCCTCAGCGAGATGGCGGAGGCGATGCTGACGCACGTGAAGACGCGCGCGTCGGACTTCGGGCTCGACTCGCGCACCAACCTCGCCATCGGCCGGCACTTCCGCGCCACGGACCTGGTGCATGCGCTGCGGCACCGGCACCGGCTGACGCGCGAGCTGCTGTCGCTCATGAAGGACGTGGATGTCCTCGTCACGCCGACGACGGCCACCACCGCGCCGGTGATTCCCGAGGCGGCGCTGCCCGACGGCGAGTCCAACCTCCAGGTGGTGGACGCGCTGATGCGCTTCGTGCGCGTGGCGAACCTGACGGGCTTCCCCGCGCTGTCCGTGCCCGCCGGGTACGATCGCGCGGGCCTGCCCGTGGGCGTCCAGCTCACCGGGCGGCCATTCGAGGAGCACCTGCTGCTGCGCCTGGGGCGCGTGGTGGAGCGCGCCACCGAACACCGCAGGCCGCCCATCCACGTGAGCGCCCTGCGGTAGGGGGGCAGGCAGGCGGACGCGCGGGGCTGGCACCGCGTGCCTAGCTTGGTTGGGCACCTTCACCGCCGTCCGGAGAACGCCCACATGGCCCAGGTCACGATGTACACGAAGACGTACTGCCCCTACTCGAAGCGGGCCCGCGAGTTGATGCGCTCCAAAGGGGTGGCCTTCGAGGACATCGACGTGACGGAGGACGAGGGCCGCTTCGCGGAGATGGTCGAGCGCTCGGGCGGGGAGACGGTGCCGCAGGTGTTCATCGGCGGCCGTCTCGTGGGCGGCGCGGACGACCTGAACGCCCTGGACGCGCGTGGTGAACTGGACGTGCTGCTCGGGAGGGAGGACGGCGCCTCCCCGAGCCCCGCCTGATGACCTTCGAGAGTACGCCTCGCTCATGGCGCGGCACCTCGTGCGCCCCCCCCGCCCGAGGGAACCCGGCAGGCGGAAGGAACCCGCGGCTGCTCGCCGCTGGTCCACTCCCGGGAGCCGACCCATCTCTACGTGAAGGCTGGCGTCCGTTGGCGCCAGCACGGGAGGAGTGCGTCGCGGGGGGACCATGGCCGCGCCTGGAGACCTTCAGAACATCTTGCGCTCCCCCGAGCGCCTGGACGCCCTGCGCCTCACGGCGCTCATGGACACCGAGGCCGAGGAGGGGTTCGACCGCCTCACCCGCCTGGCCTGCCGCATCCTGCGCACGCCCATGGGACTGGTGAGTCTCATCGATGAGCGCCGTCACTTCTGCAAGAGCTGTATCGGCCTGCCGGAGCCGTGGAAGAGCCGGCGCGAGATTCCGCTCTCGCACTCGTTCTGCAAGTACACCCTGACCGCGGGCAGACCCCTCGCAGTACCAGACACCCGCGGGGACCCACTGCTCCGGGACTGTCTGAACGTGGAGGCGCTGGGCGCGGTGGCCTACCTGGGCATTCCCCTCACCCGCCTGGGCCAGTCGCTGGGGGCCTTCTGCGTCCTCGACACCGTACCGCGCCGCTGGACGGCCACCGAGGTGGACATCCTCCAGGAGCTGGCGACCTGCGTGATGACGGAAGTGGAGCTGCGGGTGGTGCGCGCGCTGGAGCGGGCCGCCCAGGCGGAGCTCTTGAAGGTGCGC
Organism: Pyxidicoccus fallax; assembly: GCF_012933655.1. Classification (GTDB taxonomy): domain Bacteria; phylum Myxococcota; class Myxococcia; order Myxococcales; family Myxococcaceae; genus Myxococcus; species Myxococcus fallax. The sequence continues at coordinate 24,521 of NZ_JABBJJ010000072.1, read as the reverse complement.
GAGGGCGTGCGCGCGCGGGACGAGTTCATCTCCATCGCCGCGCACGAGCTGCGCACGCCCCTGACGCCCCTGAAGCTGCAATTGGAGACGCTGCGCCGCGGCGTGCGGGCCGCCGGCATCGAGGACCCCAAGCTGCTGCACCACCTGGAGCGCTCTGGCGCCCAGGTGCAGCGGCTGACCCAACTGGTGGAGCGCCTGCTGGACGTGTCGCGCGTGGCCACGGGGCGGCTGGGCCTGCTGCTGGAGGACGTGGACCTGTCCCGCCTGGCCGCCGACGTGACGGACCGCTTCCGGGAGGAGGCCGAGGCGGCGGGGTGCCGCCTGGAGACCCACATCCAGGACACGGTGCGGGGCGTGTGGGACCAGCTCCGCATCGAGCAGGTCCTGTCGAGCCTCCTGTCGAACGCCATCAAGTACGGCGCGGGGCGTCCCATCGCGGTGAGCGTGGAAGGGGATGGCGAGCTGGCGCGCCTGTGCGTGAGGGACCAGGGCATCGGCCTCGCGAGCGAGGACGCCAGCCGCATCTTCGAGCGCTTCGAGCGCGCGGTGTCCGCCCGGCGCTACGGCGGCATGGGACTGGGCCTGTACGTGGCGAAGCAGATTGTCGAGGCCCACGGGGGGACCATCGTCGTGCGGAGCCAGCCGGGGAAGGGCTCGACCTTCACCGTGGTCCTTCCCACACACCGGGTGGCGGCCACCGGCTCACCCGGGGTGGAGGGCTCCGCCGACCTCGCCTCGCGTCAGTGACAGCATCTCCGTGGTGGAGCGCAGCACCTTCCAGGCGCCCGGAACCTCGGGCGTCAGCGACGAGGCCACGCGCCCGCCCACCACGAGTGGAATGTGGGGCGCCGCGGCGTGCACCTGCTCCAGCGTGCGCCTCGCGCCGAGGACATTGTCGGGCATGGACACCGACAGCCCGACGAAGAGGGGCTGCTCGCGGGCGACGAACGACGCCAGGTCACCGGCGGGCGTGTCCGCGCCGAGGAAGCGCACATGCCAGCCGTCGAGCGCCAGCACCTGCGAGACGAGCCGGGCGCCGAGCACGTGGCGCTCGCCGGGCACGCAGGCGACGACGGCCCGGGGACCTCCCTGATGCCAGGCCAGCCCCGGCAGGAGGTGGGCGAGCAGCTCGCGCAGCAGCTCCGTGGCCGCGTGCTCCTCCGCCACCGTGGCGCTCCCGTCACACCAGCGGTTGCCCACCGCCTCCATCACGGGCCGGGCCAGCGCGTCCACGAGGAACGGGGCTCCGCCGTGCTCCATGTACCGGTACACCGCGTCCAGCACCGTGCCGCGACTGCCGACGAGCAGTGCGTCCGCGATGGCATTGGGGGGAGGAAGCCACTGGGTGGACACGACGCCGACCTCCTTGGGGCACGATGACATCAATGAAACGTTCGTACTGATGGCGTCCCTTGCAAAGGGGGGGCCCCGGAACATTCGGCTTGTCGCCGGGGGGGCAGTTGCTGGAGCCTTGCCGGGATGCAGCCATCTCTCCAGGTCATGGCTTCGCTCGTCGTCCTCCTGGTGGTGGGAGGATGCCGGCGTGAGCCCGAGGCGGGCACGGCGCGGAAGCAGGCGCTGCCCCAGGTCGCAGACAACGCGCTCCGCGCCCCAAAGGACTTCGCGGTCATCGAAGACACGGGGGAGCGCTCGAAGGCGCTCTTCCTCGAGGCCAGCCGCGTGCTCCTCCACCCCCGGTGCGCCAACTGTCACCCCAGCGGGGACGTGCCGCTCCATGGCATGAACGGGCAGCCGCACGACCCCCCGGTGGTGCGAGGCCCCGGTGACAAGGGTGTCGTCGGCATGGAATGCACGAGCTGCCACCAGGACCGGAACCTGGCGCACGCGCGCGTGCCCGGGGCGCCCAACTGGCACCTGGCGCCCATTGAAATGGCGTGGGTGGGCAAGAGCCCGGCCTACATCTGCGAGCAGCTCAAGGACCCGAAGCGGAACGGAGGCAAGACGTTGGCGCAGATTGTCGAGCACAACGCCCACGACGAGCTGGTGGGCTGGGGCTGGGAACCGGGCCACGGGCGTGAGCCGGCGCCGGGCACCCAGGAGCAGTTCGGCGCCATCGTCGCCGCGTGGGTGGAGACGGGCGCGCGGTGCCCCAGCGAGGAGGACCGGCCATGAGCATCCGCGTGCGTGTCAACGGAGTGGAGAAGGAGCTGGAGGTCGACCCGGAGATGCCGCTGCTCTGGGCGCTGCGCGACGTGCTCGGCCTCACCGGCACGAAGTTCGGCTGCGGCCAGGCGCTGTGCGGCGCGTGCACCGTGCATCTGGACGGTCAGGTGGTCCGCGCGTGCGTGACGCCGGTGAGCCGCGCGGCGGGACGCGCCGTCACCACCATCGAAGGGCTGTCGCCGGACGGCAGCCACCCCTTGCAGAAGGCCTGGGTGGACCTGGGCGTGCCCCAGTGCGGCTTCTGTCAGGCGGGGCAGATCATGACCGCGGCGGCGCTCCTGGCGAAGAAGCCGAAGCCGACGGACGCCGACATCGACCAGTCGCTGGCCGGCAACCTGTGCCGGTGCGGCACGTACAACCGCATCCGCGCCGCCGTGAAGAAGGCGGCGGGCGTGTCCGAGGAATAGGGAGGACGCCATGAAACAGCGGCTCCAGTTGATTTCCCGGCGCTCCTTCCTCGAGGGAATGAACCTCGCGGTGGGCGGACTCACGCTCGGCCTCTTCTCCGCCGACGCGCTCGCGAACGAGCCCTCCGGACGCATGGGCCCCAAGCCGAAGACGTCCTCCGAGGCGGAGGAACGGAGCGCGCCCGGGCTCAACCCGAACGCCTTCGTCCACGTGGCCCCGGACGGCACCGTCACCATCGTCTGCCACCGCTCGGAGATGGGGCAGGGCATCCGCAGCTCGCTGCCGGTGCTCATCGCGGACGAGCTGGGCGCGGACATGGCGCGCGTGCGCATCGTCCAGGCGGACGGCCACCCGAAGTACGGCGACCAGAACACCGACGGCTCCAACAGCGTGCGCGGCATCTACGAGGAGATGCGCCGCGCGGGCGCCACCGCGCGCACCATGCTGGTGGCCGCCGCGGCCCGGCGCTGGAAGGTGAAGCCCGAGGACTGCGAGGCGCGCGAGCACGCCGTGTTCCACCGGGGCAGCCAGCGGACGCTGGGCTTCGGCGAGCTGGCGGGCGAGGCGGCGAAGCGGGCCGTGCCGAAGCCCGCGGACGTGAAGCTGCGGCCGAAGTCGGAGCTGCGCCGCGTGGGCAGGGAGTTGCCGCTCCTGGACGGCCCGGCCTACGTCAACGGCACCGCGGTGTTCGGCGCGGACATCAAGCTGCCGGGCATGCTCATCGCGATGGTGGCCCGTCCCGCCGTCATGGGCGGCCGGGTGGTGAAGTACGACGCCACTCGCGCGCTCGCCGTGCCGGGCGTCAAGCGCGTCATCCAGCTGCCGGAGCCCAAGCCCCCGTACACCTTCCAGACCTGGGGCGGCATCGCCGTGCTGGCGGAAAACACCTGGGCGGCGATGAAGGGCCGCGCGGCGCTGGACATCACCTGGGACGACGGGCCGAACGTCTCGTACGACTCGCGCAAGTACCGCGACGAGCTGGTCGCGTCCGTCCGCGCGCCGGGCACGACGGTGCGCAACGTGGGTGACGTGGACGCGGCGCTCGCGAAGGCCGCGCGCGTCGTGGAGGCGGAGTACCACGTCCCCCACCTCGCGCACGCGCCCATGGAGCCGCTCGTGGCGCTGGCCCGGGTGGAGGGCGACACGTGCGAGGTGTGGGCGCCCTCGCAGCACCCGCAGGCGGCGCGCTCGGTGGCGGCGGGCGTGCTCCAGGTGCCCGAGGACAAGGTCCAGGTCCACGTGACGTTCCTGGGCGGCGGCTTCGGGCGCAAGTCGAAGGCGGACTTCGTCGCCGAGGTGGTGTGGCTGGCGCGCGAGGCGGGCGTCCCGGTGCGGGTGCAGTGGACGCGCGAGGACGACCTCCGCAATGACTACTACCACTCGGTCAGCACGCAGCGGCTCAGCGCCGGGCTCGACGAGGCGGGCAAGGTCATCGCGTGGCGGCACCGCACGGCGTTTCCGCCCATTGGCTTCACCTTCACCGGCGCCAACCGGCCGGCCCAGCGGGACTTGCAGCAGGGCGTGACGGACCTGGCGCTGAACGTCCCCAACGTCCGCGCCGAGGCGTGCGAGGCCAACGCCCACGTCCGCATCGGCTGGCTGCGCTCCGTCTACAACATCTTCCACGCGTTCGCGGTCAACTCGTTCGTGGACGAGCTGGCGCAGGCGCGCGGCGTGGACACGCGCGAGATGTTCCTGGAGGTGCTGGGGCCGCCGCGCCACGTGTCGCTCCAGGAGCTGGGCGTTCCCAAGCTGGAGAACTACGGCTGGTCCCTGGAGGACCACCCCATCGACACCGGGCGCATGCGGCGCGTCATCGAGCGCGTCACCACGCTGTCGCGCTGGGACGAGCGCAAGAAGGACGGCCGGGCGCTGGGGCTCGCCGCGCACCGCAGCTTCCTCACCTACGTGGCCGCCGTCGTGTCGGTGGTGAAGGACCCGGAGGGCAAGCTGCGCGTGGACGAGGCCTGGGTGGTGGTGGACGCGGGGACGGTCATCAACCCGGACCGCGTGCGCTCGCAGATGGAGGGCTCGGTCATCTTCGGGATGAGCATCGCCCTGCACAGCGAAATCACCATGAAGGGCGGCGCGGTGGAGCAGTCCAACTTCCGCGACTACAAGCTGGTGCGCATCGGCGAGGCGCCGCGGAAGATCCACGTCGACATCCTGGAGGGCGATGGCCGCCCGGGCGGCATCGGCGAGCCCGGCGTGCCGCCCATCGCGCCGGCCATCGCCAACGCCGTCTTCGCGCTCACCGGCACGCGCGTGCGCGAGCTGCCCCTGTCCCGCACCTTCCAGGCGCTCCAGGTCTGACGCCCGGACGGACCGCTCCCCGAGGCCCTCAGTGCACCGTGGCCTCGGGGGGCCGCCGCATCATGGGCAGCTCCACCGTGAAGGTGGCGCCCTGGCCCGGCTGGCTCCGGGCGCGGATGGTGCCCTGGTGCGCCTCCACGATGCGGCGGGAGATGAACAGGCCCAGCCCCAGCCCTCCGTAGTTGCGGGCGGACACGGCGCGGCCGAACTTCTCGAAGATGCGCGTGAGGTCCTCCGGCGCGATGCCGATGCCCTCGTCGCTCACGGTGAGGCGGGCCCGCTCGCCGCGCCGCTCCACCTGGAGCACCACGGGCCGGCCCGGGCCGTACTTGATGGCGTTGGACAACAGGCCACGGACGACCTGCTGCAGCCGGTGCCCATCCCACCAGCCCACCACGGGCGCGGGGGCCTCGACGACGAGCTCACACGCGGCCTGGGCGGCCTGGGTCCGGAACTGCTCCGCCGCCTCGCGGGCGATGGCGGACAGGTCCACCTCCTCGCGGCGCAGGGGCAGCGTCTCGCCGGTGAGCTGCGTGCCGTCCAGCAGGTCATTGATGAGGGCGGTGAGCTTGCGAATCTGGACCGACGCGCTCTCCGCCGTGCGCAGCACGGTGCACCGGAGCCGCTCCCCGTCGCTGAAGACCTGGGCCTCGCGGGCGAGCGCCTGGAGCTTTATCTGCAGCGGGGTGAGCGGCGTCTTCAATTCGTGGGAGGCGACGGTGAGGAACTCGTCGCGCAGCCGCACCGCCTCCTGGAGCCGGGCCTCCGTCTGCTTCAGCCGCGTCACGTCCTGCAGGGCGAGCACGACGGTGGCCGGGTGGCCGTGCATGGCGGGCAGCGCCTCCGAGTCCGTGAGGAGGTCATACCGCCCGGTGGCGGTGTGCCACACGACGGGGGCGCGGTGCAGTCGCTCTCCGCGCGAGGCGCGGAGGGCGGGAATCCGGTCCGGGGTGAGGGGAACGTCCTCCTCGTCCGTGAGGAGGTACGCGTCGAGGTAGCCCTCCAAGGGAACGTTCAACGGGACGTGGCCCCCTCCCATCCGGTAGGCGGCCTGGTTCGCGAAGAAGATGCGCCCGGTGCCGGGCTCGATGAGCAGGAACGCGACGGGAAGGAGGTTGAGCACCGACTCCAGCCACTGCTGCTGGTTGGTCAGGTGCGCGGCCAGCTCCTCCACCTTCTGGCGGTCACGGACCTGTGACGTCACGTCGATGGCGAAGGTCATGACGGAGTCCACCCGGCCCCCGGCGTCGCGCAGCGGCACGAAGGCGAGGTCGAAGGCCCGCTCCTCGGAGATGCCGCGGCCCTGGTAGTCCATCCGGATGGGCTGCTCCCGCAGGAAGAGGGGCTTGCCGGACGCGTACACGTCCCGGGCGGCCTGGCAATAGAACTCGATGTTCCGGTTGCGCTTCGCGAGCGCCACCAGGGACTGACCGGTCAGGTCCACCCCGGCCGCGAGCCGCTGGTAGATGGGATTGACCAGGGTGAAGACGAGGTCCGGGCCGCTGAACAGGCCGATGGAAGCCGGAATGCTCATCAGCACGTCGTAGAGCCGTGAGCGCTGGGCCTCCACCTCGGCCTCGGCCCGCTTGCGGTCGGTGATGTCGTGCACCAGGGCGACGAAGCCCTTCACGTTGCCCCGCGCGTCCCGCGTGGGGACGTACGTGGACTGGACATGCAGCGTGCGCCCGTCCTGGAGCGTCAACGCGCTCTCGTAGTTGACGGTCTCCCCGGCGAGCGCCTTGCGCATCCAGTCCTTCATGTGGGCGTACCCCATCTCGCCCGACAGCCCCCGGATGCACTGGCCCACCAGCGCCTCGGGGTCCTGACCGAACCACGTCTCGAAGGCCCGGTTGCAGAAGAGGTAGCGCTCGTCGCGGTCGACGTAGGCCACCAGGGCGGGAAGCGCGTCGGTGATGGCGCGCAGCTGGTGCTCCCGCACCCGGATGAGCTCGCGGCTGTGCTCCAGGGCTTCCCGCGTGCGCATCCGATCCGTCACGTCCCGCTGCGTGCCCCAGACGCGGACCAGCCGGCCCTGCTCCACCACGCCGACGAGGTTGGCCAGGCGCACCCGCTCCGTGCCGTCGGGGCCGGGCTGGCGCGTCTCCACGTCCACGAGGCGGTAGCCTTCGTGGATGAAGGGCCGGACCGCGTCCTCGACGGCGGCCTTCCCGTGGGTGAGCATCGAAATCATCCGCCACAGCGTCGTGCCCTGCATCTCGGACGGGGACGCGAAGCCCGTCATGCGCGCCATGACGTCATTGGCCTCGGCGACGCGGCTCCGGCTCAGGAGGGCCCGAACCTGCTCGTCCTCGGGCAGGTGCGTGTCGATGGGCGGCTCTACCTCCAGCCGCCAGATGCCTTCCGTGCTCTGGGACACGAAGGTGCGGTAGCGCTCGTCGCTCTCCTGGAGCGCCCGCGTGGTGCGCCGCAGCCCGGCCTCCGCGCGCTTGCGCTCGGTGATGTCCTCGGCGGTGGAAATCCACTCGCGCACGGCGCCCCGGTCGTCGAAGACGGGGACGCTGCGGACGACGACTTCGCGGTACCCGCCATCCTGCGAGCGCAGGCGCAGCTCGCCCTGGTACGGGGCCCGTGTCTCCAGCGAGGTCGTCCACTCCGACACGAAGCGCGTGCGGTCGCTCGGATGGATGGCGTCGAACCAGCCCAGCCCCAGGTGGGCGCCGTGGGACTGCCCGGTGAAGGCCAGCCAGCGCGGGGCCGGCTCCACCAGCTCGCCGCGGCCGTTGGTGGTCCACACCGTCTGGGCCATGGACTCCACCAGCGAGCGGTAACGCCGCTCGCTCATCCGCAGCGCCCGGTGGGCCCGCCGCTGCTCCGTCGTCTCCACCACCGTCAATCCCACGCCCTGCAGGCGGCCGTTCCCGTCGCGGACGGGGTAGTAGTTCACCTGGAAGTCGCGCTCGACGCCGGGCTCCCGGGCCGTGGGGCCCGTCACCTCCAGGCCGAGGATGGGCTGTCCGGTCTCCAGGACCTGGCGGTAGTGGGGCTCGATGAAGGGCCATAACTCCGGGACGACGTCCCGCACCTTGCGGCCCAGGTGGGCCTCGCGCGGCAGGCCATTCATGGAGGCGAGGGCATCGTTGATGTGGATGAACCGGAGGTCCAGGTCCACGAAGCCCAGTCCCACCGGCGCGCAGGCCACCATGGTCTCCAGGAACCCTCGCGACTGCTCGGCGGTGATGCCCTCGATGGCTTCCCTGTCCATCAAGCTTGCGCTCTCTCCCAACACGCGTGTCCCTCCCCGACACCACTTCCAGAGGTTGCGCATTCCGGGAGTCGACCGGGAGCGGAGCGCCGGGATTCGCGGGAGCCGGCGCCTGCTCCCGCGGTCGTGCCAGCCACGTCATCCGGGACGGCGGTGCCTCGTCCCTCCGGCCGCCCGGGACTTCAGGTCGGACCAGGGGGCGAGCGGCGCGGGACGGGCCCCCGGGTTCGCGAGGCCGCCGGAGCCTCCCCGCCAACCCGTGGGCTACTCTGCATGGCGCGGTGCGGGACACCGGCGGTGACCCCGCCGACACAGGGGGGCCGAGGAGGCGCCCCGCGCGAGGAGCAAGCACATGCGGCAGGAGACAGCGGAGGCTGGAGTGGAACAGGGTCGGGAGGTGGCGCCGCTCCGTGCCGCGCACCTGGTGGGCAGCATCCCCGCCGCGGAGACGGCGGAGGCGATGCGGCTCGCGCTGGAGCTGCTCGGGAAGCGCCTGCGCTTCCTCCCGGATGGCGAGGCCGGGACGCGGCGGAACTGGATTGCCCACATCATCGACTCGTTCCGGAAGCACCCCGACCTGGAGCTGCGCCGGAATGGGGACTGGAGCTCCTACAAGGAGGTGCCCTCCTTCGGTGTGCGCCGGGGCCACCGGCTGACGGAGGCGTCGCTCGACCTGGGGTACGTCGCCGCCTACGCGGAGAGCTACGAGGTGTTCCGGCGGCTGCGCGCGCAGGCCGGAATGCCGGACCTTCGCTTCCAGGCGGGACTGCCCGGCGACCTCGACCTGGCCCTGTTCACCCTGGGGCCCGTGGGTGCCCTGCGGTGGGGCGCCGCCTTCCGCGGGGCCCTCCTGCGCGAGCTGCGACAGCTGCACGCGCTGGGGGGGGCCGACATCGTCTTCCAGCTCGAGGCGCCGGTGGAGCTGGTAACGGTGTCCAAGGCACCGGGGCTGCTCCAGTCGCCCCTCGCGTCCTACTTCGCGTCCCGGCTCGCGGGCTTCGCGCGGGAGGCACCCGAGGGCGCCCGGTTCGGGGTGCACCTGTGTCTTGGAGACCTGAACCATGCGTCGCTCGGGCGGCTCGGGGACGCGCGCCCCATCGCCGAGCTGGTGAATGCCCTGACGCGCGCGTGGCCCGGGAACCGGCCCCTGGAATATGTCCACGTGCCATTCGCCGCGGGCGAGAGCACGGCGCCCACGGACGCGCGCTTCTATGCGCCGCTCGCGCGCGTGGTGCTGCCCGAGCGGACGCGCTTCGTCGCCGGCCTCGTGCACGAGCGCTGGACGGAGGCGGAGACCCGGCCGGTGCTCCAGCACGTGGAGCGCGCGCTGGGGCGGCGGGTGGACGTGGCCGCCGCCTGCGGGCTGGGGCGGCGCTCCCGGGACGAGGCGGTCCAGGTGATGCGGACCACCCTGGCGCTCTGCGGGGACTGAGCGGCCCCATGCCGCGGGTCAGCAGCTCAGGGTCATCCAGATGACGTCGACGGCGGAGTCGTCCTGCATCTGGAACTGGAGCATGTCGCCCACCTGGCTCATGTCGAGCGGCATGCAGAGGGTGCCGGCCTCGCCCGGGTTCCAGGTGGCGCGCAGGGCGGGGACCACCGGCAGGCTGGTGACCTGCGGGAAGCCATAGGTGCCGAAGTCGGTGTTGTAGACGGTCACCCGGTCGTCCTGCGGCGTGTCCAGGTGCGCGCGGGCGCGGAAGCACAGCGTCAGCGAGCAGCTGGGTGCGAAGCAGCCGCGCAGGCCGTGGCGCAGCGTGGCCACGGTGTGGCGGTTGGCCGTGCTGTCATCCAGCGTCTTGAGCCGCGCGGTGGGAATGCCCTGGGAGTTGAGGTAGCTGACGAACTCCGGCAGCGCGGTGGGGGCGTACGGGAGCGGATCCGGTCCGCCGCCGAAGTTGTCGGCGGTGCCGAAGGTGACGGTCGTCACCGGGGCGCACGCGGCCTGGGACTCGGTGCCGGTGGCCTCCTCGGGGACGGCGATGTCCTCCGCGGGACCACAGGCGACGAGCGCGAAGGGCAGCAGACCGAGGGCGAACAGGGAACGACGGGACATGGGGGACCTCCGTGTGGCGGGTGTGGGAGGCGCGTCATCGCGCCATCCGTCCTATCAACGGCGCCCGCCGGAAATGTTCCCCGCTGCGTCCCAGCGGGGCTTGAAGGGAAGGGCCGGGGCGGAAATGCTGGCGCCGCTCCTCCCACACCCCCGAGGTCTTCCCCGCATGTCCCGCTCCCGTCTGTCGCGCGGCCTCGCCGCGCTGTCGCTCGCCGTGTCCCTCCCGATGGCCGCCGGAGCCGAGGAGGCCGCCCCGTCCGCGCGTGAGCGCGAGGCCGCGCTGCTCGTCGGGAGCGTGCTCGGGGGGACGCCCATGTTGGACGACCTGCGCTCGCTGGTGGACGAGGTGGGTGGACGCGCCACCGGCTCCGAGGCCAACCGCCGCTCCGTGGAGTGGGCGCTGGAGCGCTTCCGCGCGGCCGGCGTGACGGCGCGCGCGGAGGCCTTCCGCATGCCCATGCTGTGGCTGGAGCGGAGCGCCTCCGCCACCGTGCAGGGGCAGGGCGTGCGCTTCGCCCCGCGCGTGGCCGCGATGCCCTTCTCCACCGCCACGCCGAAGGGCGGCCAGTCCGCGCCGCTGGTGGACGCGGGGCGCGGCACCGAGGCCGACTACAAGCGCCTGGGCGCCAGGGCGCGCGGCGCCTTCCTGCTGGTGGAGACGGACGAGCTGCGGGACGTGGACGGGCTGTTCCGCGAGTACAACGAGGCGGTGGGCATCGAGTCCCGCGCGTTCGCCGCGGGCGCGGCCGGCGTCGTCTACATGGGCAGCCGGCCCGGCAACCACCTCTACCGGCACAGCGTCTCCGTGGGGGAGAAGAACACCCGCCCGATGCTGGTGATGGAGCGCGACGGCGCGAAGCGCGCGCTGCGGCTGCTGCGCGCGGGCAAGGCCCTGACGCTCAACGCGGCGTTGGATTTGCAGACGGGCGGCCCGTACGAGACGAAGAACGTCATCGGCGAGATTCGCGGCACCACGCGGCCGGACGAGGTCGTCGTCCTGGGCGCGCACCTGGACAGCTGGGACCTGGGCGGCGGCGCGCTCGACAACGGCGCCAACGTGGCGATGCTCATCGACCTCGCGCGGCAGATGCAGCGGCTGGGCCTGAAGCCCGCGCGCACCCTGCGCTTCGCGCTGTGGAACGGCGAGGAGCAGGGGATGCACGGCTCGGCGGGCTACACGCGCACGCACGCGGCGGAGCTGGACGGGCACGCCATGGCGCTGTCGGTGGACATCGGCTGCGGCCGCATCACCGGCTTCTACACCAACGGCCGTCCGCCGCTGGTGCCGCTGGTGGACAAGGCGCTGAAGCCGGTGGAGGGCCTGGGGCCCTTCACGCAGGTGGACGTGCCGGTGGTGGGCACCGACAACTACGACTTCATGCTGAACGGCGTGGCCAACCTCATCGCCAACCAGGAGGCGGCCACCTACGGGCCCAACTACCACGCGCGCTCGGACGAGTTCGAGCAGTGCGACGCGCGCACGCTGCGCACCAACGCGGCCGTGGTGGGCTCGCTCGCCTGGGGCTTCGCCACCATGGACGAGAAGCTGCCCCGCCAGAGCCGCGCCGAGATTGAGTCCCTCGTCAACTCCACCGACCTGGCCCAGCAGATGAAGGCCTTCGACGTCTGGGACGAGTGGACCAATGGCACCCGGGGCCGCTCGCCCGAGCGCCAGGCGACGCCCGGCGCGCGCTGACGTGCCGCCCGGGCGGGGTGCGGCTCAGCGCGCGCCCCGCTCGGCCAGCCACGCGTCGACGCGCTCCACGGACAAGGAGCGGGACGGGTCGTCTCCGGTCAGCTTCGCCCTCGCTTCCCGGGCCAGCCGCAGGGCCCGCTCGCGGTCCTTGCCCGACTCCCACAGCGCGCGCGCCAGCAGGAAGAGGGTGTCGGAGCGCTGGCCCGTCTGGGGCTGGGCGCGCTCCCACCCGGCCAGCGCGCGCTCCAGGGGCGCCACGGCTTCCAGGGGCCGCCCCGCCTTGATGAGGGCGGAGCCCAGGTCATTGAGCAGGAGGGTCCACAGCCCCCGCGAGTCATCCTGCTGCATGAGCATGATGTCGACGGCGCGCTGGATGCTCCGCACCGCATCATCGAAGCGCTGCTGCCGGAGCTGCGCGCGGCTGATGAGGCGCAGCGGCGGCACCAGGCCCACGTCGTACGCGCCGAACCGCTTCTGGCGGATGGCGAGGGATTGGTGGAAGTACTCCTGGGACTTGTCCCAGTCCTCCAGCTGGAAGAACAGGAACCCCACGTTGCTGTAGATGATGGCGACGCCCATGCTCTCGGGCCCGTCCGATTTCCGGGCGACCTCCAGAGAGCGCTCGTAGACGGGCAGGGCCTCGGCCATCCGTCCCTGGACGACGAGCGTGGAGCCCAGGTCATTGAGCGCGTCGTAGACGCGGGGATGGTCGGGCCCCAGCGTCCGCTCGAAGATGGCCAGGGCCTCGCGGCACAGGGCCTCGGCCAGCCCGTTCTCGTTCTGCGAGCGGAGCACGAGCACCAGCGCGAGCCGCACCCGGGCGACCTCCGGGTGCTCGGGGCCCAGGGCCTGCCGCGTCAGGGCCACCGCGCGCTCCACGTGCGCGCGCGCTTCCACGAGCTCGCCCTGGTCCAGCCGGGTGGCGCCCAGCTCCTGGTACACGTCCGCGGCCTCCAGGCTGTCCGGCCCGAAGGACTGCTCGACCAGCGTCAGCGCCTGCCGCTGCTGGGCCAGGGCCTCGTCGAAGTGGCCCTGCTTGCGCAGCAGCGTTCCCGCGTACGTCAGGAGGTTGACGCGCAAGAGCTCGTTGCCGCCGCCGAGCCGGTCGATGGCGGCGGCGGCGCGCTTCCTCCAGCGCGAGGCCTGCGCGTACTCGTCCAGCCCCACGGTGGAGACGCGCACCAGCAGCGTCCAGGCCCGGGCGGCCACCGCGTCCTGGCGCGTGGCCTCCGCCGCGTCCAGCGCCTCGAAGAGCGCCTCCTCCGCGCCCTTCCAGTCCCCGGCCCCCTCGCGCAGCTCACCGAGGAGGAGGAACGCCTCCGCGCCCTCGCGCCGGTCTCCCGCCTCGCGCGCCGCCTTCGCCACCGGCTCCACCAGCGCCACGCCCTCTTTGTAACGGCCGGTGGTCTTCAGCGCGCGGCCCTGCGCCAGCGTCTCGCGGAGCTCCTGGTGGCGCTCGCGGGTGGCCGGGTCCTCCGGCGCGGGCGCTCCGCCGGGGGCCAGGGCCTCCGAGCAGGACGACAGCGGTGGCAGTGCCTTCACGGCGCGGTGCGCCTCGTCCACCATGCTCGCGTCCGCGCGCGACAGCAGCCGGGACAGGGCCGACACGTCCGCGAGCCGGCTGTCGAGGCAGCGCATGCGCCACGCCAGCACCTCCTCGGACTGGCCGCCGCGCACGCGCGTGGCCTCGCAGGCGGTGGTGCGCGTGGTGGCCCAGGCGGCGGTGTACGCGTCCAGCTCGCGCCGCACCCGCTGCCATGTCGCGTCCGCGTAGGGGCGGCCGGTGGCGAGGAAGGCGGTCGCCACGGCCTGCTGCCGCTCCGGGCCCCAGACGGGGGCGAGCTCCGCCGTGGCGTCGCAGGCCTGCGCGCGGCGCGTGTGCACCGTATGGGTGAGGCCCACCGCGGCGGCCAGCAGCGTCAGCCCGCCGGCCACCGACAGCCCCCGGCGCCAGCGCACGGCCGGGTCGCGCTGGAGCTCGGCCAGCAGGGCGTCCATCGACGGGTGGCGCTCCTCGGGACGCACGGACAGGCCGCGCAGCAGCACGCGCCGCAGCCAGGGCGGCACGCGCGTGCCGGGGGGAGGAGGGCGCACGCGCCCCGCGCGCAGCTCGGCCTTGAGGGTGTCCAGCGAGAGGCCCTCGAAGGGGCGCTCGCCATACAGCGCCTCGTGGAGCGCCACGCAGAACGCGAACTGGTCTCCGCTCGGGCCCGCGCGCACGCCGTCGCAGAGCTGCTCCGGCGCCATGTAGGCCGGCGTGCCGCCCAGGACGGAGCGGGTCGTCAGGTCCTCCGAGGAGGTGGACGGGCTCGTGCCCGGAGCCGGGCGGAGGTCCGTGGCGGGCGCGCCGAGGTGCGCGAGGCCGAAGTCGGTGACGCGCACGCGGCCGTCGCGGCCGACGAGGAGGTTCTCCGGCTTGAAGTCGCCATGCACGACGCCCGCCGCGTGCGCCGCCGAGAGCCCCCGGCCCGCGTCCAGGAAGAGCGCCAGCACCTGCCGCCACGGGCGCGGCGCCACCTTCAGCCACGCGCCCAGGGTCTGCGCCTCCACCAGCTCCATGGCGAGGAAGACCTGCTGACCGAAGGTGCCCACGTCGTACACGGGCACCACGTGCGGGTGCGAGACGCGCGCCATGGCCTGGGCCTCGCGCAGGAGGTGGGCGCGGCCCTGCTCCATCTCCAGCCCCAGCGCCCCCGCGCGCAAGAGCTTGAGGGCCACGCGCCGGTCCAGCTCCGGGTCATACGCGCTGTAGACGACGCCCATGCCGCCGGCGCCCAGGGGCTCCAGGACGAGGTAGCGCCCCACTTCGGTGCCCTTCTCCAGGGGCATGTCCCGCGTGGGCGCCGCGCGGTCGGCCAGGGAGTCCCGCTCCCGGTCCGAGCCGGGCTCCTCCGGGTTCTGCGCGCGCAGGCCCTGGGCCACCAACTGGCGGCAGTTGGCGCAGGTGTCGAGGTGGGCGTCCACCTCCGAGGTCTGCTCGGGCGACAGCTCGCCCAGCAGCAGCTTCATGAAGAGGGGCTCGTCGATGCAGCGCATGAGGACGTCCACCTTCCTGGGCGTCATGCGGGGACGGTACGGCTCGGGGAGGACGCAGGCGGACGATACACTCCTCTCGCGCTGGACCGCGCGTGCCGCCCCGGCTTTCGCGACAGGGAACCCCACCCGGGTGGGTGCTCACCCGTCCGGAGAGCCTCCAGGGTGGCGTGCGCTGGCCGAGACCGGGCGGAGGGCCCTGCGGCCGCTGCTCGCCCGTCTCCATCTTGAGGACATGACGAACCGACGGTTCAAGCCGCAGTCGCTCGTTGTGTTGCTCGCGCTCGCCACGCCCGCGCTGGCGCAAGAAGAAGGCGTGGAGGGGCGTGCCCAGGAGCTCTTCCTGGGTGAGGAGGCTCCGCTGAATCAGGCCCATGAGTTGGAGGCCGGCAGCGGGCTCGACTGGGAGGAGGACTCGGGAGAATCCCGGTTCCAGATGCCGGTGCATGTCGAGTACGGCCTGACCGACCGGCTCCAGGTCCAGGGTGAGGCGGAGCTCTCTCCGGAGGGGGAGAGCGACGTCTTCGAGGAGGGGCGCATCGGGGCGAGCTGGGGGCTGGTGAACGACGGGCAGCGGGGCCTGGCGGTGTCGACGGGTGTGCAGGTCCTCGCGCTGCGGGACGCGCCCGACGCGTCGCTGCGGCCGGGCGTGGCGCCCTTCCTGCTGGCGTACAAGGACTTCGGCCCGGTGGGGGTCAACGCCAGCGCGGAACTCGACGTGCTGCCCTCCAGTGGCGGGCGCGATGCCACCGTGCAGCCGGACCTGGGCCTCGGGGTGGTGGTGGGCAGCGGTATGCTCCGGCCCAAGCTGGAGGCGGCGTGGCGCAACGAGGAGGGAACCGATGCGGGCATCCTCGCGCCGGGCCTGTACGTGCGGCCCGCGGAGTCGGTGGAGGTGGGCGTCTCCGTGCCCTGGTGGCTGGAGCGCGGTGGGGAGAACCACCTGGGGGTGAGCGCCCTGCTGACCTGGAGCGGAGGCGGCTCGAAGTAGGGCTCACCCGTTCGCGGCCAGCTCCACCTTTCCCTCCGCGCCCACCCGCAGCATCACCTGGCCGGGTGGGGCGCTCGCGTGGGCGGCCAGCCACTGCGCGAGCACCGCCACCACGTGCTGCTCCACCGCGCGCTTGAGCGGGCGCGCTCCGTAGCGCGCGTCGAAGCCGGTGCGCGCCAGGTGCTCCACCACGTCGTCGCCGAAGGACACCTTCACGCCACGGCGGGTGAGGCCCTCGCGCGACAGGGCCGCTTCCAGCGTACGGCGGGCGAGCGCCCGGATGACCTCCGGCGTGAGCGCGCGATAGGGCACCACCTGGTCCAGCCGGTTGAGCAGCTCCGGCCGGAAGAAGGCCGTGGCGGCCCCCAGGTAGTGCGCCTCCAGGTCCCTCACGCTCCCGCCGCCGAACCCCATCGAGCGGCCCGCGCTGTCCGCGCCCAGATTGCTGGTGAGCAGCACCACGGTGTTGCGGAAGCTGACGGTGCGGCCCGTGCCATCCGTGAGGCGCCCCTCGCCCAGCACCTGGAGGAGCAGGTCGTGCACACCGGCGTCGGCCTTCTCCACCTCGTCCAGCAGCACCACGCCGAAGGGCTGTTCACGCACGCGCCGGGCAAGGCCGCCCTGCTGACCACCCACCTCGCCCACCAGCCGCGCCGCGCTGCCCGGCGCCGCGTACTCGGCCATGTCGAAGCGCGCCAGCCGGGCCGTGTCGCCGAAGAGGTACTCCGCCAGCGCGAGCGCCGACTCCGTCTTTCCCACGCCCGTGGGCCCCAGCAGCAGGAACGCTCCGAGCGGGCGGGACGGGTCCGCCAGCCCCGTCTTCAGCGTGACGATGAGGTTGCGCAGCAACAGCGTCGCCTCGTCCTGGCCGACGATGCGCTCGCGGAAGCGCTCGAGCAGCGCCTCCGGGTCCAGGCGCACCGCCGGGTCCACCAGCTCGCGCGGGTAGCCGGTGCGCGTGCAGAAGGCCCGCGTGACACCGCCCGCGTCCACCTCGCCCGCGTCGGAGGGCTGGGTGCTGGCCGCGCGCAGCAGGGCCACCGCGCCACCGGGCGGGGGGCCGTCGCCGAAGCGCTCCGTCAGCTCCGCGGCCCGGTCCAGCGCGTCCGGCGTGAAGCGCACCTTGCGCGCGCGGGCCACCCGCTGCGACGCCTGCTGCACGGCGGCGCGCGCGGCCACCGGTGGCAGCGGAGGAACCGCCATGTGCCGCAGGGCCTGCAGGAAGGCGCCATGCGTGCGCTCCGCGCGGGCCACATCCTCGGCCGTCGCCTCCACCACCAGCGCCACCTCGCCGCTCTCCAGGGACGGCAGCAGGTGCCGGGCCACGTCCAGGCCCGTGTCGCCGCCGCCCAGCGACAGCAGCTCCGACAGGCTGTCCAGGTGCAGCACCGCGCGGCGCCTGCGCAGCTCCTCCACCATCCGCTGCACGCGCTGCTGCCACTGCCCCAGGTAGCGCATGCCGGCCATGATGCGGCCGCCCGACGTGCTGTACACCTCCAGTCCGTGCAGCGGACTGTCGGCGGTCTCCGCGCGCTGCACCAGCTCGTGCACCAGCGCGGTCTTGCCCACCGAGGGCGGGCCCACCAGCAGCACGCTGGCGCGGGTGCTCGACGTGACGGCCTCGGCCAGCCGGGCCACCTCCGCGTCGCGCTCCCAGGCGCGCTCCAGCAGCCCGGCGCGGGCCTCCTCGTTGAGGCAGCGGCTCGCCTCCGCGAGGCCGGGAGGCGGGGGAGGGCGCCGCGTCTTCTTCGACTCCTCCTGGCTGGCGCGGGCGCGAGGTGAGTTCCGGACCTTGGCCGGCACGGAGAGCGTCTCCACCGACTCCTCACCCACGTAGGCCAGCGATTGGAGCTGCTCCAGCGGCGCCATGTACAGCTCGTGGCGGACCAGCTCCTCCACGAAGGGCTCCAGGTCCGCCGGGTCATGCAGGGTGTCCTGTACGCCCACGCGAGGCACCCACACGCGCACCGGCCCCTTCGCCGCCTCGCCCTTGCGAGCGGCCCGCTTCTTCGCGCCGCGCTCACCGTGCGTCAGCACCGTGAGGCGCAGCGGCACGGGCAGCAGCCGCCCGTGCTGCACGGCGCGCACGGTGAGCAGCATGCGGCGCTGACGCAGGTCCTCCCAGTGCGTCTCCTCTTCCCACAGTTGTCCGCGCGCGAGCAGCCGGCCCAGCACCTCCACGAGGTCCAGCCGCGCGGCATTCACGTCCGTCGCGAACGAGGCCAGGTGCGGGTGCGTGAGCACATGGGCCGCCACGCCCACGCCCGGATAGCGGCGCACGAAGAGATGGAAGTCCTTGTCCATGTCAGCCCTCCTCCCGGGCCGCGTGCCGCAGCACGCGTCCCGCCCACGCCAGCGCTTGCGACGGCGGGCGCCGGCTCGCCAGGTGCGCCACCTCGCTCTCGCGGCCTTCCATCACCACGCGGCCGGAGCCCTGCTCCGGTGCCGTCCCCGCGCGCCGGGCCTCGCGCTCCGCCAGCCGCACCGCGTCCCGCGCCACCACCGCGCGCGGCACGTCGTCCAGCAGGTCCGCGTCTCCCTTCAGCAGCTCCACGCGCACCGGCGCCGGACGCACGATGTCTCCGTGCGCGGCCTCCACCAGCGCGTAGCCCTCCAGCGGGGCGAGCACCTCCGCGAGGCCGAAGCCCGTCAGGCCCACCACGATGCGCCGCACCCGGACTCCGGCCGGACGCTCCGAGGTGAGGCGCGCCCACGCGACACGGCCATCCGGCTCCACCCGCTCCTCGTGCACCACCGCGCGCCCGAGGTCCTGGGGCAGCGCGCGCGCCACCGCGTCCAGCGCGGAGACCGGCGCGTCACCCAGCCCTTCCATCAGCACCGCGCATACGTCGGGCCCCCGCTCACGGCAGGCGAGCTGGTGCGCCAGCCACTCCACCTCGTCCCGCAGGGCCACCACCCGGGGCCGGCAGCGGCGCAGCCGCTCCTCCGGAGACACCGGCAGGGGCACGGCGGCGTAGCCAGGCCGGGCCCGCAGGCCGCCGCGGCCGATATTGCGACTCCAGTCGTACCCGTGCGCGAGCGCCTTGGTCACCGGCACTTCCCTTTCCAGGAAGTCCCGCTCGGCCAGCTCGTTCTCCCGGATGTCCACCGCCTCCACCGACAGGCGCCCGAGCCGCTCCACCAGCTCCACGGCTTCCGGATGCAGGTCCGTGCCGGACGGCCGTGCCGCCTCGCGGGCCGACAGCGTTTCCAGCCGTATCGCCGTCGCCTCCAGCACGCGGGACACCTCACCCAGCGTCCAGCCCGCCGGGTCCGGCTCTGGGGCCCAGGCCGGCTCCCGCACCATCAGCTCCACGGACAGGCCCATGTCGTCGCCGCGGCGGAACAGCTCCACGCGGGCGAGGTCCTCGGCGCCGCGCCGGATGAGATGATGGGCCAGCGGCACCGTGAGGCGCCGCTCCAGGGCGCGCTTGAGCGGGCGAGCGCCGTAGCGCGGGTCGTAGGCCTGCTCCACCAGCAGGTCCAAGAGCTGCGACTCCACCTCCACCAGCACGTTGCCGCGGCGGATGCCCCGGCGCGACAGCAGCGACTCCAGCGCGTGCTCCACCACCACGCGCAGCGCGGCGGGCGTCAGCGGGCGGAAGGGCACCACGCGGTCCAGCCGGTTGAAGAATTCAGGGCGGAAGAAGGCGCGCACCGCGGAGAGGTAGTGCGCCTCCGCGCTCTCGGCCGTGCGGTGGAAGCCGGTGCGGGCGGCGGCCTCGCGCACACCCAGGTTGGAGGTCAGCACCACCACCGCCTGCCGCGCGTCCACGGTGCGGCCGGCGCCGTCCGTCAGCCGTCCCTCGCCGAGGAACTGGAGGAGGGCGTCGAAGATGCGCGGGTGGGCCTTCTCCACCTCGTCGAAGAGCACCACGCAGAAGGGCTGGGTGCGCAGCGCGGTGGTCAGCTCGCCGTCCGGCGCGCCGGGCTGGCCGAGCAGCCGGGTGATGCTGGCGGCGGAGACGAACTCGGACATGTCGAAGCGCACCAGCCGGCCCTCGCTGCCGAAGAGGGTGCGCGCGAGCGCCTTGGCCGTCTCCGTCTTCCCGACGCCGGTGGGGCCCACGAAGAGGTACGTGGCCAGCGGCTTGTCCGGCGGCTGCAGCGAGCGCTGCAACGTGAGGATGGCATCCACCACCGAGGACACCGCCTCCGGCTGGCCCGCCACCTGCGCGGCCAGCTCGCGCTCCAGCGTCTCACGCGTCTTCGGGGGCGCGCTGCCCAGCACGAAGTCGGGCAGGCCCGTCTGCTCGCGCATGGCGGCGGTGACGTCCCCCGCCGTGAAGCGGCGCACGCCGTCGTCGTCCTTCGTGCCGGGCCGCGCCACCACCCGGCGCAAGAGCCGCACGGCCTTGCCCGGAAAGGCCTCGTGCGCCACGAAGCGCTGCTGCAAGTCCAGCAGCGTCTCCAGCGCCAGCGGGGACAGCCGCACCGCGCCGGCGCCGCTCGCGGCCTCCAGCTCGCGCAGCGTGCCCAGGAGCGCGGGCAGCGTGCCGCGCGCGTCCAGCGCGGGCACGTGCACCACGCGGAAGAGCGAGGCGAAGGTGGGGGCCAACTCGCGCACGCGCTCGAAGCGCTCCGGCGTGGACTCTGCCAGCACGGTCAGCTCGCCGCGCGCCAGGTGCGGCTCGATGTACTGCGCCACGTTGGTGCGCTCGTTGCTGGTGCGTCCCGCGTAGACGAGCGAGGCCAGGTCGTCCACGTAGAGCAGGTCGCCCACCTCCTTCAGCTCCTGCACCACCTCGCGCGCGCGGGCCTCCCACTGGCCCACGAACATCATGCCGGCGATGAACTGGTTGCCGTCCACGCGCCACACGTCGCGGCGGGTACCGGCGGCGTCCTGCCGGGCGGTGAGGCGGCGCACCACCTCGTGCACCAGCGCCGTCTTGCCGGAGCCGGGCGGGCCCACCAGCACCAGCGCGGCGCCCTCGCGGCCCTCCAGCGCGTCCACCACCTCGCGCACCAGGGCCTCGCGGCCGTAGCAGCGCTCCAGCGCGTCGTCGCGCGCGCCGTGGCTCAGGTTTCGCGCCACCTCGCGCAGCTCCACCAGGGACAGGCGGCGGCGGTTGCGGCGGGCCTCGCGCTGCTCGGGCGTCTCGGGAGGCTCCTTCTCCTCCTTCTTCTCGCTCGACTTGCGGCGGCGGGGCGGGGCGGGCGGCTTCGGCGGCGTGCGCGGGAGGATGGTGGGCGCGTACGCATCCACCTCCAGCAGCTCCAGCCGCTCGCGGCCCTGGGCCCAGCCCGTCCACTCCTTGTCGAGCGTCTCGATGTCCCGCTCCAGGCACCACGCGGCCATGCGGCGCGCGAGCGCCTGGGGCAGCGCGTCCGGGTGGGCGAGCGCGAAGCGGGCCTCGGGCAGCCGGGTGGGCGTCACCACCCAGAAGTCGTCACGGGGCCACTTCTCCAGCAGCACCGCCATGCGGCCCTCGAGGACCACGCGCCGGTTCTTCTCCCGGTCGCGCTCCTCGATGTTCACCTTCACGTGGCGCAGGGCCATGTGGGGCGGGAGCTGGTACGCCGCCACGGCGGAGGCGGCCTCCTTCTCGAAGCGCTCCATGACGGCGAGCGCCAGCTCGTCGCGCAGCGCGGAGAAGCTGGGGCCCACCTTGTGGAGCGCGGGCCAGAAGGCGGGCACCCACGCCTCCACGAGCCGCCCGCCGAGCGGGGAGATGACGATGGGAAGCTTGAGGTCCATGGCGTCAGTCCTCCTCCTGCGTGCCGAAGACGCGCCACTGAAGCCACGCTTCCAGGAGCGCTTCCATGTTCGGACCCTCCGGACCGAAGCGCTGCTTCGCGCCGGTGCGCAGGTCCTCCAGCGAGCCGCCTCCCTGGCCGTTCGCGGTGGGGCGGATGCGGCGCACCTCGTGCTTCGGCAGCAGCTTCTCCAACGCGTCCATCCTGGGGAGCGAGTACACGTTCGGGGCGGAGGGCTCGAAGCGGACGCGCACCACCGCGGCCTGGCTGCCCTCGACGAAGCGGTGCACGCCGTGCTCGCTCGCCAGCAGCAGGGGATGGATGTGGCCCGTCACCTGGATGGCGTACCCCGCGGGCGCGGGCTTGATTTCGTCCAGGGGCGTCTTCTTCTCCTGGGCCCAGAAGAGCGGCGCGTCCTTGCGTGACGGCTTCTTCTTCTCGCCGTCCTTGGGCTCCTCGGGCTTCAGCAGGGCGCGCTGGAAGGACAGCGACTGCGCCGCGGCCCAGGACTCGTAGGCCTTCGCGAGGGTGACGAGCTGCGGCCACGCGCCGCGCCCGGGGATGAGGATGAGGGTGCAGCCCCGGGAGGTGGGGAAGAGGCTGGCATAGAGCCGCTCGCGCAGGGGGAGGAACGCCCGCCGCAGTCCGGACACCTCGCGTGCCAGCGACTCGGCCTGACCCACCGCGCGGGACAGGTGCGCTTCGAAGAGGAGGTCCTCGATGGCCTCCGCCTGCTGGGCGACATCGCGGAAGGCCTTCTCCAGCTCGCGGGCCTCGGACGACTTGCGAGAGGACTCCTCGGCCAGTCCGCGCTCCTCCCAGTACGCGGGCTGGCGGGACGCCTTGTCGAAGACGGCCAGCTCGCGCCGCAGCGCCACCATGGGGTTGGAGCGGCTCCAGCGCTGCACCTCCGCGCGCAGGCTGGCCGCCTCCTCCAGCACCTTCTCGATGGCCTGTCGCCCCACGCCCTCGGCGGCGCCGCCCACCGACTCCGCGCGCAGCTGGAGGCCCTCGCTGTTGGCGTCCACGGACAGGCTCACCGGCCCGTTCCGCGGATGCTCGGCGAGCCACGCCGCCACGGGCACGACGAGCTCGCGCTCCAGCGCGCGCTTGAGGGGACGGGCGCCGTAGCGCGGGTCGAAGCCGCGGGCCGCGAGCCAGTCCAGCGCGGCGGGAGTGACGTCCAGCCGGGCGTCATGGAGCGACAGTCCGGGCCGGCGGCACACGGCCTCCACCTCGCGCACCACCAGCCGGCGCAGCAGGTCCGCGGAGAGCGGCGAGAAGACGACGACGTCGTCGAGCCGGTTGAACAGCTCCGGGCGGAAGAAGCGCTGCACCTCGGCGAGGTAGTGGGCGCGCAGCACGGCGGCGTCGGGCAGTGCGCCGGCCGAGTCGAAGCCCACGCGGGCGCGCCAGGTGTCCGCGCCCAGGTTGCTGGTGAGGACGAGCACGGCGTTGCGGAAGTCGGTGAAGCGGCCGGACGCGTCGGTGAGGCGGCCCTCGCCGAGGACGCCGAGCAGCGCGTCGTGGACGGCGGGGTGGGCCTTCTCCACCTCGTCCAGCAGCACCACGCAGAAGGGCTGGCGGCGCACGGCCGAGGAGAGGTGCCCGGGCGTCTCGCCGTCGCCAAGCAGGCGCAGGAGCGCGTCCGGGCCGGCGTACTCGCCCATGTCGAGGCGCACCATGCGCTCCTTCGCGCCGAAGAGCAGCTCCGCCAGCGCCTTGGACAGCTCCGTCTTGCCAACGCCGGTGGGGCCCACGAAGAGGAGGACGCCGAACGGGCGGCGCGTGTCGGCCAGACCCGCCTTGAGCACGGACACCACCGAGGCGGCGCGCTCCACCGCGGTCTCCTGCCCGAGCACCCGCGTGGAGAGGAAGGCGCGCACCTGGCTTGCCTCCATGGGCATGTCGTCGCGCAGGAGGGCCTCGGGGATGCCGGACTCGGAGGCGAACTGGCGGATGGCGTCCAGGTGGGTGACGCGCGACTGCGCGGCGTGCGTGCAGGTGGCCAGCAGGCGGCGGAGGAACGTCACCGCGTTGCCCACCTGGGCGCCGTAGGGCAGGAAGCGGCGGCAGAGGAAGCGGACCTCCTCCAGCGCCTCCGGAAGGACATCCATGGCGCCCGACTCATCGGCGGCCACGCGCTCGACGATGCGGGCGAGCGCGTCCGGGGCGGGTTCCTCCACGCGTACCACGGAGAAGAGGCGGGCGAAGCTGGTGTTGCGGCGCTCCACCACGGCCCAGTCCTCGGGCGTGGCCTCGGCGACGACGGACACCTCGCGGGTGGCGAGCAGCGGGAGCAGGAGCTGGGCCACGTTCTGGTCGCTCTGGGCGCTCTTGCCGGCGTCGAGCAGCTCCAGGGCATGGCCGAGGCAGATGATGGCGTGGGAATCGGTGGCTTCGCGGAAGCAGGTGAGCACCTGCTGCTGCCAGTCCCCCCAGCCGCCCTGGCCGGCGATGAGGCGGGTGCCGTCGAGGAAGAAGAAGGGGCGGACACGCTCGGTGGCGGTGGCGCTCTTGGCGCGCAGGGCCTGGGCGAGCGCGTGGAGCACGGCCGTCTTGCCCACGCCCGAGGGGCCCACCAGCACGATGGCCTCCGCGTCCTTCGCGGCGAGGCGGGAGCGCAGCAGCGTCACCAGCGCGTCCTGCTCGTAGGCGGGGTCGAGCTGGTCGTCCTGCGCGAGCTTGTGCCAGGGCACGGCGACGCGGTCCAGCGTGGGCGTGGGTGGCGGCTTGTCGGGCTTCGCGCCGGCATCGCGGCGGTTGCGGCGGCGGCGCGGCTCCCACGAGTCGAGGTCCGGCGCGTCCTCGTCGTCATCGTCCGGGCCGGTGTTGCCCTTCTCGGCGGGGGCGTCGGGGGGACGCGGCGGCGGGCGGATGTCGAGGGGGAGCTGGCGCGGGGGGAGGGAGGAGAGCTGGC
>NZ_JABBJJ010000729.1 GCF_012933655.1 Pyxidicoccus fallax | reverse complement strand
GACCCCCGCCACGTCTTCGTGCGCGGCGACATCGGCAACCGCGAGCTCGTCGAGCACCTGATGGCGGTGCACTCCATCGACGCCGTCATGCACCTGGCCGCCGAGAGCCACGTGGACCGCTCCATCCTCGGTCCCGAGGTCTTCGTCACCACCAACGTGCTGGGCACCCAGCAGCTCCTGGAGGCCAGCCGCGCCCGCGGCGTGAAGCGCTTCCTCATGGTGTCCACCGACGAGGTCTACGGCTCGCTGGGCCCCACCGGCTACTTCACCGAGGTCTCCCCGCTGCAGCCCTCCAGCCCGTACTCGGCCAGCAAGACGAGCTCGGACCTCATCGCCCTGGCGTACCACCACACCTTCAAGCTGGACGTGGTCGTCACCCGCTGCTCGAACAACTACGGGCGCTACCAGTTCCCCGAGAAGCTCATCCCGCTGATGGTGGTCAACGCGCTGCACGACAAGCCGCTGCCCGTCTATGGCGACGGCGGCAACGTGCGCGACTGGCTCCACGTGGAAGACCACTGCCAGGCGCTGCTGCTGGCGCTGGAGAAGGGCCGGGCCGGCGAGGTGTACAACATCGGCGGCGGGGCGGAGCGGCGGAACCTCGAAATCGTCAAGGGCATCCTCGGCCTGCTGGGCAAGCCCGAGTCGCTCATCAAGTTCGTGGCGGACCGGCCGGGGCATGACCGGCGCTACGCCATCGACCCGACGAAGATTCGCACCGAGCTGGGCTGGAAGGCCGCGCACACCTTCGAGCAGGGGCTGGCGGAGACGGTGAAGTGGTACGTCGAGCACCCGGCGTGGTGGGAGCGGGTGATGAGCGGCGCGTACCGCCAGTATTTCGACACCCAGTACAAGAACCGCCTGCACGGGAAGGGCTGACGTCATGCGGTTTCTCGTCACCGGCTCCAACGGACTCGTCGGCAGCCGCG
>NZ_JABBJJ010000728.1 GCF_012933655.1 Pyxidicoccus fallax | reverse complement strand
CCCCCTCCCTCCCACACGTCGGGGTTCTGGGGCAGCATGGGGGCCGCATGCGCTTCATCCCCCTCTTCGTGCTCGTGCTCCTCGTGACGTCCCCCGCGCTGGCGGAGCCGGACTCCTTTGGACTGGGCACTGGCCGCAATGGGGCCCTCGGCGTCACCGCGGTGGGCCAGACCCTCAACCTCGCCACGCCGCTGGTGTCCGCCGCGCCAGCGGGCAGCACCGTGTTGCGCCTGGCGAGCATGGCCAACCTGCCGGTGGGCGCGCTGGTGCTCATCCATCAGAGCACCGGCTTTGATTCGAACACGCCCTCGGGCGGGGCGGGCCCCTACGCTCCCGGAGCGGTGGGGCGCTGGGAGCTGGCCCGCATCGCGGCGGTGGACAACACCGCGGGGCTGCGGCTCACCGCGCCCCTGGTGAACGGCTACACCGTGCCGGGCGCGCAGCTGGTCCTCGTCCCCGAGTACACCAACGTCACCGTCCTGGAGGGCGCGTCACTCGTGGCTCGCGCGTGGGATGGCCGCTCCGGCGGCATCCTCGCCTTCCTCGCCACGGGCACGGTGACGAACCGGGGCCACATCTCCGCGGATGGCGCGGGCTTCCGGGGCGCGAGCTTCTCCAACCACGCCGACCTCGCCGGGTGCACCGGGCTGGACCTGCCGTTCACGCAGGGCGGCTCCTACAAGGGCGAGGGCGTGGTGGCGGACCTCGTGGACAAGGCGTCCGGGCGCGGCAACCTGGTCAACGCCGGAGGCGGCGGCAACTGCCACAACTCCGGTGGCGGAGGAGGCGGGCACGGCGGCGACGGCGGCAAGGGGGGCGTCACCGCGGACGAGGACGGCTTCCGGGACGAGGGCGGGCTCGGGGGCGCGTCCATGGGCTACTCGCTCGTGGAACATGCCCTCTTCGGAGGCGGCGCCGGCGCGGGCGAGGGGAACAACAGCGATGGCTCCGGCGGCGGGG
>NZ_JABBJJ010000727.1 GCF_012933655.1 Pyxidicoccus fallax | reverse complement strand
GGGCTCATCCGGCGCAGCGCCGGACAGGCCCGCAGCATCGAGCTGCTGCTGGCCCCGGAACTTCTGCCCGTCCTACGCTGAGCAGGCCCAAAGCCAATCGGTCAGAACCTCTGTGCTGAGGTACTAGTGACGCCACGAACCAACCGATTCACTCCCGCACGGGAAGGTCCCGGCCCAGGTGTGCGAAGGGCCGGGCGCTCACCCTTCCGGTCGAGCCCGGCAACAGCCCCGGAAGCCTCACCGCGCACCCGCGGCTCACGAGGCTTCTCCCGTCCTATGGCTCATCCCACTTGAGCTTGAACACGTTCGGCCCGTTCGCCGTCACCTCGATGGTCGTCACCTTCTTCAGCTTCGCTTCCGGGTTCTCGAGCCGAAGTGTGTGCTTGCCCACGGTTGCTTCGATGGGCTTCTCGAACGGCATCGTTCCGAGGAGTTTCCCGTCCAGGTACAGGACGGCATAGGGATTGATTCGAATAGAAATCGGGACCTTGACTGGCGCGGGACGGGGGCGCGAAGGCTGCCGGGGAGTCTGGGTGGCGGGTGAAGCCGTCGGGCTCCCTGCCGCAGTCTTCGTCACGGGACTGGGAGCAGGAGCCCCGTTCCCAACGGGAAGCGTCGAACCCACGGGAGCCGCCGTCCCGGGCGCTGCCGCGGCGGCAACCACAGCCGCACCGTCCGGAACCCGCTCCACGCCGGCACCCGCGACACCCGCATCGACGACAGCCGGAGCCACCACCGCGACGGCCCCCGCATCGGGCGCCGCAGCCACCGGCTCGGAGGGACGGGGCTCTTCCCGCTTGGGCGTCTCCGCCTTCCCACCCGTCGCCCCGCCAGGCGCCGCGGCCACCGTGTCGTCAGGTCGCGCCTGCACCGGCAGCGGCTTCACGGGGACGGGCACCGCCTTCTCCCCTCCCGTCCCGAACAGCGCGAACCCCACGCCCGCCAGGAGCAGCCCTCCGC
>NZ_JABBJJ010000726.1 GCF_012933655.1 Pyxidicoccus fallax | reverse complement strand
CGGGGCCGTTGTCCGACAGCCACTCCACCGGGTGGGGCGCCTGGGCGGTACCCGGGCCGAAGCGGGCCTCGAGCGTCTCGGCCATCAGGTCCTGGATGGTGAGCGCAGTGGGAGGCTGGGCCGAGGCCTGGAAGGCCATTGCTTCGCGGTCGCAGCAGTCGAGGCTGAAGGCGACGTGGACGCGCTCGCCATTCCAGCAGCGCACCTCGAAGCCGTCGGAGCACCAGCGCAGGTTGGACTTGAGCGTCACCACCTGGCCCTCGTGGGTGCGCGTCGGCTTGCCGGTATGCCGCTGCAGCAGCAGCCGGCCCTGGCGCATGAGGCGGTAGGCGCGCTTGTGGTTCACCCCGGGCTTGCCCTCGGTGCGGCGCTGCCGGTTGAGCACGGCACACGCCCGGCGGTAGCCGTAGGTGGCTCGCTGCCCGACAACGGCCTTGAGTTGCTCGAGGACTTCGGCGTCGGCCTGGGCGTCCGGGCGGCGGGGCTGCCGAGGGGAAAGGGGGCGGTGCAACGTGGAACGGGCCACCGCGAGGGCCCGGGCCACCGCGCTCACAGAATGCCTCCCAGCTTCGACAAGGCCGCGGGCGACAATAGTTTTTTTTCGCGCGCCAGCTCCACCGCGTCCCGGAGGATTTCGGCCTCCTGCGTCTTCTTGCCCAACAGCCGCTGCAGCTCGCGCACCTGCGCCTTGAGCGCCTGCACCTCGGACTCGGGCACCACCGCCTCGCCGGCCTGCAACCCCGACACGCCGCCCGACTCCTTCAACTGCCGCCACCGGAACAGCAGGCTGGAGCTGATGCCGTACTTGCGGGCCACCAGGGACACGCTGCTGCCCGGCGCCTCGCACTCGGCCACCAGGCGCAGCTTCTCCTCCGCCGAGTACCGCCGGCGACGCTTGCTCCCCTCGGCCCCCTCCGGGGCTCCCTCTTGGCTCTTCTTCTCCATCGTCAGACTCGCTTTCTAGCCGAACGAGCCTGTCCGACTCTTCAGGGGGCTACACCA
>NZ_JABBJJ010000725.1 GCF_012933655.1 Pyxidicoccus fallax | reverse complement strand
CTCGAAGGGCTGGCGAGCGCGACGCGCTACACATTCACCATCCAAGCCCGGAACGCGGTGGGAGACGGGCCGCGCTCGGACGCATGGGTGACGTCCACGCTCTGTGGCGCGGTCTCCCTCGTGGACTCGGGTGAGGTGGCCGTGGGGGATTCGCCCGGTGAGGTGGCGACAGCGGACTTCAACGGCGACGGGAAGGCCGACCTCGCGGTGAGCAACGGCCAGGACGCCTCGGTGAGTGTGCTGCTCGGGCAGGGCGACGGCCACTTCCAGGCCGCGCGGCGGGTGCCGGTGGGGAATGTGCCGCGGGACGTGAGCGCGGCGGACTTCAACCGCGATGGCAAGGTCGACCTCGCGGTGCTCAATACCCAGGACGCGAGCGTCAGCGTGCTGCTCGGCCGGGGAGACGGCACGTTCGGCACACAGCGCACCTTCCCCACGGGCACCTCGCCCCAGGTGATGACGACGCAGGACTTCACCGGGGACGGGGTGCTGGACCTGTTCACCGCGAACTCCAGCATTCCGCTCCGGTCCTATACGGCGACGCTGCTTCGCGGTGATGGAACCGGCGCCTTCACCTCGACGAACTACCAGACGGGCTTCGTGGCCCACGGCTTGACGGGCGCCGACGTCGACACGGATGGGAAGCTGGACCTCGTCCTGGCCCACTACTACGACGGGGTGCTCAATCTCTACCAGAGCGTCGGAGACGGTACCTTCAGCACCGTAACGAGGGTATCGCCACTGACGTATCCCAACCACGTGCGGGCCACGGACCTCGACAGTGATGGACGGGTGGACCTCGTCGTGACGGACCAGTTCAGTGTCATCACCTACCGTGGCCAGGCGGCTGGGGGGTTCGTCCGGAAGGATGACCTGGCCCTGAGGAGCATCGCCCGTGCGCTGGCGCTGACGGACCTGGATGGGGATGGGCGGCAGGACGTCGTCGTCTCGAGCGGCGTCGCTCAGGTCGTGAGCGTGTTCCAGGGCGCCAGCACCGGCGGGTTCTCCG
>NZ_JABBJJ010000724.1 GCF_012933655.1 Pyxidicoccus fallax | reverse complement strand
CCTCTCCCCCGCCCGTGACGCCATTGGCACGCTTCCCAGGGATGCGCGCGGCAGATGCGCGCGGAGGCATTCCGGGTTAGCAGGGAGCCCATGTCGGAACAGGCCGGGGTGATGGAGGACGGAGGGGCTGGGCAGCGCGCACTCTGGGCGGAGGCGGGCTGGCGCCGCTGGGTGGCGGCCTCCGCGGCGGCCCGCCTGAGCGGGACGATGGCGGCCTTCGCGCTGCTGCTGGCGGGCGAGCTGGCCACGGGCTCCTATGCCTCCGGCGCGTGGATGGCGAGCGCCTACGCCTTCGGGGCGGCCGCCGCGGCGCCCTTCCGGGGGCGGGCCATGGACCGGCGCCGGCTGCCGGACGGGCTGACGGCGCCGATGCTGGGCATGGCCGGGCTGAGCCTGGCCCTGGCGGCGGCCTGTGTCGTCCGGGCGCCGCTGCCACTGCTGTTGGGGCTGTCGCTGGCGCTGGGCGTGGTGCCCGCGGGGGTGTTCGGCGCGTACCGGGCGCTGATGCCCGCGGTGCTGCCGGCCCGGCTGCTGGAGCCGGCCTTCTCCATCGACGCGGTGCTGGTGGAGGTGCAGTGGATTATCGGCCCGCCGCTGGTGGGTGCGCTCGCGCTGGTCCACCCCGCCCTGGCACTCGTCGTCATGGCGGCGTGCAACGTGGGCGCCGCGCTGCTCAACCGGCGCATGCCGGGCCGCGAGCCGCCCCCGGCCTCCACCGCCCCCGGTGAGCGCGCGTCGCTGATCCCCTTCCGCACCGGGCTGCCCGGCCTCGTCTACCTCTGCGTCATCTCCAATGGGGTGAGCTGGGGCCTGGTGGACGCGGCCATCCCGCCGCGCCTGGACGCGCTGGGGGTGGGCGCGGAGGCCTGGGGGATGATGGCCGCGCTGCTCTCCGTCACCAGCGTGGTGGGCGGGCTGGCGATGGCGCAGGCGCGGCGGCCGGGCTCGGACGGGGCGGCGATGCGGCGCGCGCTCCTGTTCCTCGTGCTGTGGGGCGCGCTGCTGGTGCC
>NZ_JABBJJ010000723.1 GCF_012933655.1 Pyxidicoccus fallax | reverse complement strand
GCCCCCACCTCGGCGGAAGTGAAGGCCGCCCCCGTCCCGGCGTTCACCCTCTCCTACCTCCAGGACGCGAAGCCCTCGGGCTGCACCTGGACGCGCCATGACACCGCCGGCGCTCGCAAGGACCTCTTCACCGTGGATGCCGCGTGTGGGCGCGTCCGCCTCGCGTGGAGCCCCGACGGCCGTCAGGGCCTCCTCGTGGACCGGGGCGGCGGCGCCGTGAAGCCCCGTGCCTGGCTGGTCGATCTCCAGGCCGGCCAGGGCACTCCGCTGCCGCTCCCCGAGGTGGGACACGCGGACACCATCGGCTTCGACGCCTCCAACAACCCCCTCGCCCTGGTCTCCCAGGTGGACGACCTGATCCGCCGGACCGAGGGCGGCGCGGAGTTCTTCCTCTTCGAGGGCCAGCGCATCCCCATCACCGAGCCCGAGGGCGGCCCCGGCCTCGCGCACGCCTTCCGCCGCGAGGGTGACACCTGGAAGCGCCTGGAGACCGTGGCCACCGTCTATGGCTCGGACGCCGCCGCCGGCACGGGCGCGCTCACCACGGCGGGGACGCTGGTGTCCTCCACCTCCGGCGTGGACCCCTACGCCCCCGCCCCCACCGCGCTGCCCGAGGGCAGTGAGGACGCCGCCCGGCTCGACGCCGTGGTGCCGGACAAGGGCCACTCGCAGTTCGGCGAGTGGGTCTCCCTGGAGACGGACGGTGGCCCCTTCTACGCGTGGCGCGCCGCCGGAGAGCTGCCCGTGCTCATGCCGCCCCTGCGCTGGGAGTCGCAGGACCGGCTCGTGGAGCCGGAGGCGCTGAGCCTCGCCCCCACCGCGGCCGTGGTGGTACACACGCGCGGGCCCCTGCTGCTCATCGCCTCCGAGGCGTCCGCCCGCGTCTACGACAGCAAGGCGAAGAAGCGCGTCTTCTCGCTCGACGGCGTGCACGACGCGCGCTTCTGGCCGAAGGTGCGCATCGTCACCGCCGCCGCGCCCTCCGACGCGGCCACCGCGCAGTAGCCGTCCCCACCGGCGTCAGCCGCCCACCC
>NZ_JABBJJ010000722.1 GCF_012933655.1 Pyxidicoccus fallax | reverse complement strand
ACCGCCCCCTCCGCCAGCGCCGCCGCCCCGGACTCATAAAGGGTGAGGTCCACGCCGTTGCGGTGCGCCTGACTCACCACCACCACCGGCACCCCCCGCTCCCGGGCCTGGGTGAAGAGGGGATGCAACGAGCGCCCGAGCTCCGGGTCGATGGGGAAGTTGCCCGCGCCGTACGCCTCCAGCACCAGCCCCCGGACATGGGGGAGCAGTTGTAGCGGCAGGGCGGGGTCCAGCCCCGGGTACACCTTCAGGAGGAAGACGCGCGGGTCCAGCTTCTCCATCAGACGGAAGGCACCGCGCGGCTTGAGGCCCGGCTCGAAGGTGGCATCCACGCCCAGCGTGCCCAGCACGGGGCAGTTGGGGCTCTCGAAGGCGTCGTACTCCGCCACCTTCACCTTGCGGCTGCGGTTGCCCCGGTACAGGTGGGAGTCGAAGCAGATGGTGACCTCGCGCGGCCCCTGGAGCGCGGACAGCACCGCGTCGATGAGGTTGAGCCGCGCGTCCGAGCGGATCTCCCCCAGCGGCCGCTGCGAGCCCGTCAGGACGACGGGGCAGGGCGGGTTGCGCAGCATGAAGGACAGGGCGCTGGCCGTGTAGGCGAGCGTGTCCGTCCCATGGGTCACCACCGCCCCGTCGAAGTGGGGCAGACGGCGGTGGAGGTGGGCGGCCATGCGGCTCCACAGCTCCGGCTGCATCTCCGAGCTGTCGAGGTTGCTGAACAGCTCCAGCTCGATGTCCGCCAGCTGGAACAGCTCGGGGACGCGGGACTTGAGCGTCTTGAAGAAGGCCGCGGGGCGCAGGGCGGAAGGCCGACCACCGGCCATTCCGAGCGTGCCCCCCGTATGCAGCAGCAGGACTCTGGGCATAGGAGCAGGGGGGCTTCCCTGCCAAGGCTGGCGTTCCTTTACAAGCCCCGCGCGCGTGGCTAAGACCCGCCGCGTGCTCCTTTCCTGCTGGAAGCGTGTCGTTCCCCTGCTGGCCGCCGCCGTCCTGACGGGGCCGGGCTGCAAGAGCCCCGAGGGTGCCACCCCCGGCGGCTC
>NZ_JABBJJ010000721.1 GCF_012933655.1 Pyxidicoccus fallax | reverse complement strand
GGCTAAAAGGGGCGGCGGTCCGCCTCACCGGAGGTCCAGCACGTCCGATGCGACAGTCTCCCTCCCGGGCGCGAAGGCCCGTCCTGCTCCCGGCCTGTGGGTTGGCGCTGCTGGCGCTGGTGCTGCTGTCGTGCGGCGCGGACGAGGCCACGGGCCTGGAGCGGGTGCGGCGCGCGGGCGTGCTGCGGTGGGGCGCTGACGCCCAGGGCGGAGAGCCGTATGCCATGGAAGACCCGGATGAGCCGGGGCGCATGCGCGGCTTCGAGGTGGAGCTGGCGGAGGCGCTGGCGCGCGAGCTGGGCGTGCGCGCCGAGTTCGTCCAGAACGACTGGTCCAGCCTCATCCCCTCGTTGGAGCGCGGCTCGTTCGACGTGGCGCTGAACGGGATGGAAATCACCCCCGCGCGCGCCGGCCGCGTCCTCTTCACGCGGCCCTACTTCCTCTTCAACCTGCGGCTGTTGGCGCGCAAGGGCGACGCGAGCGTCACCGGGCTGGAGTCGCTGAAGGGCCGGCGCGTGGGCACGCTCGCCAACTCGCAGGCGTGGGAGCTGCTCTTGCGCAGCGGCGCGGAGGCGGTGCCGTACGAGGGGGTGGAGGAGCCGTACATCGACCTGGAGCAGGGCCGGGTGGACGGCGTGCTGATGGACGACATCATCGCGCAGCGCTACGGCCAGTCGCGCCCGGAGCTGCGGATGGTGGCGGACGTGGGCGAGGGCTACTACGCCATCGCCGTGCGGCCCGGCGAGGAGGACCTGCGCGCGGCGCTGGACGGAGCGCTGGTGCGCATCGCCCGCTCGGGCGAGCTGCGCGCCATCTTCCGGCGCTGGGGCATCGACAGCGCGGCCCAGCAGCGCATGGTGGACTGGACGGACGAGCAGACGCGCGAGGTGCTGGCGGACACGCGCACCACGCGCCTGGGCTGGGGGCAGCTCGTGCTGTTCCTCCAGGCCACGCTGGTGACGCTGTTGGTGTCCGTGGGCGCCATGGCGCTGGCCATTCCGCTGGGCGTGGCGCTGGCCCTGGTGCGGCTGTACGGGCCGGGGTGGGC
>NZ_JABBJJ010000720.1 GCF_012933655.1 Pyxidicoccus fallax | reverse complement strand
CTCCCACCGTGGGTGGGAGCAATCCTTCCCTGTCAGGAGCCCCGCACATGGCCCAGAAGAACCCCGACCCGCGCAACGCCGGCCCCAAGCCCCCCTTCCCGGAGCAGACGCAGCCGCACCCGGGCCACGAGGGGAAGATGGAACCGCAGCCCGACTACGGCGAGAAGACCTACAAGGGCCTGGGCCGGCTGACGGACCGCGTGGCGCTCGTCACCGGTGGCGACAGCGGCATCGGCCGCGCGGTGTGCCTCGCCTTCGCGCGCGAGGGCGCGGACCTGGCCGTGTCCTTCCTCAACGAGGGCGATGACGCCAACCACGTGAAGCGCTTCGTGGAGGACGCGGGGCGCCAGGCGCTGCTGCTCCCCGGAGACCTCTCGGTGGAGGCCCACTGCCGCAAGCTGGTCGAGGAGACGGTGAAGCGCTACGGGCGCATCGACATCCTCGTCAACAACGCGGCCTTCCAGGGCCCGCAGGTGGAGAAGTTCGAGGAGCTGGACGCCGAGCGCGTGGAGCGCACCTTCCGCACCAACATCATCGCCATGTTCCACCTGGTGCGCTACGCGCTGCCGCACATGAAGCCGGGCGGCACCATCATCAACACCGCCTCCATCCAGGCGTATCAGCCGTCGGCGGGCATCCTCGACTACGCCACCACCAAGGGCGCCATCGTCACCTTCACCAAGGGCCTCGCCCAGCACCTCATCGAGCGCGGCATCCGCGTCAACTCCGTGGCCCCGGGCCCCGTGTGGACGCCGCTGATTCCCCAGTCCTTCGGCGGCGAGAAGGTGAAGGAGTTCGGCGCGCAGTCGCCCACCGGACGTCCCGCGCAGCCCGCGGAGCTGGCGCCCTCGTTCGTGTTCCTCGCCTCGGACGAGTCGCGCTACGTCAACGCGGAGATTCTGGGCGTCACGGGCGGACAGGTGCTCGCCTGACCTGACCTGACGCGGCGCGCAGCGTAGCACGCTCGCTGGCACGGCTCCGAACCGGAGTGCGTGCCAGCGACAGAGGGTGGCTGCCGGATGTCCGGCCTCGGACGTGCGGTACGGGTGGGGAAGAGCAAACCTGGGGGG
>NZ_JABBJJ010000071.1 GCF_012933655.1 Pyxidicoccus fallax | reverse complement strand
CCCCCCCAGGGCTCCCGCCCCCTTCGGCTTCGGAATAGGCTTCCTGCCATGCTCACCCGATGGTTCTGGTTCATCACCCTGGCGGTCGCCTGCGCGTGGCCCTCCGCGGCCCAGGCGTGCAGCTGCAAACAGACTCCCGGAGACCTTGCCACCCAGCTGCGCACGGCCCAGGGAAGCGCCGTCGCCATCTACCGGGCACGTGTCACGGACGTGGATTGGGGAATTCCCACGGGCGAGGCCACCGTCGAGGTGCTGGAGGTCTTCAAGGGCCCGGTCAAGCCAGGAGAAGAGCTCGACCTGCCCGCGGGAGGCGGAGGTGACTGCACCGTCGCCTTCAAGGAAGGGACGGAGTACCTCATCTACGCGCACGGCAAGGACGCGACCTCGGTCGGGATGTGCTCCCGCACACGCTCCGTGGACACCGGGACGGACTCCGAGCTGGTCTGGCTCCGCACGGGGAAGCTGCCGCCCCTGCCGGTGGCGCTCCAACGGGAAGCCATCTCGTGTGAGTCCTGCGACATCCACGACGTGGGAGGACGGCTGGTCGTGCCCCCGGGCAAGGCACCGGGAAGCTTCATCGGGCAGAAGGACGCCGCGGACGCGATGGAGGCCGGCCGCCCCTTCTTCACGTACGCGCACGATGACCGGATGAAGCGCGACGTGATGGTGGGCATGACCTTCGACGGCAGGCCCTTCGAGCTGACCCTGACGTCCGCCCCCTCCCCCGCCTCCGCGTGCACGCAGCGGGTCCAGCTCCGTTGGTGCAAGCGCCTGGATGTCTCGATTCCCCTCCTGGGCGGGGCCCCGACCTTCGAGTGCATCGAACCGGGTGCGTCCTCCGTGCAATGCGACGCGTCCACGAGCCGGAAGTCCTCATACGGCCGCCTGGAAGATCTTCCCACGCAGCCGTGCAGATGGCGCACGTCCGAGCTGGCCTGGTGCGAGCTGGCGCCCGAGGGCCGGGCCCTGCCGGACGGCGCCCCCACGTCCCCCGTGTTGATGTGCCGCCCCAGGTCGGCGAACGGCAGCGGCGGGTTCCACGTCTGCCAGGTCGAGACGAAGCCCGGGCCCACGGACAAGGCCCCATAGTCCGCCACCCGCGCCCCCGCGAGGCGTGCTCCGGGCCCCCGCCGTTCGGAGCAATCCAATCGCGCCACCGAGGCTCACCCGCCCGTTCCGCACCGGAATAGGCTGCTCGCCATGCTCACTCGATGGCGCTGGTTCATCGCCGTGGCGGCCGCCTGCGCCCTGCCCTCCGCGGCCCAGGCGTGCAGTTGCGAAAGGCCTTCCGGCGACCTTCACACCCAGCTGCGCACGGCACGCGAGAACGCCGTCGCCATCTACCGGGCACGGGTCACTGCCGTGGACCCGGCCGCGTTCGATGGCAAGGCCGCCGTGGAGGTACTGGAGGTCTTCAAGGGCCCGGTCAAGCCAGGAGAGCGGCTCGACCTGCCCTCGGGAGGTCGCGGTGCTTGCACCATCGCCTTCAAGGCCGGGAAGGAGTACCTCATGTATGCCCAGGGCAAGGACGCGACCTCCGTCAGCCTGTGCTCACGCACCCACTCCGTGACCCCCGGGACGGAGTCCGAGCTGGCCTGGCTCCGCACGGGGAAGCTGCCGCCCCTGCCGGTGGCGCTCCAACGGGAAGCCGTCTCGTGCGAGCCCTGCGACATCGACCTGGTGGGGGGACGACTGATCGTGGCTCCGGACGAGTCACCGAGCAGCTGGCTCTGGCCGCCGCAAGCCGCGGAAGCGATGAAGGAGGGCCGCCCCTTCTTCACGCGCGCGCACGTGGACTCGGAGCACTCCCTCATCGTGGGCATGTCATTCGACGGCAAGCCGTTCGAGCTGACCCAGACGCACGAGTACGCCGCCCCTTCCGCGTGCACGCGGCGGATCCATCTGCGGTGGTGCAAGCGCCTGGACGTGACGACCCCAGCCGGGAGCCCGCACCCGGTCTTCAAGTGCATCGAGCCGGGTGAGTCCTCCTTGCAATGCGACGAGTCCAAGGGTCGGGAGTCCTCATGGAGGCCCCCGGAATCCATCCCCGCAGACGCTTGCCTCTGGCGCACGTCCGACACGGCCCTGTGCACGCTGGAGCCCAGGATGCGGCTCCTGCCGGCCGGTGCCCGCGCGTCCCCCGTGTTGAAGTGCCGGCCCCAGGACCTGGACAGGCGGGACCGGAACCACTTCTGCCAGGTCGAGACGAAGCCCGGACCCACGGACAAGGCTCCATAGTCCGCCACCCGCGCTCAAGCGAGGCGTGCTCCGACACCCTACCCTTCGGAGCACGCCCGTGGCGGCTACTGCTTCGCCAGCTCCCGGTCCTGCAGCGCCTTCCACATCACCTTGCCGGTGGCCGTCTTCGGCAGCGTCTCCACGAACTCCACCACCCGGGGGACCTTGTAGGCGGCCATGTTGTCCTGCGCCCACTGGATGATGTCCTCACCGGACGCTGCGGAGCCGGGCTTCTTCACGATGACGGCCTTGACCGTCTCG
Source organism: Pyxidicoccus fallax (assembly GCF_012933655.1). Lineage (GTDB taxonomy): Bacteria > Myxococcota > Myxococcia > Myxococcales > Myxococcaceae > Myxococcus > Myxococcus fallax. The sequence goes on along the minus strand of NZ_JABBJJ010000071.1, from coordinate 40,609 downwards.
CCGCGGTACGCGTCCTTCGACGCGATGACGCAGCACTCCTGCACGGCCGGGTGCCGGTACATCATCGCCTCCACCTCGGCGGGCCAGACCTTGAAGCCGCTGGCGTTGATCATCCGCTTCAGCCGGTCCGTGAAGAAGAAGAACCCCTCCGCGTCCATGTAGCCCAGGTCTCCCGAGCGGAAGAAGCGCTTGCCGTCCAGCATGGCGAAGGCCTCCTCCGTCTTCCGCTCGTCGTTCCAGTAGCCCTTGAAGACCTGCGGCCCGTGGATCCAGATCTCCCCCACCTCACCCTGGGGCACCTCCTTGAAGGTGATGGGGTCGACGATGCGCGAGTCGACGTTGAGGTACGGGATGCCGAGACATTGTTGCTTCATGTGCTGGCGCGGGTTGATGTGCGTGGCCGCCATCGTCTCGGACAGGCCATAGCCTTCCATGTACTGCTGGCCGGTGAGGTCGAGCAGCTTCTGCGCGATGGCCGCCGGCATGGCCGCGCCGCCACCCGACACGAGCTTGATGCCGGAGAGGTCGTACTCCCCCAGGCGCGGGTTCGATAGGAAGTCGATCATCATGGTCGGAATCACCGTCCACGACGTCACCTTGTAGCGGGTGATGAGCTGGCCGGCCACGTCACGGTCCCACCGCGGCAGCATGACCACCGCGCCGCCGCTGAAGACCATGGCGTTCATCACCGACTGCATGCCCGTTACGTGGAAGACGGGCAGCACCGCGAGCGCGACGTGGTCGGGAACGACCACGCCCGTCCAGGTGGGCGAGGCCACCGCGTTGAACATCACCGAGCGGTGCGTGTGCACGCAGCCCTTGGGCTTGCCGGTGGTGCCGGACGTATAGGGCATGCACGCGAGGTCCTCCGGGCCGACCTGGTGCTCGCGCGGCGCGCGCTTCGCCGCGAGCGCCTCCTTCCAGGGCACCACCCCCGGCGCCGCGGGCACGGCGTAGGGAGCGCGCACGAAGTCGGGCACGTTCAGCTCGGTGGGCTCGATGAGGTAGTCGGAGTAGGCCGCCGCCACCACCTTCGTGAGGCAGGTCTCGCCAATCAGGGGGGCGACGCGGGAGAAGATCTCCTGCGAGACGAAGGCGACCTTCGCGCCGCTGTCCTCGACGTAGTGCCGCAGCTCCTCGGTCAGCAGCATGGGGTTGACCGGGACGACCATCGCGTCGGCGCGGAGGATGGCGTAGTAGGCGATGAGGAACTGCGGGCTGTTCTGCATGTCCAGCAGCACGCGGTCCCCGCGATGCACGCCGCACTCCTTCTGGAGATAGCCCGCGAGCGCGAGCACCTCCTCGTGCACCCGCGCGTAGCTCAGCACCGTGTCGTAGAAGACGACCGCGGGCCGATCCGGATAGCGCAGCGCCGACACCTGCAGATTCACGTAGAGGCTGGTGTCGGGAATGGAGAGGGAATACGGCAGGCCCTCCGGCCAATGGGCGTGGTGGGCCGTGTTCTTCGCCTGCGTCTCTGGAATTGGAGCCTTCATCGGACGGAGCGTCCTCCTCTGGAGGGGGGGCAGAGTCGCTGTGGGTCGATGAACGCCTTGTCTGGGATTGAGTGTCCGGTGCCCTTTCAGGGCGAGTCAAGGGTGGACCGCGAGCCCGACCCACCCTTCATTGCCTTGTCAAATGACTCACCGCAGCAAGGACCGCCGTCGTTCCGCAGTGCGAAAGAAGGGTCCCTGCGGGCGCCTCAGCGCAGGAACACGTCGACGTAGTCCGTCACGCCTTCACAGGGGTTGTCCATCTCCTTCATGCGCCAGTAGCGGCGCTTGCCGGTGATGCGGAAGGTGAAGCGGCCCTCGCGCAGACAGGCCTTGCCGTCGTTGATGTGGTTCACCTGCGTCACCACCCTGCCCACCAGGACGAAGGTCTTCTCGTCCACGGACTCGACCATTCCCTCCACGATGAGGTGGTCGCCATTGGGGGCGCGCTGCTCGCCCTGGAGCATCAGCACGCCGTCCTCCTCGGTGACCGTCGCCTTGCCCGGCTTCGTCTTGTCGAAGGTCAGCCACTGCAGCGTCAGGGGGTGCTCACCGAGGAGCTGCTGGCGGCCCTTGGGGCTCTTCACCTGCGTCTTCGTCGATGCGGCCGGGGACTCGTCTCCGGCCCAGGCCGGTGAGGCGAGGAACAGCGTGAGCAGCAGGGTCAGCACGGCCCGGGCGGAGCTGAAATCAGGAACAGGAGTCATGCTCCCGAGTCTACGCCGACCCGCCTGAGCATGAGACACGAATGGTGGAGTGGCCTCGAGCGGTAGCCCAAGAACAGAACCCCTCGATGAGCTTTCGGCTCTCCGTGGATGCCCGGGAAAACGCTATCCTGAAGCGCCTTTCGATTCGAAACGGCGCTTGTCAGGAGGCACGCATGCGGATGCGGTGGGTCATCGGAAGCACGTTGCTGCTTGCAGGATGGCTGACGGGTTGCGGCGGCGGGGAAGTCCCCGGGACTGAAGACACGCTCGGCGAAATCGAGCAGCAGGTCTGGTATTGCAACCTGGACATTCCCGAGCTGAGCCAGTGCCCGGAGGGCTATTACTGCTATCAGCCCAGCCATGAGTGTAGGCGCATGGCGCTCCCGGCGGACTGACGCTGGCTGAAGCGCGGGAGCGCGGGACACGGCGGCCCCCCGTCTCACGAGGGGCCGCCGGTTCAACACACTCCAGCCCGTCTCTCAGTACGCCACGACGGTGCGCGGCGTGGTGCTGGTGAAGAAGTTCGGGTAGGTGGCGATGTAGTTGCTGTTGCTGGTGCTGCCGGGGACGATGATCGTCTCACCGCTGATGGCGCCGTACTTCGTGCCCTGGACCTTCAGGGTGGTGCCATCCGCCTCGATGGTCAGGTTGCCCGAGTAGATGCTGCCCGAGCCGAACCGCCCCGCGGCGAGGCCCTCGTTGCGGACGAAGGTCATCGTCGCCGGGTCCACGTGCTGGAGGCCGAGCACGGAGCCCGAGCTCCCGCTGGGGGAGCTCTTGTAGGTGAAGCTGACCGCCACGCCCAGGTCATTGGCCGCCAGGGAGATGCTGGGGGTGTAGTTGTAGGACGTGCCCAGCAGCAGGCTCGCCTGGGGCCACGCGCAGGTGTCCGACGCCGCCCGGTTCAGCCGGATGTCATGGGTCGGCGGCAGCACCCCCGGCCGCTGGAAGGAGAAGATGTTGAAGGTGCAGCCCTGGGACGTGCCCTGGGTCAGCGCCGCCTCCTGCGTGGCCGTCTCGGCGCCCGGCTCCTGCTGGGGCTCCTGGCCTCCGCACGCGGCGAGGGTGGCGGCGGCGCAAAGATAGACAGCACGCTTGAGCATCTGCATACGCATACAGCTCCTGTTTGGGTTTGTGAAACGCGAGCAATGTAACAACCATGAGAGGGATTGCAGCAAGAATCTGTTCCCTTTCGTACGAATTCGCGGCGCCGTTCTGGGTGTATGATGGGGGTCGTATGCACCCACTTCGCTCGCAGTCCCGATTCCTCGTTCTCCCCGTGGCCGTCGCGTTCCTCGCCTGCGGCGGTTGTAGTGATGACGCGTCCGACGGTAAGCCGGACGCCAGCGGCGGCGGCACGCCGCTGGGCGCGGAGCAGCGGGGCATCGCCACCTATTACGACGCCAACGGCTCCGGAAACTGCAGCTACGAGCCGAACGGCGACCTGATGGTGGCCGCCATGAACACGCCCCAGTACAACGGCAGCGCCGCGTGCGGCATGTGCGTGGACGTCAAGGGCCCCAAGGGCAACGTCCGCGTGCGCATCGTGGACCGCTGCCCCGAGTGCGAGTCCGGCCACCTGGACCTGAGCCGCGAGGCCTTCGCGAAGATCGCCGAGATGAGGGACGGCCGCGTCAGCATCACCTGGACGCCCGTGTCCTGCGACGTCGCCGGCAACCTCCAGTACCACTTCAAGGACGGCAGCAACCCGTGGTGGACCGCCATCCAGGTCCGCAACAGCCGGCTGCCCATCCAGAAGCTGGAGTGGCGGCGCGGCACCGGCGGCTGGAACAACATCCGCCGCGAGGACTACAACTACTTCGTCAACGACCAGGGCATGGGCGAGGGCACCTTCCAGCTCCGCGTCACCGCGTCCGACGGGCAGACGGTGGAGGACACCGTCCAGCGCGTGCTCGACAACGCCTCCGCCAACGGCGCCACCCAGTTCCGCTGAAACCACGGTGCGGTGCGGGCCTCCGGGACGTCACCGGAGGCCCCGCCCACCCGGGGTGCTACCGCCGCAGCATGGAGCGCAGCAGCTCCAGGGCCTCCGTCACGTTCTGCCAGACCTGCAGTGACTTGACGCCCTCCCCTTCCCCCTGGATGGCGCGCCGCGAGGCCCGCTCCAGGGGAAGCAGCACGCCCTCCACCAGCTCTATCTGCCGGCTCAGCTCCGCCGGAGACGGCCCGGAGATGGCCGTGCGCTGCAGCGCCTCCGCCGGCACGCTGGCCGACACGTTCACCGGCCGCTCCGCCAGCGTGGCAATCGCCCGCGACAGCTGCTCCATGTAGGGCCCGAAGTCCGGCGCGGGCGCCGCCACGGGCGCGGCCACCTGCTGCGCGGCCTGAACCGCCACCCGCTCCGTCAGCGCCTTGAGCAGCTGCGCCAGGTGCTTGAGGTACGGCGTCAGGTCCGTGGCCGCCGAGGAGGCCGCGGGCTGAACGACGGGCGGCGGCGCGGCCTTCACCTCGCGGCCCACCTTGGCCACCTCCAGCACGGCCTCGCGCAGGGACTCCAGGTGGGGCACCACCTCCGCCGCCGGGTCCGTGCCCTTGTCGGCGCCGCTGGCCACCTGGGTCGCCGCCTGCACCACCGCGTCCCGCACCGCGCCGAGCTGCTCCTCGATGCCGCTGAGCTGGCCGGTGACGCGCGCCACGGGGTCGTCCTCCTTGCCCCCCATGCGCTTCACCCGCGCGAAGCCCTGCTTGATCTCCTCCCAGCGCTTCGCCTTCTCCGGCGTCAGCCGGCCGCGCATCTCCGCCAGCTTCAGCAGGTTCTGCTCCGCCGCCGTGGTGAGCGTCTGCGACTCGCCCTGGTAGTGGTCGTCGATGAGCCGCTCCAGCTCGTCGTCCGTCATCGCCGAGACGATCTTCTCGGACAGCTTGTTCATGTTGCGGTAGCTGCCCTGCAGCTTGAACGCCGGCTCCGAGCGGAACCGCTCGTCCTGCGCCGCCGAGGCGATGTACTGGAGGTTCACCTTCAGCAGCACCGACTGCGTCCGGAACATGCGCTGGAGCACCGCGATGATTTCCTGCAGCTCCGCCGCCGCATAGCCGTACTTCAGCTCGCCCGCGGGCACCTCCTCGCCCTGCGACATGCGGATGAGGCGGTGCGTGTCGCCCGGATCTCGCGTGGCCAGGGGCGCCGTCACCAGGTTGGAGGTCAGCGCGTTCTCGATGTAGCTGAGCGAGAACAGGTGCTCCTTCCCGTCGAGGATGTCACCCAGGTTATAGGTGTCCGCGCGGTTGGCGAGCATGTCCGGGATGCGGAAGCGCTCGCCCGTCTCGGTGTACGGGTTGCCCGCCATGACGACGCAGAACTTCTTGCCGCGCAAATCGTACGTGCGCGTGCGGCCGTTCCACACGCCCTCGATGCGGCGCTGGCCGTCGCACAGCGAGATGAACTTCTGGAGCAGCTCCGGGTCGGTGTGCTGGATGTCGTCGAGGTAGAGCATCACGTTGTTGCCCATCTCGAAGGACAGGTTGATGCGCTCCACCTCCTGGCGGGCCGTGGCGTTGGGGGCCTCGGCCGGGTCCAGCGACTTCACGGCGTGCCCCAGCGCGGGGCCGTTCACCTTGACGAAGGTGAGGCCCAGGCGGCTGGCCACGTACTCCATCAGCGTCGTCTTGCCGTAGCCCGGCGGCGACATGAGCAGCAGCATGCCCATGCGGTCCGTGCGCTTGCCCTCGCCCGCCGCGCCGAGCTGCTTGGCCAGGTTGGCGCCGATGAGCGGCAGGTACACCTCGTCGATGAGCCGGTTGCGCACGAACGAGCTGAGCACCTTGGGCGTCAGCTCCTCCAGCCGCAGCTTGCGGCGCTCGCGGTCCAGCAGGTCGCGCAGCAGCGCGCGGTAGGCCTGGTACTGCGGCACGCGCAGCTGCCGGAACTCGCCCGTGCGGGAGAGGAACTCGTCCAGGCGCAGCGCCAGCTTCCGGTCCTGGATACGCGGGTGGGAGCCCAGCAGGTTCGTCACCTCGGTGGCCGTCAGCGCACCGGCGGGCTCGCGGTCCAGCTTGCGCTCGGTGAGCAGCAGCGCCGCCGTCTCCAGCGCCACGTGCGCCCACGCGCCGGGGCCCTCCTCGCGCTTCGTCAGGTATGCGTCCACCCACGCGCGCGCAATCCCCAGCCGCGAGGCCAGGTCCTTCTCCAGCCCGCGCAGGTCGTCCTCGAAGGCCGAGCGCGTCCCCTGCCGGTCCAGCTGCCCGAAGAAGAGGTCCTTGAGCGCCAGGGCCTCGCCGCTGGTGGTGAAGCGCGGCCGCTCCGCGCCCAGCTCCTCCACGAGGTAGCGGCCCGCCTGCCGCGCTTCCGCGGGCGAGTGCGCCACCCCGTGCGAGGTGAGGAACGCGGCCACGCGCTCGCCCAGCTCGGTGCCCAGCTCGGCCATGCCGTCCACGGACGAGAAGGTGGCGCGCAGCCGGGTGAGGCTGCGCGCGCGGCGGTGGTACAGGGCCCGGCCGGCCTCGTCCGCGTCGAAGGCCCAGTACAGCGCCGCCCAGGCGCGGGGCACCGGGGCGAAGCGCAGCAGGCCCGCGCCCTGGTGCAGCCCCAGCAGCTTCTCCAGCAGGGCCGCCGCGTCCGCGTCGTGCACGCCGCGCTCGTAGCCCTCGTCGAAGCGGTCCGCCGCGTACCGACGCACCTGCTCCAGCAGCGTGCCGCCCACGACGGCCTCGTGCAGCGCCGTCAGCGACAGGCCGCCCTTGCCGTCCTCCGCGTCCGCGAGGATGCAGGCGGCCAGGTACTCGGAGCGGTACATGTCGCGCGACTCGGAGACGAGGTGCTGCTCCCAGAAGTCCCGGTACTTCAGCAGCTCCGGGTCCTGCACCTTCTGCGCGTAGTCCGTGCCGGTGAGCTGGAGGTACAGCTCGCCGTCGCGCGGCACCAGCGTCAGCTCCAGCGGCTGTGTGTTGACGTTGAAGCGGTACGCGCCCAGCTTGATGAGCGCGTCGCCGTCCGCGAACAGGTCCTGCCTGTCGCGCAGCGCGCGCAGCGCGTCCTGCTTCGCCGACTTCACGCGCGAGAGCACCTCGTCCGCGCGCACGCTGTCCTGCAGCTCCATCAGCTGGTCGGCGAGCTGCCGCAGCTTCTGGATCATCGCGTCGGACGCGAAGTAGCCGTTCAGCTCGTCGTCCGTCTTGAAGGACTTCGCCCGGCGCTGCACGCCCTGGAGGATGCGCTCCGCCGCGCTGAACAGGCCCTGCGCGCGGCGCTGGCGCTCGTCCACCAGCGACTGCTTGCGGGCGCCGAAGGCCTCCAGCAGCTCCTCGCGCTTCGTCGTTATCTGCCCGAGGAACTCGTCGAACTCGCCGAAGCGGCCCTCCAGCTCCTCCAGCAGCACCGTGAGGCGCGAGAGCGCCTCGTCACAGCGCTCCGGCGAGTCCGCCTGCGTCAGCGCGCTCTCGATGCTCTGCCCCAGCAGCTTGAACTGGGCGCCGAACTCCGCGCGCTTCTCGCGGCCGGACAGCTCCTTGCGCTTCGCCCCGAGGCTGGCGCGCACCCGGTTGAGGCGGCTGAACAGCTCGGAGATGCCCTCCAGGATGCGGGCGCGGGCCAGCGGGTCGCCCACCTGGAGTCCGCCCACCACCTCACCGAGGACCTCCAGGCCGTGGGCTGTCTTGTCGATGTCCTCGCCCAGCGGCGCCAGCTCCGCCGTGGTCTGAATGGGCTCCAGCTTCGCCAGCAGCTCGTCCAGGCGCGTGGCCAGCGGCTGGAGCGCCTCGCCCTTCTGGAGGAAGTCCACGCAGGCCGCGCTGGCCTTGTCGGACGCCTCCACCACCGCGGCCTCCAGGGCGTCCACCCGCCCCAGGTCCATGTAGCGGATGTCCTTGAGCGTAATCAGGTGGCCGCGCTGCTTGCGCAGGTCCGCCAGCGCCTGCATGAAGGCTTCCGCGCTGGTGAGCTGCTCGGGCTGCACGCGCAGCAGCAGCTCCTCCTGCGTCTTCACCGCGTCGGCCAGCGACTCGGTGGCGCGCTTCTGCAGCGTGAGGACCTTCTCGAACTCGTCGATGATGAGCTCGGAGGTGCGGCGCAGCAGCTCGATGGGCTCCTGCAGGCCCGTCTCCGCGTTGCCCAGCCAGTAGTACGCGTCCAGCGCGCGGGTGGCCGCGGCCACCAGGTCCTCGTAGGTGCGGCGCGTGGGCTTGTCAGACTTCGCGAGGCGCTGGAGCGTCAGCGCGTCGGAGATGCCGCGCACCAGCTCCGCGTTGCCCACCTTGCCCAGGTAGCCCGGGGCCGGAGGCGTGGCCGCCGCGTGCTCCGCGGAGACGAAGGGCGTCTGCCACACCTGCATGGGGTGCACGCGGGTGGGCTCGTTGGACGTGGAGCGGAAGATGACCAGCCGCCCGTCTCCAAAAAGGCTCATGCCATGCGCGACGAGGGGGTTCTGCACCTCCTTGCGCACCAGGTTGTACGGGAAGAGCACGTAGGAGCCCTCGTCCCGGCGGTGGAAGACGTACAGCACGTCCTCCCCGTTGGGCGAGCGGATGGCCCGCTTGAACTCCATGCCCTCGCTGGCGGCGGCGCCGTCGAAGACCTTGAAGTCCCCCGTCTGGAGGTAATAGCCGCCGGGGAAGACGATGCCCTGGTCCTCCGGCAGCCGCACGCAGGCCTGGCCGATGGCGTCGATGCGCACCACGTGCTGCGTGCGCGAGTTGAAGACGAGGTAGCGGTAGGTCTTCTCGCGGAAGGGCAGCACCCGCAGCAGGATGAGCGTGCCCACCTGGGCCCAGGCGAACTCCGCGTCGTCGAGCGACTGGTCCGGGTCGTCCACCGGCTCGCTGTAGATGCCCATGCCGGAGGAGGTGTTGTCCTCCACCTTGATGGTGAGGTCGCCCTTCACCGTCTCCACGAAGACCTGGTCCAGCACGTTGACGTGCGGGTGCTGGCCGGTGACGTAGTTGTCGCGCGTGGCCACCGTCCACTCGAAGTCGTGGGACGGCGGGAAGACGTGGTCTCGCTCGCCCTGGTTGTCCAGGTACGTGGCGTGGCCCTGCACGTCCACGCTGAAGCGGAAGACCTTGATGTCGCGCAGCGACTGGCCCGTCTGGAAGATGGCCAGCAGGCGCGAGTCCAGCCTGCGAATCTGCAGGAGCTTCGCGTCCTTGTAGTACTTGTACAGCTCACCGAAGTCCTTCACGAAGCGCGGATCCGCGAGGAACCCGCCGGCCTCGGTGTTGGGCACGGTGGAGAAGTCGAAGCCCTCCTCCGTCTTCACGAAGCGGTGCAGCGAGAAGACGTCGGACACCGACGTCTCCTTCTTCAGCCCGATGAAGACGTTGTAGCCGAAGAGGAGGTACTCCCCGACGGCGGAGATGTCGCGCGGGACGCAGTTGTGCTCGGTGCGCACCCGCTCGTTGCCGATGACGGTGAGCTCCGTGCCACCGAAGAGCGCCTTGCGGCGCGTGTTGAGGTCCGTCGCCTTCGCGCCCAGCGCGTCCGCCTGCGCGAGCAGCCGCGTCCGGATGACCTCGTAGCTGCCGCCTTCCAGCGCCGCCTCGCCCGCGGGCGCCGCGCCCTTGCCACCGTCAGTTGCCATGGATGTTCACCGGAAGAAGCGTAGACCCCCGCCCCGGCCCTTCTCGCGAAGGGCGGAGTCACCCCCTGGGGGACTGACGGGGCGAGGGTCGTCGTACCTGCCCGCCGCCACCGCCGTCTGGCGCGGTGGCGGCCACTTCAGCCCGCTAGCCCTGCTTCTCGACCGTGGGCCGGCTCTCGTCGCCCACCAGCGCCTTGAGGTTGGCGGCGGACGAGGCGACCGGGCTGGACGCCATCTTGTGCAGCAGCGCGGCCACGGCCAGGTTCTGCGCGTCGCCGCTCAGGCCCGGCTTGGAGAGGATCTCCTTCAGGTCCGCCGGCAGGTCCTTCTCGCCGTTGAGGTAGCCGCCCAGCGCCTTCTTGAGGACCTCGCCATGGTCCATGGCGCCGTCCACCGCGTTGCCGAACGACACCGCCTTGACGAAGCGCTCGAAGAACTGGCCGTCGCCGCCGACAATCTGGAACTTCGCGTTGGCGAAGGCCTTGGCCAGCACCTCGGCCTGGGCCGCCGCGATGTCCTTGCGCACGCGGATGGCCTCGAGCTCCACGTCGCGCTCCTTCTGGAGGCGCAGGCGGAACTCCTCGTGCTCGCGGCCGACGCCGTCCATGAGCTTCATGGAGGCGGCCTTCTCGGCGAGACCGCGGGCCTCTGCGAGCAGCTTCTCCTGGATGGCCGCGGCCTCGGCGAGCTGCTTCTCCTTGGTGGCGATGGCCTCGGCCTCGCCGCGCTTCTGGATGGCGATGGCCTCGGCCTCCTGGATGCGGGCGCGGGCCAGGCCCTTCTCCTGCTCACCGGCGGCCTCCGCCAGCAGCTTCTCGCGGACGACGTTGGCCTGGGCGTGGCCCTGCTTCTCGATGGCGCCAGCCTCGGCCTCCTTCACGCGCACCTGCGCCATGCCGAGCTTCTCGGTGGCCTGCGCGTCCGCCTCCTTCACGCGCACCTCGGCCAGGCCTTCCGCGGCGGACTCGGCCTGGATGCCCTCGGACAGGCGGACCTTCGCCTTGGCCGTCTTGTCGGCGGCCTCCAGCTCGGCCTCGGCCAGGGTGAGCTTCTCCTTGGCGGTGAACTTGGCCACCTCGTTGCTGGCCTCGGCCGCCTTGATGTCCTTGACGAGCTTCTCCTGCGCCTGGGCCTCGGCGGTGATGAGCAGCGCGTCCTTCTTGCGCGTGGCCTCGGCCTTCACGCGCAGGTCCTTGATGCGCTCCTCCTCCTCGGCCACCGTCTTCTCCACGGCGATGCGGGCGCGCACCACGTCGGCGATGGCCTTCTTCTCGGCCTCCAGCGCCTTCTCCTTGTTGATGCGCTGCAGCTCCGTCTCGCGCTCGCGGTTGATGGCCTCCAGGGCGCGGTCCTTCTCCACGCGCTCGGTCTCCACGCCCACCACGCGCTCGCGGTTCTTCTGGGCCACCTCGACCTGGCGGGACTTGTTCTGCTCGTTGATGAGGATCTCCTCCTCGGCCTTGATGCGCGCCAGCTGGGCCTTGGCGTACTCCTCCTGCTTCACGCGCTCGGCCTCGGCCGTCTCACGCGCCTGGATGGTCTCGATTTCGCGCTTCTGCTTGGCGGCGGCCTCCTCGCGCTGGCGCTCGAGGGCATAGATGGCCTCATCCGCCTCGACGTTGCGCTTGGTGACGGCCATGCGCTCGTCCTGGCGCAGCTCGTTGGTGAAGACGTTCTGCTTCGTCGTCAGCTCGGTGATCTTCCGGATGCCCTCGGCATCGAGGATGTTGTCCTTGTCGAGCATCTCGACCGGGGTCTGCTCCAGGAAGTCGATGGCGCAGTCCTCGAGCATGTAGCCGTTGAGGTCGCGGCCGATGACGCGGACGACCTCGTCCTTGATGTCCTCACGCCGGGTGTAGAGCTCGACGAAGTCGAAGCTCTTGCCCACCGTCTTGAGGGCCTCGGAGAACTTGGCCTCGAAGAGGTTCTCCAGGGTGGTCTGGTCGGAGGCGCGGGCGCAGCCGATGGACTGGGCCACCTTGAGCACGTCCTCGCGCGTCTTGTTCACGCGCACGAAGAAGGTGACCTTGATGTCCGCGCGGATGTTGTCCTTGCAGATGAGGCCTTCCTTGCCGCGGCGGTCGATTTCGACCGTCTTCAGGGCGATGTCCATCACCTCGGCGCGGTTGATGATGGGGAACACCACCGCGCCGGTGAAGGTGACGAGCGGCTCGGTCTTCAGCGTGTTGACGATGAGGACCTTGCCCTGGTCCACCTGCCGATAGAGCCGGACGATGGTGAGCAAGATACCGCCCAGAAGGACGATGCCGGCGGCACCGGCGGCGAGTGCAGTGATTGAATCCATGGCCATTCCTGAAGAGTGAAACAGCGGGCCTTGTATCAGGCGCCGGAGGGTCCCCCGCGAAAGCTCCCCCAGCGTCGAATGATGAGCCGCCCCCCTCGAGCGACCCAGTTACATCAGCCTTGGGACCTCACACGCGCGAGCGCCGCGGCCTTGACCGGATCCCGGAGCTGCTCCAGCTCCTCCGGCACCAGCCAGTCGACCGGCTCCACCTCGTAGACGTCGCGCGTGGAGTCATAGGAAAGAATGAGCGCGGGCTCGCCCCGCTTGAGCCCGTTGGACTTGGAGCAGACGACGTTCAGGATGACGCCCGCGCCGCCGTCCTCGAAGGTGGCGTGGCCGTTCTCGTCCGTCACGCTGCCGCTGGAGATGGTGCACACCCGGCCCATGAGCGAGTCGCGGCCCGGCGCCTTCTTCGCCACGAAGACGGGGCGCAGCGGCCGGACGGCGACGCCCGCGGACACGGTGCCCACCATGAAGCACAGAAGGCCCAGCACGGTGCTGATGAGCCACGAGGGCAGCATCTGCCCCAGCGCGGCGTGCACCGGCTGCGCACTCCACACCGACAGGAACCAGGAGATGAAGGAGACGAGGCTCACCGACACCGTGAGCGGGATGCCGGCGAAGCCCAGCGCGGACAGGATGCCACCGTCCACGTGCGCGTCGTGGTCATGCGCGCCCAGCGCCTTGCCGCCACCCTCCACCGCGCCGCCCAGGGCCTTGCCACCACCCTCGATGGCCCCGCCCAGCGCCTTGCCGCCGCCCTCGATGGCCCCGCCCAGCGCCTTGCCTCCGGCCTCGAAATCGAGGTTGCCGTCGAGCAGGTCGATGCCCACCGCGCCGACAATCACGAAGAGCCAGTAGGTCAGCACCACGCCCAGCGCGATGGTGAAGATGGCCGTCGGGAAGGCCAGGATGGCGGTGAGGAAGGAGTCCATGCGGCGTTGGTTGGCACTCTAAACGACTCGTATTCCCGCTGAAAACGCGGTCAGGCGCTTTTCCGCCTCTCTCCCGAGCAGGCGATCAGCCGACGCCTGCGTTGTCGACAGGCCCGATGCTGCGCACAACAGGGGGAGCCCCCTCGCATGGCGCGCCGGGGGTCCACCTTGACCCGGACCGATGATGATGCATGCCGAGCCAGCCACCCAGACGGAGCCCCGCCCGAGGGCACGGCGGGCGAATGGCGGGACGCAGCTGGAAAGGCTCCAGCAGACGGGCATCCGGCGGCGGGGCTCGGCGAAGCGGGGCTTCCGCTACGTGCGGGCGGACGGGCGGGCGGTGTCGAAGGCGGACCGCGAGCGCATCGACGCGATGAGGCTTCCGCCGGCCTGGACGGACGTGGCCATCTCCCCCAGCCCCAGCGCTCGGCTCCAGGCGGTGGGTCGGGACGCGGCGGGACGCTGGCAGTACCGCTACCACGAGACGCACACGCGCAAGCGCGGGGAGCAGAAGTTCCAGCGCATCGTCGACTTCGCGCGGGCGCTGCCACGCATGCGGCGGCGGGTGAACGCGGACCTGCGCAAGCCGGGGCTGGGCCGGGACAAGGTGCTGGCCGCCATGCTGCGCATCCTCGGCAGCTGCTTCATCCGCCCCGGCAGCCAGCAGTACGCGGAAGAGAATGGGAGCTTCGGCCTGGCCACCCTGCGGCGCCGCCACGTGCGCGTGGTGGGCGACACCCTCACCTTCGACTTCCCGGGCAAGAGCGGCAAGCAGCAGTACCGCGAGCTGAAGGACCGGCGGGTCGCCACCATTGTCCGTCAGCTCATGAAGGTTCCCGGGCGGGACGTCTTCAAGTTCGTGCTGGATGACGGCGCGGTGGTGGACGTGCGGCGCCGCCACCTCAACGAGTACATCCAGGAAGTCATGGGCCCGCAGTTCAGCGCGAAGGACTTCCGCACCTGGGCGGGCACGCTCATCTGCGCCTGCGCGCTGGCCCGGGCGCGCGAGCGCGTGAAGCACGAGCTGGGTGACGAGACGCCGAAGCCCACGGCCATCAAGAAGACGATGGTGGCCGCGGTGAAGGAGGCCGCCGAGCACCTGGGCAACACGCCCGCGGTGGCGAGGTCCTCGTACATCTACCCGTCCGTGCTCGCCATGTTCGAGCGCGGCAAGGTGGTGGAGCGCTACTTCCACTCCGTGGACGAGCTGGCCCGTGCCACGGGCGAGGGCCTCCACTGCTCCGAGAAGGCCCTGCTCAACATGCTGGACGAGACGAAGCACTGACCCGGGCGCGCCCGGGGGAACGCACACCCGGGTCGGTGCTCGTGCGCGTCAGGCCAGGACGACTTCGACGACGCTCGGCGGCATGGACGTGGGGTGGATGCGGGCCACCTTCAGCCCCGCCTTCGCCACCAGCGCCGAGTACTCCTCCTCGGTGCGCTCCTGCCCGCCCACGAGGACGAGCATGGCCATGTCATAGAGGTTGCCGAAGTGCATGGTGTTGTCGCCGGGCAGCACCGTCTCCACGATGAGCAGCCGCGAGTTCGGGTGCATGGCCTCGCGGATGTTGGAGAGGATGCGCAGGCTCTTCTCGTCATCCCAGTCGTGGAGGATCTGCGACAGGATGTAGATGTCCTGGCCCTTCGGAATCGAGGCGAAGAAGTCGCCGTCGACGACGTCACAGCGCTCCTTCAGGCCCATCGAGGCGAGCCGCGCGCGCGCCTCCGCCGCCACGTGGGCCATCTCGAAGATGGCGCCCTGGGCGAGCGGGTGGGACTTGAGGATATGGGAGATGAGCGTGCCGGTGCCGCCGCCCACGTCCATGATGCGCTTGGCCCAGGAGAAGTCATACGCGTTCACCACCGCCGGCGCGTTGAGCGTCTGGTACGCGGCCATGCTCCCGTTGAAGATGGCGGCGTCCTCGGGGTGCGCGGCCAGGTAGCCGAAGAACGTGTCGCCCATGAACTTCTCGACGGACGGCGCTCCCGTCTTGAGAGACGACTTGAGGTCGCCCCAGGCCTGCCACGACAGCATGTGGCCATGCGCCATCAGCGAGCCGTAGACCGAGCCGGGGTTGTCCTTGCGGAGCATGGCTCCCAGGTCGGTGAGCCCCCAGCGCTGCGAGCCCTCGTCCTTCACCATCACCCCGAGTCCGCTCAGCAGGCGTAGCATCCTGCGGAGCGAAGGCGCGTGCGTGTCGGTCGCCTTCGCCAGCTCCTCCACTGTCTTCGGCACGTCGCCGATGATGTCGGCGAGGCCGAGCTCGGCCATGGTTTGAAGGCACCGGGAAACCCAGAAGCCGTAAACCATCTGGGTCATGATGAGTGCTGCGGGAGGAGGCGCGTTGGAGGGTCGGTGTTGCTGGGTCATGAGGACCTTCTCAGGGGCTGAAGGAACGGCATCGCTGAAACCTAGAAGGTAGACTGTAAAACCGCCATGGGTCAGTTGGACCATTGACCGCTTTATCGACCGGTGCGTACGTACATAACACAGGGTGAAATCCTACCCACATGGGAGCTCCACGCGCTGAGTGAAGCCCTCCTGGGCTCGCGGTTCGTGGCGCGCAGCCCGCTGATGGGCACGTTCCGCGCCAGCCGGGGTTTCGCCTTCATCTTCACGCACGAGGGCCGCGCCACGCTGGAGGCCCGCTTCCCGTTCCTCTCCGGCTACCTGGAGCGGGTGCTGGACCCGGACAGCGCGCGTGGGCTGCTGCCCTGGCGGGAGCGCTGGTGGCGCCGCGGAAGGAAGCGTCCGGTCCCCAACGCCTTCTACCTGAACCTGTTGCTGCTGGACGCGGGCACGGGCGTGGGCCGCCACATCGACGCGACGCTGCAGGGCCCCAGCGGCGTGCCCGGCGCCACGCCCGAGTACGTGAGCGTCCTGTACCTGCGGGTGCCCGAGCGCGCGAAAGGCGGCGAATTGCGCCTGCTCCAATCGAACGTGCCCGTGGGCGAGGTCCGCCCCCGCGAAGGGTTGCTGGTCCACTTCCGCGGCGACCTCCAGCACGAGGTGCACCCCTTCACGGGAGGTGAGGAGGGCGCGCAGCGCGCGAGCCTCGTCTGCGAGCAGTACGTCTTCCCTCCCGACGCGCTCGCGCGAATCCCCACGTTCCGCATCCAGTCCAAGGCCGGCTTCGCCGCCTATCTGGACGCACAACGCGAGCGGCCCGACACTGGGTCCGCAGGTGGGGTGGAGTAGCAACCAAATTACTATAGTTCAGAAAAACAGTATGGGAAGCAACTTCCATCGTTCACCCGCGACGACTCAAGAGCGGCCTCCCCATTTCGGGAAGTCACCGCTCTTCATCGACACGGAGGAACCATGAGGTGGCAATCCCCGCTGCGGCGCTCGTTCATTGGCGCCGTCTCCACCGCGGTCGCCCTGAGTGTGGGCGGCTGCGGTCCCGCCGACGCTCCGGCGCCCCAGCCCCAGACGCAGGAGCCGCTGCAGGTCGAGCTGAATGACGCCTTCGTCGCGGTCCCCCGCACCGTCAGCGCCGAGCAGCAGGCACAGCTGAAGCAGAAGCTGGACGGCGTGGTGTCCAACACCGGCGAGAGCTTCTACCTGGCCATCCGCAAGAGCGAGCTGAACCAGCGCTGGTTCCTGTCCGCGTACCTGAAGCAGCTGTTCCCCGGCGCGGTGTTCTACGGCGCGGCCAGCTCGCTGGGCACGCGGGTGGTGTCCTTCAAGGAGCAGAACGGCAAGCTGTTCGTCTTCGACGTGGACGACCGGAAGACGACGAGCGACATCTTCGACCCGCAGGTGCTGGTGGAGGCGTGGCCCATCGTCAACGACTACGGCCCCTTCAACAACCTGCGCGGCTCGAACAGCTACATCCTGGTGGACCCGACGGCGGGCCTGAACCGCTTCGCGATGGTGGGCGAGGCGTTCGGCCAGGGCGGCGTGCGCTTCGAGGTGGAGCTGAACTTCGCGCAGCGCTTCCGCAAGATCTCCGACGGCATCACCTTCGAGCAGGTCTTCACGGGCTACGCGGACGTGCCGGACCCGGACGCGCCGGACTACCTGGAGAACAACCTGCTGCGCAACTCGGGCACGCTGGGCGTGGCCCTGCGCCGCTACCAGGAGGGCACGGGCTACACGCCCACGCCGCTGCCCCCGCGCGAGCACTTCTTCCGCAGCGAGCCGCGCCTCATCCCCAACACGGGGCTGGTGGAGCAGACGGCCGCGAAGTGGAACATCCGCCCGGGCATGAAGCCCATCAAGTGGCACATCACCGACACCGTGAACGCGGTGCAGGCCGACCCGCGCTTCAAGGACTACGACGTGGTGGGCGCGGTGAAGAAGGGCGTGGAGAACTGGAACGAGGCCTTCGGCTTCAAGGTCTTCGAGGCCACGGTGGGCGACACGGTGGGCTTCGCGGATGACGACAAGAACGTCATCATCTTCGACCCGGACGCCTCCGCGGGCTTCGCCTTCGCCGACTGGCGGACCAACCCCAACACGGGCGAGATTCGCGGCGCCAGCGTCTACGTCAACGCGCTGTGGCTGGAGTTCGCCGACGGCGAGTTCAGCGACGACGCGGCGGCGGCCATCAAGGCGAAGCTGAAGGACGCGCGCAAGCCCATGCGCATGGCGTGGAGCGGCTTCGAGAGCGAGCACCTGTGCGAGCTGGCCCTGCCCCCGCAGCGTGACGACGCCGACGCGCGCCACGCGAAGCTGGCCAAGGCCTCCTCCGCGGCGCCGACCGGGCCTCTGACGAAGAAGCAGAAGGTGGAGCAGTACCTGACGCACGTCATCGTGCACGAGGTCGGCCACACGCTGGGCCTGCGCCACAACTTCGCGGGCTCGCTGGTGTTCGACGGCGCGCCGGACTCGCCGCGCTCCAGCTCGGTGATGGAGTACGTGTATGACCCGGACGCCATCTACCTGGACAAGCCGGCCTCGTACGACGTGAAGGCGGTGCGCTACCTCTACGGGCTGTCCTCGCAGCTGCCCGACGAGCTGTTCTGCACGGACCCGGACACGGCCGTGGAGCCGTACTGCAACCGGTATGACCGGTACTCGGACCCGCTGGGCTTCTTCTACGGCCCCACGCACCAGCTCGTGCTGGAGCTGCTGCTGTACGAGGTGCTCCCCTTCCCCGCCCTGGAGTCGGCGTTCGACTACTACGCGAACGCGACGCTCCAGTGGGTGCGCGCGGGCGTGCCGGTGGACCAGGAGTGGGCGTATGACATCGCCATGGCCCAGGTGCGGCCGCCGCTGGTGGTGCCGCCCGACGCCGGCCCCGGTTATGGCGCGGTGGCGGATGACCTGGCCCGCCGAATCCTGTCGCGGCTGTACCTGGACCCGGACAGCCTGCGCGAGGCCTTCACCGCCACGCCGGGCGAGGACAGCGCCGTCAACCAGGCGGTGCTCGCGGACATCCACGGCATCCTGCTCAACGTGGACGGCATCCGGAGCTTCAAGTCCCGCCGCACCATGGTGGACATCCTGAAGTCCATGCAGAGCCTGTCCGCGTACCTCACGCTGCGCGACGCGAGGACCAGCCTCGCCGGCAGCCTGGGCTCGCTGAGCGGCGTGGAGCGCGCGCAGGCGGAGGACCTCCTCGCCCGCGTCGACGCGGCCCTGTCGCCGTACTACCAGTAGTCAGCTGAAGCACGGTGTCCGCGGGCGTCCCCTCGCGAACACCGGCTTCCCCGGGGCCGGAGTTCGGCCACAATGCCTCCCGCCCCCCTGCCGGGGCGCCCCATTCCAGGGAGGCACCGTGGCCGTCGACCCGAAGAGCTCCGACTTCCAGCAGTTCGTTCAGGAGGACCCGGGGGGACCCGTGGTGATGCTGAACCTGCTGCGCTTCAAGGAGGGGGGCCGGGCGTCCTACGAGGCGTACTCGAAGGCCGTCGTGCCCTTCCTCGAGAAGGTCGGCGGCCAGCTCATCTACGCGGGCGATGGCTCCACCGCGCTGGTGGCCGAGCCCGGGCAGGCCTGGGACGCCGTGCTGGTGGTGCGCTATCCGAGCCGCGCCGCGTTCCTCCAGATGGTGCAGGACCCGGAGTACCTGCGCGTCTCCAAGCTGCGCACGGCCGCGCTCCAGGAGGCCGTGCTCCAGGCCACCGTCCCCTGGGGCAGGCCTCCGAAGTCCTGAGCCGCGGCGGGCCTCAGGTCCGGCTCTTCAGCCCCAGGTCCGCCGTGGGAGCGAACGTCGGCGGGCGGCGGTGGCGGGATGCCTGCTCGTACGCGTAGGCCAGCTTGAGCAGGGTCGGCTCGCTCCAGGCCCGGCCGATGAAGGACATGCCCACCGGCAGCCCGTGCACGTAGCCCGCGGGCACGGTGAGGGTGGCGTACCCGGAGACGGCGGCCGGCGTGGAGCTGCTGCCCAGCCAGTGGTCGCCGTTGACCAGGTCGATGAGGCCCGGAGGCGCCTGCGTGGGGGCGACGAGCGCGTCCAGCTTGTGCTTCGCCATCACCGCGTCCAGGCCCTGCTCGCGCGACAGCTTGCGGCAGTCCTGCAGCGCCTTCTTGTACTTCTTGTCCGTCAGCGGCCCCTTCTCCCGGGCCATGTGGAACAGCTCCTGGCCGAAGTACGGCAGCTCCGTGGAGCGGTGCTCCTCGTTGTACTTGATGAGCTCGGCGAGCGTGCGCGGGTGGTTCCCCTCCCCCAGCCCCGCGAGGTACGCCTCCAGGTCCGCCTTGAACTCGTACAGCAGCACCTCGAACTCGGGCTCGTCGAGCTTCGCCGCCGTGGGGATGGGGGCGTCGATGATGGTGGCGCCGCGCGACTTCATCAGCTCGATGGCCTGCTCCACCAGCGCGTCCGTGGCGGCGTGGTAGCCGAAGAAGCGCTCACGCGGCACGCCGATGCGCGCGCCCTTGAGCCCTTCCGGGTCCAGGAACTTCGTGTAGTCCGCGTGCGCCTTGCCCTGGCTGGCGGCCGTCGCCGCGTCCGAGGGGTCGACACCCGCGAGCACGGACAGCAGCGCGGCGGCATCCGCCACGGTGCGCGTCATGGGGCCGGCGGTGTCCTGGCTGTGGGAGATGGGGATGATGCCGGAGCGGCTCACCAGGCCCACCGTCGGCTTGAGGCCGACGAGCGAGCTGGCCGCGGAGGGCGAGACGATGGAGCCGTCCGTCTCCGTGCCCACGGCCACCGCGCAGAAGTTGGCGGCGGCGGCGGCCCCGGAGCCCGAGCTGGAGCCCGACGGCGTCCTGTCGAGCGCGTACGGGTTGCGGCACTGGCCCCCGCGCCCGCTCCAGCCGCTGGCCGAGCGAGTGGAGCGGAAGTTGGCCCACTCGCTGAGGTTCGTCTTGCCGATGATGACCGCGCCCGCCGCGCGCAGGCGCTCGACGATGAAGGCGTCCCGCTTGGGCACCGCGCCCACCAGCGCCAGGGAGCCGGCGGTGGTCTGCATGCGGTCCGCGGTGGCGATGTTGTCCTTGATGAGCACGGGGACGCCGTGCAGCGGCCCGCGAGGCCCCTTCTCCTTGCGCTCGCGGTCCATGGCCGCGGCGATGTTGAGCGCCTCCGGGTTCACCTCGATGACGGACAGCAGCGGGAGGTCACCCTTGCGGTCCAGCTCCTGGATGCGCGCGAGGTAGCGCTCCGCGAGGCCGTGCGAGGTGAACTTGCCGGACTTCATCGCGGCCTGGAGCTCGGTGACGGTGGCCTCCTCCAGCTCGAACGGCCGGAGGGGAGCGGGCGCGACATTCACCTTGCCGGGCGCGGCGGCGCTTGGGGTCTGCGCGGGGGCGTCCAACGAGACGAGGGCCGTGGCCGCGGCCGTTCCGCCGATGAAGGCGCGACGGCTCAGGCCGGGAGAGGGGCTGCCGGGAGGGTTGGGCTTCTTCATGGGATGGCGCGCACTACAACGCGGGGCGTGGACTGTCGCAAGCCGAGCGCGCGGGGACAGACAGGCGCCACGAGGACGCACCACGCCTGCTAGCTTGCCCGGCGCGATGGCATCGAATCTCTCCCTCCTGGCCGGACCTGACGCGCTGCGGCTGCTGCGCGAGCGGGGTCTGCGTGGCGATGACGTGGACGTGGTTCCCGGGGCCTCCGGGGGCCCGAAGTGGCTGGTGCTGGCGGGGCTCGACCGGGCCCTCTTCGCCGGGCTCTTCCAGGGCCGGACGCGGCCGCTGCACCTGATTGGCTCTTCCATCGGGAGCTGGCGCATGGCGTGCG
Source organism: Pyxidicoccus fallax (assembly GCF_012933655.1). Taxonomy (GTDB): domain Bacteria; phylum Myxococcota; class Myxococcia; order Myxococcales; family Myxococcaceae; genus Myxococcus; species Myxococcus fallax. The sequence continues at coordinate 19,499 of NZ_JABBJJ010000071.1, read as the reverse complement.
TGGCGCAGGCGGACCCGGTGGCGGCGCTGCGTCGCTTCGAGGCGGCCTACATCGACCAGCGCTACCCGGCGAAGCCGCCCCCATCCCTGGTGAGCGAGACGAGCGCGCGCATCCTGGACGCGCTCCTCGGGGAGAATGGCGAGGAGCAGATCCTCCACCATCCGTGGGCGCGGCTGCACGTCGTCACCGCGCTGTGCCGCGGGCCGGTGGGCGTGGAGCACCCGCACGTGCAGATGCTGGGGCTGGCGCTGTGCGCCGTGAGCAACCTGGTGAGCCGGCGGACGCTGGGGATTCACATGCAGCGCGTCGTCTTCCACACGGCCGGCGATACCAGCCCGTTCTCGGGGCTGAGGGATTTGCCCTCCGTGCACCTGCCGCTGACGAAGGAGAACCTGCGGCCGGCGCTGCTGGCCTCGGGCTCCATTCCGCTGGTGCTCAGCGGCGTGCGGATTCCGGGCGCGCGGCCCGGGGTGTACCGGGACGGAGGCGTGCTCGACTACCACCTGGACCTGGACTTCGGCCCGGGCGAAGGGCTGGTGCTGTACCCGCACTTCTACCCGTACGTGGTGCCCGGCTGGTTCGACAAGTCGCTGCCGTGGCGCAGGGCCCGGCCGGCGAACTTCCGCAGGGCCCTGCTGATTGCCCCCTCCGCGGAGCTGGTGGCGCGGCTGCCCGGCGGGAAGATTCCGGACCGCGTGGACTTCGAGCGGATGTCGGACTCGGAGCGCATCCGCGCGTGGAACCAGGTCGTCGCGGAGAGCGAGCGCATGGGCGATGAGCTGCTGGAGCTCATCGCCAAGGGGCGCATCGCGGAGCACGTGCGGCCGCTCTGAAGCGGGAGTGGGCCGCCGGGCGGTCAGCGCCTGGACGCGGTGGTCCAGGCGCTCGGTCTCCTATTCGCTCTCGGCCGGCGGAGGATCCTTCGGGTCACACGCGATTCCCGGGCACATCTTGTCCCTGGAGCAGGAACCGTCGCAGCACCGGTAGGGCGTGATGACCGGGCATGGCGCGTTGTTGCAGTAGATGCTCCCACCACACCCGTCAGGAACCATCGCGTCAGAGGTGTTGGGATAGTCCGCGCAGGTCTTGGGCGTGCAGCACATGTTCTCGCTGGTGCACACCTTGGGCTGTGGGCAGGAACCACAGGTAAGCGGCCCCAGGCGGGTGTTCAGCATGACACCGCACTCCTTGCCGAACTCCTGGCGGCACTGCTCGCTGCTGAGCGTCTGCGGCTGCACCGCGAACTCGAGCTCACGGACGGTCTGCACCTGGCGAGAGGGCGCGCTCGGGGACGGGCGTGAGAAGGACGACCAGTAGCCCGTGGCCAGCGCCTGCTGGCGCTCGCGCTCCATGCCCGCGGCATCGAGGCGTGTGGCGACCACGCCCTTCGGGCTGATCCACAACGTGACCTCCGTCCCCGTCGGAGTTGACGTCAACGAGGTGTCCGGCGAGGTCGCCGGTGGCAGCGGCGCAAGCACCTTCGCCTCCCCCATGTTCGCCAGGGGGTGGACGATGATTTTCGCGACGGTCGACCCGAGAACGAAGGACGGCGACGGGCCTGACGTCGGCGCGAACTCCATGGAGTTCAGGCCGACCACATGGACGAGCACTCCATCGTAGACGACCTGTTTCTGTCCGTTGGTGACGACCTCGAAGCCGGCGCTCACATGCACCTTCTCCACGCTGGCGACGGTGATGACGCTTTGCTTCCGGGTCGTCGTCTTCGTTGGAGTCGCGGCGGGCGCCTGGCTGTCCTTCGAGCTGCAGCCGGCGAGGAGAAGCGCAATCAAAAGCAATCTGGTCATTGGAATTCGACCTCCACATCATCGACCGCGAAGTCACCGGAGGGGGCCTCTCCCGGCTCGCCTAACCGCATCCGAACCCTGGCGATATTGCCGATATCCACCCCAGCCACGTCGAACGCACCGACAGGGAACCGGTACGTTTGGAACGCGGCGGACGTGGTGTCGATGGGCGACGCCAGGGGGTTCGTCCTGCCGTCGATGGGGCTCAGTTGGAAATTCTTGTACACGACGGCTGGGAACACCTCGGACACGGGCTCCGCCAGATGGGAGGAGACGGCCTGCCGGCGGCCCGAGGCGTCCTCCACCTCCAGTTGGAAGCTGCTGGTTGTCGAGCCACCCAACGCCGGGCGCTGCGCGACGCGCAGGTTGATGGAGTGGGCCCAGCGCAGGTTCCGCCCCGTGGGCGCCAGGTCCTGGTCGTAGCTGGCGACGCCACCCCACGAGAACACGACGCCCCGGGTGTCATTGAAGAAGCGCTCGGCGGGATCGAGCAGGAGGGGCTCGTTCACGCCGGTCACCGAGAACGCAACGGGCTGGCCGGAGCTGGACACCCCCAAGTCCGTGGAGCTGTTGAAGGACTCGTAGTCGTCGATGGTCTGCAACGTCGCCCCCACGCGGAGCTGTGACTGGGAATAGAGCCGCAGCGTCGCCGACACCCCGAGCGGGCGGAGATGCGATGGAGGCTCGAGGAAGTATTCGAGCGCCCCGCGATCCGCGCCATCGACAGCCGACAGGAAGGCCGTGAGATAGGCGGTCGCCACGGCCCGCTGATCGGCGGCGGAGACGAGCTGTGCCGCGGGATTGACCGGAACCGGCACGCTCATCTTGCCAGCCGTGAACAGGTTGCACGGTCCGGTGCGGCCCACGCAGCTGAGCTGCTCGGAGGCATCGCTGTATCCCCAGCTCGTGTTGAAGGCGTTGTGGTTGCCGCCAATGAGCCGCAGTGCAAAGCGATTCGCCTTGGAGCGGTCGTAGTGTCGGAACGGAGCCACGTCCGCACGGGCTCCGTGCACGTCACCGTCCGCGCTCCCGTAGAGCAGCAGGAAGGGCACGGTGGTTTCCTCGTACTTGAAGGAATCGAGCGCCGAGGTCACGGGAGCAATGCTGACAATCCCCTTTATGCCCGCGGAGCGGAGTCCCGGAATCGTCGTTGCACCGGAAGGAACGATTCCCGCCGCGGTTGCAATCCCCTCCAAGTGCTTGAGCTGGGCCAGCATCACGTGCACCGCCTCGCCTCCGCGGGAGTGGCCGACGAGGTAGATGCGGTTCGTGTCAATCCGGCCGCTCAGGCTCCCGGTCCCCAGCGTCCCTGCGCGGGACACCAGGTGCTCGATGTTCTTCAGCGTCACCCACGAGCGCACGAGGATGCCGGGGTCGGCAACGTCCGGGTAGGGAGTCCCGGCGCCGGACATCTCGTCCAGGTCGACGCTCAGTGTCACGTAACCACGAGACGCAAGGTGGTCCTGGAGATAGGCGTACCCACGGTAGTTCTCGTCGGAGGTCACCGACGCGCTGACACGCTTGAGGGGCAACGGCCCCAGGTGCAGGGGGGTATGATTGCCATGCACGAAGACGACCAGGGGGCGGCTGACGCTCATGTCGCCCGGGTGCGCGACGCGGCCGCGGAGCCGGAAGCCATGCCCACCGGGGGCGTTGAGGCCGTCCCAGCCGTGCGGAACGGTGACAGTCGAGGGACCGGGCGCGGTGCCGTACTCGAAGGTCTGCACCGCGAACGGGCCGCCCGTGGCGTAGGAGCCCTTGACGATGACCGCGGGGCCGCCCCGCGGGCTGACGAGCACGTCACCCGGGTCGAGCCTATCGTCGGGGACAAACGCTCCAGAGCCACGCGAGAAGCTGCCGAAATCGTACACGAGGTCGTACTCCCCGGGCGCCAGGGTGGAGGACAGCGGGGTGATGTCCACCCCTCCAGCACCCGTTCCGAGGCCAACCATGCGCACCCCGCCGCCGACATCGACAAGAGCGGGGTTGGCCGCCCACTGGGCATGCGTGCGGTGTGCCACCACGTAGACGCGTGCCATCGCGCCGCGCCGCTCGGTGTGCGTGCGCGAGTCGAACACGGCATTCACCGGGGTGCCCGTGTTGAAGGTCAACGCCGGGCGGAAGTACGGGGGAGCCGCCGGAGCGTCCACACCGGCCGTGGCCGCCGGACGGGCCACTTGGTAACGCACGGTGTCCTCGGCCAGCGTCCTGCCGCCCACGACATACGCGAGCTTCACGAGGGCATCGCCCGTGGGCCCGTTGCCGTACGCCAGCAGGCGCACGCCGTTGCCGGCGGTGGTGCCATCCACGCTCCAGCTGCGGGGACGCGATACCGGCGTGGCGGTGGTCGTGTCCTCGAACAGCTCGATGGACGCGGCGGTCCCCCGCGGGTCCACGGTGGGGTCAGCCACGGAGAGCGACACCGTCCCTCCGGCCTCGGCCGGGCTGAGCCGCAGCCGCACCGGCACCATGCGCAGCCGTGCCGACGCGAAGTTGCCCGACGTCACGGCCACCGAGGTCGGAGCCCCCTCGACGTGCACCCAGCCTGGGGTGCCCGGCTGCGAGGGCGCGGCGATGACGGGGTCCAGCACCATGGAGTAGACGTAGAAGCGGTAGGCGGGGGTCGAGGCAATCGTCACCCCGTTGCGGACGCAGTCCACGTTGAGCGAGTAGGCGCCAGCCGCGGCGGCGCCCGTCCCATTGCTGTGCCTGCCGTTCCAGGTCACCACCTGGCGCGTGGCGCTGGTCCCAGGCACCGTCCCGCTGTTGACAATGGTTCCCGAGGCCGACGTCACCCGCCAGCGAACCTCGTCCACGGCCCTGAACGTGCCGCTCACGTCCACATGGAAGGTGGCCTGGGCGCCGGGCGTGTGCGCCACCGCCTCACGCCGCAGGTGGGTGTCACTCGAGGACGCCACGGTCGCGGACGCGGACTCCACGTTGATGACACGCGGCCACGCCCGAGACGCAACCAGGCTGCCGTTCCGGTCGAAGAGGCTCAGCACAAGGTCATAGCTGCCGGAGCCACGGACGCCGCCGTTCGAGCGCCCGTTCCACGAGGTGAGGAGCACCTGGCCGCGCCCGCTCTGCTGCACGAACGCGACGTCCTGCAGATAGAAGACGCTCGTGGTGCCAGCCGGGAGGATGCCCATCCGCACGAAGCCCCCCTCGGCCACGGCCGGGAGGTCGTACAGCGTCGAGTCGACGTGGAACCCGATGAGGGCCCCTTGCGACTGGTCCGCGTAGATGGTGGCGGGGAACAGCGGAGACGGCCCGTCGAGGCAGACGAGGTCGACGCAGTTGCCCACGGTCACCTGGATGTCGGTCGACGCGGTCTGCGGCGTCGGGTCGTCGTCGACGACCGTCAGGCGGATGGTCCAGACGCCCTGGCACGCCGGAGGAATCACCGTGCCCGCCGGGAACAAGGGAACGAGGCTCCCCTGCGGAAGCTGCGGGGCCGGGCAGCCGAGGGTCGGCGGAATGGCCGTCCAGCGGTACTCAGCGATTCCGGCGCCCGCGGGCGCCGGGTCCCACTTGGTGCCATTGTCGATGTCACGGCTCTGCGAGCCGTTCAGCCAGATGTCCTGCACGACGACGCGCTGGTACACGTCCACCACGGTGCCGGTCGGGACGGCCGAGGCGCGGGCCTGGGGGAAGGTGTAGCCCAGCAGTACGGACACGGAGACGCTCTGCCGCGCCTCGTTGCCCTCGGCATCGCGCACCCGCAGCTCGAAGGTCCAGCGGCCGTCCTGGGGCAGGTGGCTGATGAAGGCGAGCTCCGCGTTGAAGTCCAGCGCTCCCGGGAAGATGGTGCTCACCCGAGTCAGGGGCCAGTTGTTGTCCTCGCTCGCCGCCCACCACTCGTAGGTGAGACCGCCGGAGAGGGACAGGGGCTGGCCGGCCGTCACGTGGCACCCCATCGGGACATCCGGGCACGGCGTGTCGGGGTCGGTCGACGGGGTACCGTCAATGCGCAGCACCCCATCGCCCTGGCGCCAGGTGGCGGGCGGCGGAGTGATGGATGCGACGGCCTTTCCGTCCACGAGCACCGTGCGCTGACGCGTCACGCTCTCGCCCTCGTCGTCGGTCGCCGTCAGCCGGAACACCCAGGTGCCGGGCTGCGCGGTGGCGGGCGCGACGTCGAGCGTTGCCGTCTGGGACAGGGTGGCCGGCATCGAGAGCCCGGCCGACGCAGGAGCCTGGATGGCCTCCCAGTGGAACTGGAGCGCGCCACCATCGTCGTCTTGCGTAACGGACGTCGACAGCTTGATGGGCTCGCCCGCCTGGATCTGCGTCGGCCCCGTCAGCTCGATGCGGGGCTTCGCGTTGGGGACGGTGAAGCCGACCGTGAAGGTCTTCATCTCTCCTTCGTCGTCGTCCACCTCGAGCCGGAACTCCCAGGTGCCGATGTCACGCGAGCTCGAGAAGGCGATGGAGGGCGTCGCCGAGAACGCGTTCGTCAGCTGAGCGGTCGAGTTCGGAGGCCGCTTCGACACGCTCCAGCGGTGCGTGACGGTGCCGGAGTCGGGGTCCGAAGCATTGGCGCGCAGCCCCACCACCGAGTTCCACGCCGGCGAGGACGGGGTGAAGGAGGGGTCGCGACGGGGGCGCTGTTCACCGTGAAGATGGTCGTCGTCGCATGACGCACCGTCGACCGGGGCGCGGTGTTGAGGCATGTCACGCCACAGATCTGGTTGGGGTCGGCCCAGCAGTACTGGGAGGCCACGAAGGTAACCTCGCACTCGACGTTGCGGCGCCCCAGGTCGAGCAGCGAGTAGGTCACGACATCCAGATAGGTCTCGGCGTAACCGTCGCTGTCGGCGTCGCCGAAGTTGCAACCCGAAAGGCCCTGGAGGAACGAGCTGCTGCCCGTCACGGTACGAGGGTCGTTGCTGGCGGGCGAAATGACCGGTGCCGGGCTCGCGGGGGTGAAGCTGCTCACCCAGCAGTTGCGCCCCACCGGGATGTGGTGCTGCAGACTCGATTCCCAGTAGAAGGTGTCCCGGCTCTTGACCAGCACGGTCTCCGCGGAGGCCATGCTTCCCGCCAGGAGGAGCGACAGCACCAGGAGAGGGCGCATCATGGCCGCACCTCACCGAGGATGGACGCCCAGTTGCCACACTGACGCGGAAGCGCGTCGAAGCGCGTCAGGAGCGACACGGAAGGCGTGGGGGCCAGCGGGCCCGCGACGACGGCGGACGGGCGAACCGCGCCGGCCGGCTGCGGCGCGACGGACGCAAGGCCCTCGTCGGAAGCGGCCGGGACGGACGCCTCGTGGCGAGCCGCCGCGTCGTTGAGGACGTCTGCCTCCTTGCGCAGTGTGTCCATGAAGCCGCGCGCCTGCTGGCGGCGGGCGATGTGCCGCAACTCGTCCGCGAGCGCACCGCGCACGGACTCGAAGGACGGGCGTGCGGGCGGATGCCGCTTGACGAGCTTTGCCACCACATAGCCTTCCGCCGTGCGGACCACCGGCGTCACCCCACCCTCCTCGAGCCCGGCAATCGCTTCACGAAGCTCGGGCGCGAGGTCCATCTCCGACACCCGGCGCCGCCGCGCCTTGCTTCCTTGCGCCCCGACACGCCCCCGCAGCTCCGCGGCCTGCGCCTGCTTCCTGGCGAGCTCTTCCGGGGCGTCCGTCACCGCCACCGCGACCGTCTCCTCCTCGATGGAGAACTCCACGACGGCGAAGGCCCCCACTGTCCTCTCGTAGTGCTCCCGCAGCACCGCCTCCGGCAGCTCGGGCGCATTGGCCAGGCCGGCGGCGCGCTCGAAAAGGAGCGCGATGCGCAGCTGCGTCCGCAGCTCCTCGAGGGTGGAGAACCGCGAATCGACGAGGGCGCGCAGGTTGGCGGACCCGCCGACGTGGCGTGAGCAGGCGTCGAGGGCCGAATCCACCTCACGCTCCGTCACGCGGATGTCCGCCCCACGCGCGGCGGCCTCGATGAGCGCCTCGTCGACGAGCTGAGAGGCGACGGCGGCCTGGAGAGCCTTGTCCGCCGCAGACCCGGACTCCACCCGGCGGCCCTGAAGCGAGTTCCTCCGCGCGTTCACCAGCCGCTCGAAGCGGCTCCTGGAAACCTCGTGGCCGTCCACGACGGCGACGGGACCCGGCTCATCCCACAGCTCCGACGGGGCCGCCGCGATTGCGGTCGAGGCCAGGAGGGCCGCGGGTCCAAGCGCCCGCCATTGCAATAGACTCTTCTTGTTGAGCAGCCACAGATCCCGCGGCCAGCCCAGCAATGCTTTCCAAGGAAACACTATCATCTCGATGTTGAGAGAATGTCCGGAACCTAACAATCAATGCCGGGAGGGAGCAATCACTAACGACTCCCCATGTGAAGTCACTTGCATGACTTCACCGGCTGTCCGGGTCAACCCATCCGCAAGGTTTTGCTTCCGTCCCCCGGGCCGACAATCGCAAGAGCAATGATTGCCCTCCCATCGCGGCGGCGCCGTGGGCCGAGCGGCGTGCCTCAGACCACCGCGGTCCCGGCGAGCTTCGTCATCGCCAGGATGGCGCGGAGCATCTCCGTGGCGCTGGCCGCCGTGTAGCGCACGCGGCGCGCGTCCAGGCGCTCCACGCCGGGGATGAGTTCCGCCACGTCCGCGTAGGCCGTGGTGAGCATGGACACCGTCACCGCCAGCGGGAGCGGCAGCGTGTAGGGCCGCGCGGCCTTCAGTCCGCGCAGGGCGTCCCGGGCCCCGTCGTGGATGCGCTGCCGCGCCACCTCGGGGTGGAGCGAGTGGGCGCTGAACCGAGGGATGGAGCGCTTGACCTCCACCGTGGTGACGCCGGGCAGCCGCTCGCGCGCGAGCGCCGTCACCGCCTGGTCCCCGGTGACGAGCACCACCGGCACGCCGTACTCCCCCGCCACCAGCGCGTTGAGCGTGGCCTCGTCCGCCCACAATCCCGCGTCTTCCCCGCGCGCCCCGCCCGGATGCACGCGCACCTCGCCCACGACGGCGCCGTAGTACGTGTGGTCCAGCACGCTGGCCTGCGTCCCCGAGCCGCCGTGGTAGCCGACGAACATCGCCGCGTCCGGCCGACCCACGTCGAGCCCCTGCACCATGGACAGCGGCTTGAGCGCGCCGGAGATGATTTCCGCGCGCGAGTCCAGCTCGTCCAGCAGCAGGTTGCGCATGTCCGCGTGGCTGTCGTTCACCACCACCCGCGTGGCCCCGCCGTCGAACGCGCCCCGGATGGCCGCGTTCGCCTCCTGGGTCATCCACCGGCGGGCCTGCGCGTAGTCGTTCCCGGTGCGGCGCGTCTGGTCCACGTGCACCACGCCCGCGCACCCTTCCATGTCCACGGAGATGAAGACGTTCATCGCGGGGTGGAGCATCCCCTCCCCGCCTCGCGTTGGGAAGCCGCCCGGAAAATGCGACGGCCGGCTCCCCCGCTTCGGGGAGCCGGCCGCCAGGGACTTCGTCAGGGCTTCCTCCTCCCGTGAGGAAGGAGGAGACCCGTCACGTCACGACTCAGACCAGCTTGCGACGACGGCGCAGCAGGCTGAGGAGCGCCAGGCCGAGCATACCGGCCGGAGCGCCAGCGCCCGTGGACGAGCAGCCGCCACCGTGGTCCGGCTTGGCCGAGGTCTGCACGTCGACGCTGTGCGTGGCACCCTCGGAGTCCGTCACCGTGAGACGGAAGCTGAAGGTCGCGGCGTCGTCGATCTCCGGCACGTCCACGCTGAGCACCGCCTGGTTCGGATTGGCGATGGACACGGACGGGCCACCCGTCTGCTGCCACTTGTAGGTGATGGCGTCGCCGTCCGGATCGCTCGACTCGGAGCCGTCGAGGATGATGGCCGTCTGGTTGCCCGTGGTGAAGATGCGGGCCTTGGCCACGGGGGCCTTGTTCGCCGCATTGACGACCACGCTCACCGTGTCGCTGGTGGTGGACTTGCCGTCGCTCACCGTCAGGGCGAAGATCAGCGTCTCACCGCCGGCGGTGGCCGGAGCGGTGAAGGTGGCCGTGGCGGCGTTGGCGCCGGACAGCGCCACCGGCGTGCCGGACACCTGCACCCAGTGGTAGGTCAGCGTGTCGCCGTCCTCGTCGCTCGCGGAGCCGCTGAGGGTCGCGGTCGCGCCCTCGGCAACGGTGCCGTCCAGGCCGGCGTTCACCGTGGGCGCACGGTTCACGTCGCGCACGTTCACCACCACGTCCGCGGTGGTCGAGGCCTGGCCGTCGCTCACGCTCACCCGGAAGCGCAGCTCGGCGTCCGCGGACACGTTGCCCGTGGAGAAGGTGGCGGTGGCGGTGTCAGCACCCTCCAGCGTCACCGGCTCGCCGTCGAGCTGCGTCCACGCGTAGGTGAGGTTGTCACCGTCGGCGTCCGAGGCGGTGGCCTGGAGCGTCGCGGTGCTGCGCTCGTCCACGGAGACGGACGAGGCCGTCACCATCGGAGCGCGGTTCGCGTTGTCGATGCGCACGTTCACCGTGTCGTTGCCGCTGGTCTGGCCGTCGCTCACCGCCAGGCGGAAGGTGAGCATCTCACCGGTCGCCGTCTCCGGCGCGGTGAAGGTGGCCGTGGCGGTGTTGTAGCCGCTCAGCGCCACCGGCGTGCCGGCCGTCTGCGTCCAGAGGTAGGTCAGCGCGTTGTTGTCCGCGTCGCTGGCGGAGCCGGTCAGCGTGACGGTGCTGCGCTCCACGGCGATGAGGTCCACGCCCGCGTTCACGGTAGGCGCGCGGTTGACCTGGCGGATGACCACGTTGACGGTGTCAGTGGAGGTCACCGTCCCGTCGCTGACCGTCAGGCGGAGCACCAGGGTGCTGTTGGCCGTCACCTCGGGAGCGGTGAAGGACGGGGTGAGCGTGTTGGCGCCGGTCAGGGTCACCGCCGGGCCGGACACGCGCGCCCAGGCGTAGGTCAGCGTCTGGCCGTCCACGTCGAAGGCGGTACCGGTAAGCGACACCTGCGCGCGCTCATCGACCGTCACGTCCGCACCGGCGTTGACGACGGGCGCGGTGTTGCCGCACGTGCCGTTGTCATCGCAGATCCGCGTGAAGGGCTTGTTGGTGATACCGGAGAAGGACAGGTCGTCCAGCACCCAGCCCGTGGCGGCGGCGCCGTTGTCGCTGACGATACGGAAACGGATCTGCACCGTCTTGCCCGCGTAGGCAGTGCCCAGGTTCAGCGTGGAGGTGATGAACGCCGGAAAGCCCGGGGTGGCGCCCACGATGGCGCGGTGGCCGGCCAGCGGGTTCAGGTTGCCTTCGTACTCGAAGAGCTCGCCGTTGTAGAGCGAGTCGCCGATGTCCGTCCACGTCTGGCCACCGTCCTCGGAGATCTCGATGACGGCGCCGTCGTAGTAGCCGTCGGGGTCGAACTCGAAGGAGTAGGCGTGACGGAAGACGAGCGAGAGCGGCTCGGTGCTGCTCACCTCCAGCGGCGGGGTGACGAGGCGGATGTCGCCCGCGGCGCCCAGGTTCGGACCGAAGAAGGCGCGGTTGAGGTCCTCGAGCTCGATGACCTCGAAGGTGCCGACGACCAGCGTCTCGTCGGCGTCGTTCTCCCAGGGCAGGTTGTCGTCGGACGCCTCGACGGTCTCCGTGGCGGTGGCCAGCGGCACCTCGTCGTAGTTGGCCTTGAAGGACAGCGTCGTCGACTTGTCGCCCGGGACGACCTGTCCGTCGTCACGGATGGCGACGACCAGATCGACGCGCTGGGCGAAGCCGGCGCCGCGCAGCGACACCGGGATGCTCACCTCCGCCGTGCCGCCGGCAGGGATGGCCGGGAAGTTGACGGTGCCGCGGTTGCCCACCGTCACGCCCGGGGTGGTGGACACCACGGTGGCGCTGGTGGCATCCGCCGGGGAGGAGCCCTTGTTGAAGACGGAGACGAGGATGGTGCCCGTCTCGCCGTTGTCCAGGATGCCGTCGGCGTCGCCAGCGGCCGGGTCGGCGTCGGCGTACTTCGCCTCGACGAGCTCCACATCGACACCCAGCTCGTAGCTCTCCACCACGCCCGCGTGGTTGGTGGAGTAGCGGTCCGGGGCCACCGCGCCCACGCCCATGCCGCGGCGGGCGAAGGCCGCCCAGAGGCGCTGGAAGTCGGCCGGGTCGTTGGCCAGTGCGGACGCGAGGACGGCGTCACGCGCCTCCGTGTAGGTCGGCGCCACGGGCGTCATCTTGTACCCATTGACGACGTAGCTCTTCATCCGGTCCTGCGCCTCCTGGAACGGATGCGCGCGGAGCAGCGAGACGTAGCACTCCCACAGCATGGAGGCCCAGATCTCACCGGAGTTGTGGACCTGCGAGTTGACGCCGCCCGGGATGATCGGGGTGGTGTCCGTCGGCAGGGCCACGCCGTCCATGATGTGGCGGAAGCGCAGCGCGTTCTTGGTGGGGTCCACCGAGTAGGCGCCACGGCGGATGCCGTAGAACGACGAGTCCACCGAGATGCCGCGCGTGGCGTACTCGGCCATGGCGTAGACGCCGCTCCAGTTCGCGTTGGACGGGACGTTGATGTCCTCCGCGCGAACCGTCATGAGGAGGGCGGTGAAGTCACCCCAGCCCTCGCCCATCGCGCGGCCCTGGTTGTTGACCAGGCCCGCCGCGTTACCGATGAGGCGGTTGCTGATGTAGTGACCCCACTCGTGGGCCACGATCTGGTTGTCCACCGTGCCGTCGAGGCCGATGGTCGGCCCGCGGAACAGGGTCGCCGTGACGCCCTCGGCGAGCGCGCCGCGCAGCCGGGCGCCGTCCTCCTGGGTCAGGCGCAGCGAGGGGAGCGTGATGTTGGTGGCCGTGCCGCCGATGTCGGTGACGGGGCCCGCCGCGTTGTCGGCGATGATGACGCCGATGGCGCCCGCCGTCTGCGCGTTCTCGAGCTTCACCGTGAAGTTGCAGCCGCCGCGGTCGACCAGGGCGAGCTTCCCGGCGACCTCCGCCGCGTTGGTGAACGCGGTGCAGGCGTCGGTGGTCGTCGGGCCCGCGGTGTTGGCCTCGTCGAGGGCCGCGACCACGGAGCCGGAGACGTCGAACGTCTGCGGGCCGAAGCCCGAGGCGACACCCACCTGGTAGTTACCCGCGATGGAAGCGGGCGCGGTAACCGTCAGGCGCGCGTTGCGCACGCCGGAGAACAGGTACATGCGCATGCGCGGAGCCGCACCGTCCGAGGGCGTGCGCATGTTGGCGTTGTTCGTGCCGTCGAAGTCCTGGGCCTGCGCGTTGATGGCGTCGCCTTCCAGGCCGCCACGGCCGTAGTTGCTCACCTGCGCGTTGCCGGAGGCCTCGTCGAAGCCCGAGTCGTAGAACCAGTCGTGGAGCCAGTTGTTCATGAAGAACAGGCTCGTCGTCGCCGCGGAGATCTGGGTCTCGTTGGCGTTCGGCTGGATGTCGAACAGCATCGTGCGGTCGAACACGCCGGGGGCGGTGACGGTGGGGCGGATGTCGCCCTGGTTGTAGCCGTCCGGAGGCGTGATGTTGGCGAACGCGTCGACGTTGTTACCGCGGGTCACCTCGGCGCCGTCCGGGAGCCAGGGGTCGAGCTGGCTGAAGGGGGCGCTCTCCAGGGTGACGAGGGCGGGCGCGACGAACGGCGGGCGGTAGCCGTCCGGGTTGCCCGTGGGGTGCGGCGTGACGCTGTTGCCCCCGGGACCCTCGTGCGGGGTGTACGGCGGCGTGCTGTCGGCGAAGACGCGGTAGCTGAACTCCGCGTCCTCCGTCAGGTTCTTGCGCATCAGCAGGCTGCCGTCCGTCGCGGAGACGACGTACGAGAAGTAGTCCGAGTCCTTGCTGTCGGCGGCGCCGGTGTTGATCTCCAGGTAGTACGCGGGAACCAGGGCGCCAGGCAGCGGGAAGAGGACCTGCTTCACGCGGGCCGGGATGACCAGGCCCTGCTCCAGCGGGCGGGCGTAGGTGGCCAGCGTGAAGTGCGAGTACGGCCCCGCGTCGTGGGCCGTCTTCGTCTTCGCCAGGAGGCTGGGGTCCAGGGTGTTGCCCGTCAGGTCCTTGTAGGCCACCGCGATGGCCTGCGTGGCGGGGAGCTGGAAGCGCAGGCGCGCCTCGGGCTTCGTCGTGGAGACGTGGTTGGACAGCACACCGGAGACGGCGACCAGCTCGTTGTCCCGGTTGAGGAGGAGGTTGACGCCCTGGCGGAAGACCTCGATGCCGCCGGCCTGCTGCTCCAGCTTCACCACCTTGACGCCCTGGCGGTTGCGGCTGACGGAGGCCACCTTCGCGCCCGCCGCCTCGAAGGAGGTCAGACCGAAGAGGGCCGCATGGTCCTTCACCTGCGCCAGAGCGGCCTGCTCCGGCGCCATGCTCGCGAACTGCGAGCGCAGCTTCGTCTGCTCAGCGGTCTTGTTCACCCAGATGAACGTGGGCGAGCCCGTGAGTGCATCGCGGTGGGAGACGCGCGCGCCCTTGACGGGATTGACGGACTTGAAGCCAGCGGAAGCTCGACCCGAGGGCTTTGCGTCCTGCAGTGCATCGTAGTTAGGCAGAGACCGTGCAGCGGCGCCGGTTCCCGACAACACCAGCGCCAGGCCGGACAGCGTGGCAACCAACCTTCTCACGTGGGGGAACTCCCTGTTTGCAACAACGGGGGTGGGGAGCCACTCATGACCCGGGAGGTATCCCGGCACCCACGCCGGAATGCCCGGTCACGATTGGGTGGCCCCCAGGTGACGAACTGTCACCTGTCGGAGAGATTAGTGCCCTTACTGATGTAGGTTGAAAGGCGACACGGGACGATTTTTCCGAGGCACCGAAGAATTCCGTGATTACGGCCAGTTAGCGCCGCAATCCGAGGAATAATCTCGTGGTTCCGAAGCCAAGAATGGCCGGGCTTGGCGCGCTAAGCGGCTCTTTCTTGTTATTTCCCAAGAGATTGGGACTCGCGGACCATGGACGTTTCGTGGCCGTTTCCGGCGGGACGGGGTCTCCCAGCGGGCACGAGTACGGCCTCCAGGGACGTGTCAACCGCGAGGCGCCGCCGGGCGCGGAGCGTTTCCCGACGAGGGGCTGAAAAGCAATCGGCCCGGCCATCCAGAAGGATGACCGGGCCGATCCGAGTTGCGGGGGCAGGATTTGAACCTGCGACCTTCGGGTTATGAGCCCGACGAGCTACCAGGCTGCTCCACCCCGCGTCATGTTGTGTCTGTCTTCAACTACCGCGTCCTGGCCTGCATTCCAACCAGGATTTTGCGTGCTGCGTGCGACGAGTTGCGGGGGCAGGATTTGAACCTGCGACCTTCGGGTTATGAGCCCGACGAGCTACCAGGCTGCTCCACCCCGCGTCAGAGCCGCGTCAGAGGCGGGGGCTTAGTACCGCCCCCCGCCTGGAGCGTCAACACCTTTCTCCGTGCGGATCCTCCAGGGATTCGCACGGAGAAGCGACGCACTACTTGCGCATCTTGCTGAGCAGGTCGGCGAAGGTGCCGAAGCCCTTCTTGCCCGCGCCCTGCGGCTGCTGCGACTTCTGCCAGGCCTCCACCTCGGCGCGCTCCTCCGCGCGCTGGGCGGCGGTGACGGACAGGCGGATCTTCCCGGACGGGTCGATGTCCAGGACGGCCACCTTCACCTCCTGGCCGAGCGAGTAATGCTTGCGCAGGTCGGTGCCACGCTCGGTGCCCGTCTCGCTGGCGGGGAGCAGGCCCTTGCCGCCCGGGAAGACGAGGAAGACGCCGTAGGGCTCGATGCGGTCCACCTTGCCCATGACGACCTGGCCCACCTTGGGACGGGGCGCGGCGGGCTCGCGGGCCTTGGCCGGCTCGGCGGCGGCGGCCGCGGGACGCTCCTCGGGAGGACGCTGCGCCTCCTCCTCGGAGATACGGCGCAGGCCGATGCGCTTCTCGTTGGCGTCGATCTTCTCGACGGCCACCCAGATGACCTCACCCTCCTTCACCGCGTCGCGCGGGTGCGCGATGCGGCGGTCGCTCAGCGCGGAGATGTGGACGAGGCCGTCCACACCCGGGCGCAGCTCCACGAAGGCGCCGAAGGGCTGCAGGCGGACGACCTTGCCCTGGAGGCGGTCGCCTTCCTTGATCTCGGAGATGGCCTTCTTGAAGGGGTCCTCCATGCGCGAGCGCATGGAGAGGGTGATGCGCTCCTTCTGCTTGCTCTTGTCGGGCGAGTTGGGCTGCGCGGGCTCCATGCGCAGGATTTCCACCTCGACCTCGTCACCGGCGTTGACCACCTCGCTGGGGTGGCCGACGCGCGTGTACGAGAGCTCGGAGACGGGAATCATGCCCTCGACGCCGCCGAGGTCGACGAAGACGCCGAAGTCGCGCACGCCGGAGACCTTGCCCTTGACGACCTTGCCCTCGCCCAGGTTCTTGCGCGTCTCCGCGGCCAGCCGGCGCTGCTCCTCCTCGAGGAGCGCGCGGCGGGACAGCACCACGTTGCGGTCGCGAACCTCGGTGACGCGGAACTGGAGCTTCTCGCCGATGAACTGGTCCGGCTTCTCCACGAAGCGCAGGTCCAGCTGGCTGATGGGGCAGAAGGCGCGGATGTCGCCGATGGCGACCTCGACGCCGCCCTTGTTCACGCTGAGGACCATGCCCTCCACGGGCATGCCGGAGGCGCGGGCCTCGGCCAGCATGGCCATGGACGCGCTGCCCTTGGCGAGCGCGCGGCTGAGCAGGATGCCCTTGGCGCCCACCTCGATGACGTGGGCGTCGATGCTGTCGCCCACGCCGAAGCGGAGGATGCCCTCGTCGTCCTTGAGCTCGCGCAGCTCGATCATCGCCTCGCTCTTGGCGGAGCCCTCCAGCGAGACGAACGCGGTGTCCGCGCCGAGCTGGAAGATGGTGCCGCGGACCTTCTCGCCCACGCGCACGCCGCGGCGGCCCGGGGTGCCGCCCTCCTTGGCCTGCGCCTCGAACATCTCGGCGAAGGACTGGGACTCCGGGACCTCCTCGTAGAGCGCGCTGGTGGGCGCGGGCGCGGGCGTCACCGGGCGGGGCGCGGGCGCCGGCGTCGCGGCCGAGGCCTCGGCGGCGGCGCTGGTCTCCTCGGCCGTCGCCGTCGCGTCGGCGGGCTTGTCACCCACCGGGCCGCGCGTCTCGATGGCACCCGAGGCGCGCTTCACGACGACCATGGGGCCGGAGGGACGGCGGTCGCCGCCACCGCGGCGCTCCCCTCCCCGCTCGCCCCCACGCTCACCGCCGCCCCGAGGCGGACGGTCGCCGCGCGGCGCACCTCCCTCGGGACGCGGCTGCGCCTCGCGGCGCTCACCGCCGCCGCGCTCGCCGCCACGCTCTCCCCCGCGGCCTCCACCGCGCCCACCCCGGTCCCCGTCGCGGCCAGCGCCCCCAGAGGGGATGCCGAGCATCACGTCGCCGAAGGTGGCCTTCGGCTTCTTGGGACCCATCCCGCCCGGACCGCCAGAATTGGAACCGTTCTTCTCGTCGCTCACTGCGGAGACCTTCCTGAGACGTATTCGGCCCTGACTTCCCGAGAAGCCGGGCCCCGGTGAAAAAGGCGGCGCACTCTACACGTGCGCCATGTCGGGAGGAAGCCAGATGACGCGCGCGCCGTGTGGGCCGTTGCCTCGTCCATAAACGGAGGCAACGCGTCACAACATCCCCACCTGATATTTGCCATCCCAACCAGCTGTCGCCCGGCCCGCCAGGAGCCGAGTATTCACGGGGGGTTAGCGCACCAGCCGGAGCTTCCGGCCGACCTTCTTGAACACCGCGCCGGCCTCGGGAATGCCCAGGGCGGCGGCCAGCCCGAAGTAGACGGCACCGAACGGAATGGCCACCGCCAGGAAGCCCAGGACCGGGTGCAGGCGGGGCGGCGCGAGCACTTCTCCCCCCCACTCCGCCGCCACGCCGGGCATGGCGCCCAGCAGGGAGACGAGGCCCCAGCGGACGGCCAGCGCCACGAGCCCGGCCGCCGCGGCGGCGCCCCACAGCCGGGGCAGGAGGCCCGCCGGCATTCCCACGGGGCCCACCTGCTTCATCAGCTTGCGCTTGAGCAGGCCGGCTTCCAGCCAGGCGACGAGGCCGCTCGCCAGGGTGAGCCCCACCGCGCCCAGGTGCTCGGGGAGCCCCAGCCACCCCGGCAGGCGCAGGCCCAGGAGCCACGCCCCGAGGGTGCCCGCGGCCACGCGCACCACCGCGAAGCGCAGGGGCGTCTTCGGATCTTTCAGCGCGTAGAAGGCGGAGGCATAGAGGCGGCCCACGGTGGAGGCCACGAGGCCCACCGCCGCGCCCATGAGGAGGTACCAGAGGTAGCGCGAGTCGGCGGCGTCGAAGCGGCCCGTCTGCAGCAGCGCCGCGGCCACCATGTCCCCCAGGAAGAGGAAGGCCGCGGCGGAGGGCACCACCCAGAAGGCGATGCGCCGCGAGCCATTGCCGATGCGCTCGCGCAGCTTCGCGGCCACGTCCTGACTCTCTCCCGTGGCGCGGGCCATCTCGGGCAGCTCGGCCGCGGACACCGCCATGCCGAAGAGGCTCACGGGGATGAGATAGATGGTCTGCGCGTATACCAATGAGGACAGCGCGCGGTTGGAGATGAGCGACGCGAAGGCCGTGTCCACCCAGGCGCTGAACTGCACCACGCCGCGTCCGAGCACCACCGGCCCGAAGTTCCTCAGCACCTGGCGCACGGGCTCGCCCACCAGCGACAGCGTGGGACGGAAGCTCCCCAGGAGCTTCAGCACCGTGGGCACCTGCACCGCGAACTGGAGGAAGCTGCCCAGCACCACGCCGTAGGCGAGCAGCTCCACCAGCCGCTCCTCGCCGTAGCGGCCGCCCACGGCCACCAGCGTGAGGATGATGACGATGTTCCACACCACCGGGGCCAGGTACGACAGGAGGAAGCGCCGGTGGCTGTTGAGGATGCCCAGGCACCACGCGCTCAGCACCAGGAGGCCCGTGCCCGGGAAGAGGATGCGCACCACGGTGATGGCCAGCTCGCGAGCATGGCCCTCGAACCCCGGGGCGATGGCATCCACGAAGAACGGGGTGAAGAGCATGCCCGCCGCCACCAGCACCGTGCTGGCCAGCGACAGGAGGCCGAACACCGCGCCCGCCACCCGGTCCGCCTCCTTCGTGTCCCCGCGGCCCAGCAGCTGCGCGTACACGGGGATGAACGAACCGGAGAGGACGCCCTCGCCGAAGAGGTTCTGCAGGAAGTTGGGGATGCGCAGCGCCGCCTTGAAGACGGCCGCCGCCTCCGCGTTGCCCAGGTAGTGCGCGAAGACGCGCTCGCGCACCAGTCCCATCAGCCGCGAGGCGAGGATTCCGGTGGCCACGAGCAGCGCGCCCTTCCCTCCCGAGCGCGGGGGCCGGGGCGGAGCGGGAGGTTGGGAAGCTTCGGGCGTGGAGGTGGTCACGAGGGCGCGAGACTCTACGCGGGCCGTTGAGTGGCATGAAGCGCGAAACCCACCTGGCCTGTTTCACTTGACGGTCCGCCGCCGGGTTGCCAGGGTCCGATCGCAATGGCCGGAACACCCGACAGCGACCTGGACGACGTGGCGCGCATCCGCCGAGTCCTGGCGCGCGAGCTCGAGACCATCAACGAATACGAGGCATTCGCCCGGGCCTCCTCCTCACCCGAGGTCCGAGCGTTCTTCCTCCACCTGGCCGCCGAGGAGAAGGAGCACGTCTCCGAGGCCGTCCACATGCTTCGCATGCTGGACACCGGCCAGGACACGCACTTCACCAAGCCCTTCGTCCCCGGTCACTTCGAGTCGGTCGCTGGCGCCGAAGCGCCCGCCGCCCCGGCGCATGTGGCCG
>NZ_JABBJJ010000719.1 GCF_012933655.1 Pyxidicoccus fallax | reverse complement strand
GGCGTGGGCACGGGAGGCGAGGGCGGCGCGGCGGTGCGCTCGGGCCAGCGGCGGACGACCTTCACCTCGGCCATGGCCTTGAGGGTGTCGCGCAGGCGGCGGCTCTCCGCGTCGAAGTCCGGCGACTCGGGGCCCACGGGCTTCTGGAGCACGGCGAGCGCCCCGCCGCGCAGCGCGGCCATGGAGGTCTGGATGTCGCGCTCGACGAGGGTGGAGACCACGACGACGGGCGTGGGCACCTCCGTCATGATGCGGCGGGTGGCCTCCAGGCCGTCCAGGCGCGGCATCTGGATGTCCATGGTGACGAGGTCGGGCTTGAGGCGCTGGGTGAGCTCCACCGCCTCCACGCCGTCCTTCGCCTCGCCGACGACGGTGAGGCCGGGGTCGGCGCGCAGGATTTCCACCAGCAGGCGGCGGGCGGTGGGCGAGTCCTCGGCCACGACGATTCGCAACGGGGCAGGTCTCATAGCAGGCGTCTCAGCGTCTCCAGCAGGCTCGTCGGGTCGAACGCGCTCTTCACAAGGTAGGCACTGGCGCCCACCTGGAGGCCGCGTGCCCGGTCCTCGGGTTTCCCGCGCGCGGTGACGAGCACCACCGGCAGCCGCGAGAAGCGCGGGGAGGCGCGCACGGCCTCGGTGAGCGAGAAGCCGTCCATGCGGGGCATCTCCACGTCCAGCACCAGCGCGTCCGCGCCGAGCGCCTGGAGCCGCTCCCAGGCCTCGGCGCCGTCGGCGCAGGCCACCACCTCGTAGCCGGCGCCCTCCAGGATGTTCTGCTCCAACGCGCGCGTGGTGGGCGAGTCGTCCGCCAGCACCACGCGCCGCCTCGTCCGCTGGGCGGCCGGGGTGGGGAAGAGGGACGCGGAGGGCCGGCCTCCGGCCGCGCGCACGAGGGACAAGGGGTTGAGCAGGAGCGACAGTCGCCCGTCGGGCAGCACCGCCGCCGCGGACACGTGGCGGGCGCGGCGCACGCGCGGACCCAGGGCGCGCACCAGGGCCTCCTGCTCGGACAGCACCTCGTCCACGACGAGCGCGGCGCGGGCGCTGCCGGCGGCCAGCACCACCGCGCCCCGGCGGGGGC
>NZ_JABBJJ010000718.1 GCF_012933655.1 Pyxidicoccus fallax | reverse complement strand
AGCACCAGCCCCTCCGCCGCCACCTGTCGCAGCACGTCCGCGCCGCTCGCGCCCAACGCCAGCCGCACTCCGAATTCGTACGTGCGCTGCCCCACCGCGTAGCTCATCACCCCGTAGAGGCCCACCGCCCCCAGCACCAGCGCCAGCAGCGCGAAGAGCACCAGCAGCGAGAGCACCAGCCGGGGCGTGGCGATGGAGTCCCGGGCCACCTGCTCCAGCGTGCGCACCTCCCCCACGGGCACGTCCGGGTCCACCGCCCAGAGCGCCTCGCGCACCGCGCGCGCGAGCGCCAGCGGCTCGCCCCGGGTGCGTACCACCAGCGTCATCCGCAGGGTCGGCACTTGCGCGTGCGGCCGGTACAGCTGCGGGCGCGGCGCGCTGCCCAGCGCCTGGTTGCGCGTGTCGCCCACCACCCCGACGATGGTCGTCCAGCCCTCCTTCCCCTCGAAGTCCGTCCAGACGCGGCGGCCGAGCACCTCCTCGCCAGGGAAGAGCCGGCGTGCCAGCGCCTCGTTGACGACAGCGACCCGGGTGTCGCCCACGTCCGTCGCATCCAGCGCCCGCCCACGCAGCAGCGGCACCCGCAGCGCGTCGAAGTAGCCGAGGGTGACGATGCGCCGGTCCACCTCGGCCGAGCCGTCCAGCGGTGTGGGCCGGCCCTCGCCGTGCAGCGTGACGTCCACGTTGTCATCCGCCAGCGGCAGCCGGTGGATGGCGCCCGCGGCCTCCACGCCCGGCAACGCACGGATGCGCTCGAGCGCCTCGCGGAAGAAGACCGCGCCGCGTCCCCCGTCGCCGTAGCGCCCGTCCGGCAGCTCCACGGCCAGCGTGAGCACCCGCTCGGAGGTAAAGCCCGTGTCCACCCGCTGCAGCTTCCACACCGTCTGCAGCATCAGCGACGCGCCCACCGTGAGCACCAGCGCCAGCGCCATCTCTCCCGCCACGAGGCCCCCGAGCAACCGTCGCTGCCCGCGCCCCAATCCTCCCGTGCCTCCCGGCCGCAGGCCCGCATGCGGGTCTCCCCGAGCGGCGCGCAGCGCGGGTGCGAGCCCGAAGAGCAGGCCCACCCCCAGCGACAGCCCCAGGC
>NZ_JABBJJ010000717.1 GCF_012933655.1 Pyxidicoccus fallax | reverse complement strand
CCCTGCTGGTGTCCCCCGCCGCCCCCGCCGCCGCGCCGCGCGCGCCCGAGGTGTTCCTCCCCGGCCTCGTCTCGGTACCGGGGCAGGAGGAGTACCGCATCATCTTCAGCCCGGACGGACGCACCGCCTTCTGGGGCGTGGGCGAGGAGCTGTTCCCGTCCTCGCGGCAGTCCACCATCGTCTACTCCGAGTGGCGCCACGGCCGGTGGACCGAGCCGCGGGTGGCGCCCTTCTCCGGCGTGTACCCCGACATCGACCCGTTCATCTCGCCGGACGGCCGCCGCCTGTTCTTCTCGTCCATCCGCCCGGTGAATGGCGTGCCGCGCGAGGACGTGGAGCTGTGGGTGGTGGAGCGCCAGGGTGACGGCTGGGGCGAGCCGCGCCACCTGGGCCTCGCCGTCAACAGCACGTCCGACGAGCTGTACCCCAGCGTGGACGCGTACGGCACGCTGTACTTCGGCTCGGACCGGCCGGGCGGCTACGGCATCTGGGACATCTACCGCGCGTACCCGCGCCGCGATGGCAGCTACGGGCCGGCGGAGAACCTGGGCCCCGCCATCAACACGGACACCCTCGACTTCAACCCCACCATCACCGCCGACGGCCAGACGCTGCTCTTCGCCTCCATCGGCCGGGCGGACGGCTACGGCTACGGGGACCTCTACGTCGCCGAGCGCGTCCGGGGCCGCTGGCAGCCCGCCCGCAACCTGGGCCCCACGGTGAACACCTCGCAGGACGAGTACCACCCGTCCCTCTCGCCCGACGAGCGCACCCTCTACTTCGTCCGGCACGAGTACGAGCCCGAGTACCTGCCCGCGGACATCTTCCACGTCCGGGCCAAGGGCCTGCTGCGCCCTTCCTGGCCGTGCCTCACGGACGAAGCCGGCGCTGACGCCGAAGAGTAGACCCCCGAAAAAAACACAGCGGGAAGCGCGCCCCCCGACGCACTTCCCGCCGTATGAGCCGCTCTGACGAGGGCTCCAGGACTTCAGACTCCAGAAAAAAACATTGGGAGCACGCCCCCTCGACGTGCTCCCAATGACGTCGCGCTCCACACTGCGGAGCGCCCCCCGTTTGGAAGCCAGCCCCCCCGGGCC
>NZ_JABBJJ010000716.1 GCF_012933655.1 Pyxidicoccus fallax | reverse complement strand
CCTGGTCATCGAGGGGCGGGTGGAGGGGCAGATTGCCCTGAAGAACCACCTCACCATCGAGGGCACCGGGAAGGTGCAGGCGGACATCCGCGCCGAGGAGCTGACCATCAACGGCGAGGCGAGCGGCAACATCGACGCCTCGACCCGTGTGGCCATCAACGCCTCGGCCAAGGTGGCCGGCGACATCAAGGCACCTCGCGTCGTCATCGAGGACGGGGCCGTGTTCAACGGCTCCATCGAGATGGACGTGAAGCTGCCGGACGACATCTGAGACTCACGCCGGCTTGCGCGCCGGCACACACCTTTCGAGAGGGCGGACAACACTCATGGCGAATACGGTCATTGGCTCGAGCATCGTCATCGACGGGGAGATCTCCGGAGACGAGGACCTGGTCATCCAGGGCACCGTGAAGGGGAAGATCTCCCTCAAGGAGAGCCTCTACGTGGAGGGCAGCGGCGTCGTCGAGGCGGACATCGAGACGCAGAACGTGGAGATCGCCGGCCGGGTGACGGGCAACATCGTCGCCAGCGACAAGGTGGAGCTGAAGACGGACTGCCGCGTGGTGGGCGACATCAAGGCCCCACGCATCCTCATCGCCGACGGTGCCTCCTTCAAGGGCAACGTCGACATGGACATGAAGGAGCGCTGATTCGTGGCCACCGCGAAGGAGCTCTCAGGGAGCAACAACGTCAACAACACCGTGGTGGGGCCTTCCATCCTCATCAGCGGCCGGTTGACGGGCGACGAGGACCTCACCGTCCGCGGGCGCGTGGAGGGTGAGCTGACGCTCAGCCGGACGCTCATCGTGGAGCCCTCGGGCGTGGTGAAGGCGAACGTGGCGGTGAAGAACGCCATCGTCAGCGGCGTGGTGGTGGGCAACATCAACGCCACGGAGAGCGTGGAGCTGACCCGCGAGGGCCGCATGGTGGGCGACATCCGCGCCCCCCGCGTCATCATCGTGGACGGCGCCAGCTTCCGCGGCCGCGTGGACATGGGTGACGTGGAGCCGGGCCGTCTGCCCGCCGAGCGCCCCGCGCTGGTGCGCGCGACGACGACGCGCCCCACCACGACGCCGGCCCGTCTGACGACGCCCGCGCGTCCCCCCG
>NZ_JABBJJ010000715.1 GCF_012933655.1 Pyxidicoccus fallax | reverse complement strand
CTAAACCGCCTCGGCGAGTCCGCTAAACATGGAGTCCAGCATGCTCGAAGAAGGAGCGGAGGACATCGGGACGATGCTGGAGGGCGCGGAATTCCCTTCTTGCCAAGCGCATGAGGTCCGAAATGGCCGGGGGCGCTGCGTTGAGCATGGCTTCCTTCACCATGCCATTGCAGCCCTCCTCTGGGTTGAGGTCCGGGGCGTACGGGGGAAGCCACTCGACGCGGAAGTCCTTCGCGTGGCGCTGCAGCCATGCGGTAACCGCCTTGGAACGGTGCGCCTGAAGGCGGTCCCAAATGATGACGAGGGGGCGTCCGATGCGCCGGCGGAAGTACCGCAATGCGGCGATGACGTCCTTGTCGTGGACAGCGCCGACGAAGTGGCGAGCGAACACCCTGGGGCGTTCACGCCCCTGCGGGGCCGTCAGCAGCACGATGCTGGAAACCTCACGGCGCTTGCTCAGGCGCTTGAGGACTCGGACTTGTCCCACCGGCGCCCAGGTGGTGCCCAGGCGGGCCCGAAACGTGTGACCCGTCTCATCCAGGAAGGCAATCGTCCTCCCGCTTCTTCGAGCCCCTTTTTGATGCGAGGCCAGTCTCTCCTGACCCAGGCTTCGATGAGCGCATCATTCCGCTCGCGGGCCTGGGAACGAGGGCGGTGCGCGGAGAACCCCAGCCGATGCAGGGGCCTCGACAAGGAGCGCGGGTGGTACCGCACGCCCCAGCGTCGCTCAATGAGACGTGCGATGCGTGGGAGGGTCCATCGCTCCGTGGGAAAGCCGGCCCGAGTGGCACCGGCCTTGAGCACTCTGGCCACTTGCTTCCACTGCGAGGGGCTCAGACGCGAAGGACGGCCCTGATGAGGCTTGCGCCGCAGACTCCTGACGCCCCCCTGCGCGAGGGCTTTGCACCACTGCGACACAGCTCCTCGGGTGACGCCACACTCGTCCGCCACGTCCACTGGGCGCCAACCCGATTTCAGCAGCGAAGCGGCGAACAGTCGCCGCTCCTCCATCTGCTCGGGCGTCAGCCTGAATGGCTGCTGCCCCATCACCACCACCCCCTTCTTCGGAACAACCGCTCCGATGTTTAGGGGATTCGTCGAGGCGGTTTA
>NZ_JABBJJ010000714.1 GCF_012933655.1 Pyxidicoccus fallax | reverse complement strand
GGCCTCGTCGGCGCGCCACGCGGCGATGCTCGCGAGCGAGTCGGAGTCCACGTCGGTGGGCTGCCAGACGAGGCCGGGGAAGGCGCGGGCGAAGAAGACGGCGTGCTGGCCGGTGCCGGCCGCCACCTCCAGCACCGTGCCGGAGGCGGGCATCACCTCGCGTAGGACGGCGAGCAGGGGCTCGCGATTGCGTTCCGGGGCCGGGGCATGACGCTTCATGCCCCGGGGTGTCTCACATCCTCGCGGGCCCGCGCGAGGGCGGAGGCGGGCGCACCGTGTCCGGAAGGACGCTCAGGGGTCGATGCGCCCCGAGGTGGAGGGGCGCTGCACGGGGAAGGAGGGCAGGTAGCACGCGCCCTTGTAGTCGTAGGCGTCGTCGTCGCAGGGCGCCTTCACGCGGGCCAGCTCGTACCAGCAACCGCCGCGCAGCTCCACCTCGCCCTTTCGGTTGCAGGGGGGCTTGCGCTGACCGGGGAAGGGGCGGTCCGGCATGGGCAGGCCGAAGCCCGGGGGCACGTGGATGGAGGGCACGGGCGCGAGGATGGTCACCGGCGAGGCCACGGCGGCGTCGCCCACCGCCACGGTGCCGCCGTCTCGAGCGTCCAGGTCCGGTGTGGCCCGGGCCACCTCGAGGTCCTCGTGTGGTGGCTCGGAGCGCAGCAGGCCCCCCATCACCGCGGCCAGGAGGGACAGGAGCGCGATGGCCACGGCGAGCCCGGTCCACCGCAAGGGAGGCGCGGAGGTGACGGCGGGGGGCACGCCGACGGCCGGTCCGGAGATGGGCAGGTCCGCCAGGGGCCCCGCGGTGGCGGCGGCCTCCTCCAGCGCCTGCGCCGCCCCGGACGCGCTGTGGCCGCCGAGGCGCTCTCCGGGGTGCTCCGCGAGCATGCGGAGGATGAGGGCATCCAGCTCCGCGCACACGGCGGGGTTGTGCCGGCGCGGAGGAATGAGCGGTGTCACGCCCTCGCTTCCGGCGGGGAGGTCGACTCGCGGAGGCGGCGGGTACGTCCCGGTGACGAGCTGGTAGGCGGTGACGCCGAGGGCGAACACGTCATCGGCGGGCTGGGATTCGTAGTGGGCGGTGGGGTGGCTGCGGTAGTCCCACTGGAAGCGGATGGCCTCGGGGCTGCGGTACGGCGGGGTGCCGGGAGGCA
>NZ_JABBJJ010000713.1 GCF_012933655.1 Pyxidicoccus fallax | reverse complement strand
AAGGACGAGGGAAGGCAGGGGTACGGGGCGTGGTACCCGTACCACCACGAGCACCACCACCTGGTGCCGCAGGGGGCGGTGCACGAGTACCTGATTGGCCGGGACGAGAAGGCGGAGCGGCGGCTGAAGCTGGTGCTGGCGGCGAAGTGGAACATCAACCGGGGAGACAACCTGGTGCTGCTGCCGAAGGAGGTGTTCGTGGCGGAAATCGTGGGGCTGCCGGCGCACTGCCCCTGGGGACTTCGTGAACACCCCGAGTACTCCGCGTCGATGCGGTATGTATTGAGTAAAGCCAAGAAGGCGCTGGATGCTGCCATGGCCGGGAAGGGCGACTGTCAGAAGGCAGTCATGAAATTAAGACAGACGCTTGAGGCTGCATCGGAACTCGTTCTTGACGAAATCAAGAAAATGAAGCCCGGACAATCGCTGTCGGCTGTCGATGTCGGAAGTAGGAAATGAGTCATTTCAAGTACTTCCTATTCGGCGTCCGAAAAGATCCGCGGTTCTGTCAGATCGAAGAGCTTGATGAGAAAGTGGAGGAGTATTGGAAGCTCTCTGATGGGGAGCGGATGGGGAGCCTTTTCCCGCCCACGGTGGAGTTGCAGTTGGCGTTGGATGGAGGGGACTGGGTGACGGACTTCATCAACAACATCAACCAGGTTGTCATCCTCTCGCACAAGGCACGGTTGATTTTCGAGGCGGAAGGTGTGGGAGGGGAGCAGGTGGAGTACCTGCCATTCGTGCTGAAAGATAGGCGGGGCCATGTCGTTGACGACGAGCAGTTCTACGTGGCCAACGCGCTGATGAAGGTGGACTGCTTCGATTGGCAACGCTCCGTCTATAAAACCTTCTCCCATGAGCCACGAGAGATCATCTACCCGAGCTTGCGGCGGATGTTCCTTCGCGAGGAGGTCATCCCCGAAAACGCGAAGTTCTTCCGATTGGGGGAGGAGACTGACCAATACATCATCCGTTCGGACCTGGTGGAGCGGCTGAAGGCGGAGGGGTGCACGGGGCTGAGCCTGAGGGCCATGGGGGAAGACCTGTTCTGAAGAATGGAGGGCGGGCGATGAGCGGAGGAGAGAGGAGGCACGTGAGGTGGGAGGAGGGGAAGCAGTGGCACCGGGGAGAGGAGTACGGGTGCGTGTGGAGGCACGCGCCGGGGTGGGGGAAGAC
>NZ_JABBJJ010000712.1 GCF_012933655.1 Pyxidicoccus fallax | reverse complement strand
CCCGCCGACAGCCCCACCCGGCGCACCAGGTCCTCGATGAGGTGGCGCGCCTTCGCCGCTCCATGCTCGGAGCGGATGTGCTCCCCCAGCCGGGCCGCTGCTTCCCGGTACCGTGCCTCGGTGAGCACCCTGTCGATGACTCCCGACAGGCGCTCCGCGGTCAGCTCCCCCATGGAAAGGGGCGGCCCCCCACAGCCGAGCTCGTGGACCAGCTCTCCCCAGGTGAACTGGTCATATACGTGCGGTGCCACCACCTGCGGAATCCCCGCGCGGAAGGCGTAGCCCGTCGTCCCCGAACCGCCATGGTGGACCACACAGGACACGCGGGGAAGCAGCCATGCGTACGGCACCGGTCCTACAGCGCGCACCGTGGGTGGCAAAATCCGCTGACCCAGGCCGCTCCACCCTTGTTGGATGAGCGCGCGCCGTCCCGAGCGCACCGTGCTCTCCACCAGGGCGTCCGTCAGCGCGGCCGGGTCGTCGTACGTCAAGCTGCCGAAGGTGAAGTACACCGGCGGCTCGCCCTGTGCGAGGAAGGCGGCCAGCTCCGGATCCGGCGTGAAGTGGGGCTCGTCGAGGTAGAAGTAGCCCACGGTGTGGTGGTGGGGAGGCGCGTCCGCGGGCGGCGGGCGCACGTGC
The DNA here is from genome assembly GCF_012933655.1 of Pyxidicoccus fallax. GTDB lineage: Bacteria > Myxococcota > Myxococcia > Myxococcales > Myxococcaceae > Myxococcus > Myxococcus fallax. The sequence goes on along the minus strand of NZ_JABBJJ010000712.1, from coordinate 577 downwards.
CGGCTGAGCGCGGTGAGCACCAGCTGCGGCGACAGGCCGTCCACCATCGGATTGTCCAACGGCGGCAGGCGCAGCGAGTCGCGCAGCGGATTCACGAGGGCGCGCACCGCGGCCTGGAACGCGGGGTTCCCTCCGCCGCTGCCGGTGTGTTCCACCAGCACGGAGACAAAGGGAATGTGCGTGAGGTCGTGCACCATGCGCGCTGCGGGCTGCACCCGGCCGCTGATGAGCACGTCCGCGCCCCGGCACACCGCGCGCAGGTCCTCCAGCATGCGCGGCAGCGCCTCGGAGAGCGGCTGGAAGAGCTGGGACAGGTCCCCGGTGGACTGGAACACGTCCGGGGTCATCATCACCGTCTGGGTGATGGCGGTCTGCGCCTGCCGCAGGTCCGGGCCCACGGGCGCGAAGTCGATGCCGTGTGGCTCCGCTATCGCGCGGTACGAGGGCGCCGCGGCCAGCACCGGGTGATGCCCGTGGCGTTTCAGCTCGACGGCCAGGTTCAGGAAGGGCTGCACATCGCCGAGGCTGCCGAAGTTGGTGAGGACCGCGCGCATGGGGTGTGGGGGGTGTGGGGGAG
>NZ_JABBJJ010000711.1 GCF_012933655.1 Pyxidicoccus fallax | reverse complement strand
GGCCGGGAGGAATGGAGATTCCGTTCCGGAGAGCGGCCCGGGCGGGCAGGGCCAGGAGGAATGGAGATTCCGTTCCGGACAAGCCCTGACCGGCAAGCCCGTAGGCTCCGGGCACGATGAACAAGCTCGCCGCGCCTTCGTGCTACCGGGAAGCAGCGAGCACTCGTGCGAGCCGCATCAGGGCTCTTCGGGCTCGGCCGCCGCGTCGTGAGAGCCCGCCTTCGCGGAGCCGATGACGTCTTCAATCCACGTGAGCGCCGCCGCCATGGACGGGAAGCCGATGGTGGTGAGCGCGAGCAGCGCCACCTGCCGCACCTCGTCCGGCTGCATGCCGCTGTAGAGGCACTTGCGCGCGTTGCTGTGGACACCCCCTTCGAGCCGCGCCCCGACGGCGATGGCCAGCTTCACGAGTCGCCGCTCGCGCTCCGTCAACGGGCCCGCCGAGTGGATGGCATCCCCGAGTGCCTGGAATGCACGGGCCACCTCCGGGTAGCGCGCGTTGACGCCCCGGTAGGTGTCCGGGAGCTTCATGTGGTCCTTCTCATGGGTCTCGGCCATATCGGCGGCTCTAGCACGCTCGGAGATGGCTCTCGCGGCACCACGACGGCGACGAGGCCGGAGCCGTCCACATCTGTACCGTTCTCCAAGACACCGCGCATTCCGCGCTCCGAGGTTTCCGCCGAGCCGCATGGATGCCCGCGCGCCTCACGGTCATGCTCCGGCACGTCCGCGCCTTCACGATTCCGGAGGACTTCCCGCCGATGCACGCGCCGGCGCGCCTCCCGGCCTTCTGCACCCCTGCAATTCCGCGGTGTGCCAGCCGATGCACGCGCCTGTGTGCCCCACGGTCATGCTCCGGTTCGTCGCCGCCTTCGCAATTCCTGCGGCGTGCCAATCGATGCACGTGTCCGCGTGCCTCGGGTCAGACTCCGGCCGTCTCCACCTCTGCAATTCCTGCGGCACCCCGACAGCCGCCCGGAGCGGAGTCTGCCGGCACGTGACTTGCCTCAACCAGGGGCATGCTCCGGCCCCTCACCGTCCCCGTCCCCGCGAGCGCAACGTCCGCGACGCGCACGTTCCTGACGCTGTCCCTGGCGTTCTATGTCCTGGCCATCGGCCTCGGCCTGCTGCTGCGCGTGTCCTTCCTCCAGCCGCTTCCCTGGCTGCACTTCGGGCACGCGCTCCATGCGCACTCGCACACGCTCTATTTCGGGTGGGCGGGGC